>NZ_JBHWIY010000001.1:402435-656969 GCF_042731715.1 Streptomyces sp. NPDC059832 | reverse complement strand
AGGAGGGCGCTGGGAAAAAAACAGGAAAGAGGGGGGGGGTTCGGAGACACTGTGGGGGGGGGGGGGGCTAGGGTTTCTCCCCGCTTCCCCCCCCCCCCCCCCCCTCCCGCCGGGGTGGGTTCAGACGACGAGTCGGACCGGGTTCTCCACGGCCTCGGTGAAGGCCGCGAGCCAGCGCGCCGCCACGGCGCCGTCCACCGGACGGTGGTCCACGGACAGGACCACGCCGAGCACCTTGGCCGCGATGACCGCACCGTCGCGGACCACCGCCTCGTCGCGTGCGGCGCCGATGGCCAGGATCGCGGCCTGCGGCGGGTTGATGATGGCGGCGAACTCCTCGACCCCGTACATACCGAGGTTCGAAACGGTGATCGATCCGCCTTCGAGGTCGGCGGGCCGAAGCCCCCCGGAGCGCGCCTGCTCCGCGTACGCGCGGGTCCGCGTGGCGATCGCCGACACCGACAGGTTCTCGATCCCGCGCAGCACCGGGGTCACCAGGCCCGTCCCGGTGGCGATGGCGACCGAGACGTCGACGGTACGGAACCGGCGGACGGCATCCGGCTGCCACACCGCGTTCATCTCCGGCACCTGTGTGTGTGCCGTGGCGACGGCCTTGATCAACAGGTCGTTGACCGAGACCTTGACCGGGCTGACGGCGTTGATCCGCTGCCGCAGGGCGAGCAGCTCGTCCACGGCGCAGGTCGCCCGCAGATAGAAGTGCGGGGTGTGCTGCTTGCTCTCCGTCAGGCGCCTGGCGATGGCCCGGCGCATCCGGCTGTGCGGGATGTCCTCGTGGTCGCCGGTGTGGGCGGGGGCGGCGGCCTGCGGCACGGCGCAGGCTGCCGGGGGGACCGGGGCCGGGGCGACGGCCGACTCCGGCGCCGGTGCCGGCCGGGCCGCGACCGCGGCATCGACGTCCCGCCTGACGATGCGGCCGCCGGGCCCGGTGCCGGTGAGGGACTCGATGTCGAGGCCCGCCTCCCGGGCCAGCCTGCGGGCCAGCGGACTGCTGAAGACGCGCCCGCCGCGCTCCGGCTCACCGGTGCAGGGGGACGCCGAGGGCGCCGGAGCGGCCGGGCTCTCTGCGGCCGGCGCCTCCGGGACGTCCCGGCGCACCGCCTTCGGGGCCGCGACGGGCGCGCCGACGCCGAGCTCCGCCAGCAGCGCGTCGAGGTCGCCGGCCTGCTCGCCGACGGCGCCGAGCACGGCGATCGGGTCGCCGACCTCGATCTCGACACCGGCCTCGTACAACGTCTTGAGAAGTACGCCGTCCTGCTCGGCGGCGACGTCCACCTCGGCCTTGTCGGTCTCGATGGAGACCAGCGCGTCGTCCTTCGTGAACGACGCCCCCTCCGCCACCTGCCAGGCGGACAGCACGGCCGTTGCCGCGTCGGCGGCCACGGCGGGCATTCGGAACAGTTCTGCCATGATCAACCCTCCTGGGTGTTCTCTCGTACGGGGAGGGTCAGTTCCCGGTGACCCGCTGGAGCGCGGCCACGACCTCTTCGGTCCGTGCGATGGCCGCCCGCTCCAGCACCTTGCTGATGCTGGGCGAGGACTCGCCGGCCTGGACGCGCTCCACCGGCTGGTCGAGCCAGTCGAAGTAGCGGCGCTGGATCTCGTCGGACAGCCAGCCGCCGTAGGAGGTGCCCACGGGGCCCTGCTCGGCGATGAGCACGTTGTTGGTCTTGCGGATGCTCGCGCCGAGGGTGTCCCAGTCGAGACCGGCGCGGTCCAGCCAGCGCAGGTCGATGACCTCGGCGTCCAGGCCCAGCTGCTCGACGGCCTCCAGGACGTAGTTGGTCATCGCGAGGTACGACACGACGGTGATCCGCGATCCGGTGCGGCGCACGGCCGCCTTGCCCACGGGCAGGCAGTAGTCGAAATCGTCCACCGGGCCCGGACCGACCGAGTTGTACAGGTCGGTGTGCTCCAGTACGACGACCGGGTCCTTGCAGGTCAGCGCGGAGTTCATCAGGCCCACGTAGTCGAAGGGCGTGGACGGGGCGACGATTCGCCAGCCGGGGGCCGTGGCGAGGATTCCCGCCGGGTCCATGGAGTGCTGGGAGCCGTAGCCGGTGCCCATGGCGACCTTGCTGCGCAGGACGAGCGGGACGCCGGACCCCTGTCCGTCGCCGCCGAACATGTGCCGGGCCTTGCCGATCTGGTTGAAGATCTGGTCCGCCGCGACCCACATGAAGTCGGCGTACATGAACTCCACCACCGGCTTGTACCGGCCGTCGAGCGCGATGCCGCCGGCCAGCCCCGCGAAGGCGTTCTCGCTGATCGGCGTGCCCAGGACACGGTCGGGGTGGGCCTCGGCCAGGCCCTTGGTCGCGCCGTTGGTTCCGCCCTTGAGCCGGTGCACGTCCTCACCCATGACGACGACCGACGCGTCCTCGGCCATGCGCCGGCTCATCACCTCGGCCACGACGTCGATGAACTTCCGCTGTTCCAGGCGCCCTTGGAAGGCATCCGGTCCGGTGCCGGTGTCGGTGCCGGTTCCGATGTCGGCGATGCGTACGTCGTCGAACTCGCTGAGGTCGCCCCGCACACCGACGTCGCGGAAGGACGGGTCGGGCCATTCGGAGGGCCTGATGCGGCGGGTGCCCGGCTTGCCGTCGGGGTCGGGCTCCAGCAGTTCGTCGCCGATGGCGGCCATGACCGCCTTGGCCCGTGCGGTGCACTCCTCGATCTCGTCGGCGCTCAGGACGCCGTTCTCGACGAGCTGCCGCGAGACGAGGGCCAGCGGGTCGCGGGCCCGCCACTCCTTCTCCTCGTCCTTGGTGCGGTAGCCGAAGGCGCTGCCCGGGAACGGGCCGTTCTGGTGGAAGAACCGGTAGACCTCGGCCTCGACGATGGTCGGTCCCTGGCCGGCCCGCATGTGGTCCACGGCCTCGCTCATGGCGAGGTACACGGCGAGCGGATCCATGCCGTCCACGCGCCAGCTGGGGATGTTGAAGCCCAGGCCGCGCGCCGAGAGCCGGGGCTCGGCCGTCGCCTCGTCCACGTGGGTGGAGACGGCGTACTTGTTGTTCTCGATGAAGAAGCAGACCGGAAGTTTCCAGGCGGCGGCGAGGTTCATCGTCTCCAGCACGGAGCCGATGTTGACCGCGCCGTCCCCGAAATAGGTCACCGAGACGGCATCGGTGCCGGCCTGCCGCGCCGACCAGGCGAACCCGGCCGCCTGCGGCACGCCGCCGCCGACGATCGCGTTGGTGCCCATGGCGCCGGCCTCGCGCCACTGCAGATGCATGGATCCGCCCCGCCCCCGGCAGAAGCCCCTCGCCAGGCCGCAGATCTCGGCCAGGCTGCGCTGCAGCACGGTGCGCACCTCCGCGTCGACGGGGCGTCGCAGGTCGATGCCGCCGGGCGCGACGTATCCCAATGCCTTGGCCAGGAACTGGTGATGTCCCCGGTGCGAGCCGCCGACGAAGTCCGCGCCGGTCAGCGGGAGCACGGAGCCGACGGCGCCGCCCTCCTGGCCGATGCTGGAGTGCGCCGGCCCATGGACCAGCCCCTGGCCCGCGAGGTCGAGGACGTACTCCTCGAAGGTCCTGATCAGCAGGGTCTGGGTGAACATCGAGGTCAGCAGCCGCGGGTCCGCGCCGTGCCAGTCCTTCTTGGTCGCCGTCACCTCGGTCCACGGTGAGGCGGGGGCCAGTTTCCGGTGTGTGGGCATGAGCACTCTCCTGTGTGATTCGGTGAGCACTGTCGCAGTGAATGGATCCATAGCCAATACCTCGTTACCGGAACGTTACGTTCAGATTTCGGGAATATCCATTGACTGCGGCACCTATGGCGGCGCAATGTGAGATGCATGGCGGATAGATGGATCCATTCCACAGATGAACGGGAGCAGGGACTTCCCGGACTGGCCGGTGTCGAACACATCGGCTTCACCGTTCCCGACCTCGAAGAGGCGACCCGGTTCTTCGTCGAGGTGATCGGCTGCGAGCACGTCTACTCGCTCGGTCCGTTCCGCTCCGACGGCACCTGGATGAGCGACCACCTCGGCGTCCACCCGCGCGCCGTGATGCGCGAGCTGCGCTTCTTGCGGTGCGCCGGCGGTCCGAACTTCGAGATCTTCGAGTACGAGGCCCCCGGACAGGAGACGCGACCGCCGCGCAACAGCGACGTCGGCGGCCACCACCTCGCCTTCTACGTCACCGACCTCGATGCCGCCGTGGCGCATCTGCGGCGGCACGGCGTACGGATCCTCGGCGAGCCCACGGCCAGCTCCGGCCCGAGCGAGGGACAGCGCTGGGTCTACTTCCTCGCTCCCTGGGGGATGCAGCTGGAGCTGGTCTCCTACCCGGATGGCAAGCAGTACGAAGCCGACTCACCGGTACGGCTGTGGCAGCCTTCCGTCTGAACACGCTGCCGAGACACCGCACCAGGGAGAGCCATGTCACGCAAGCCGACCACCGGATCCGACCCGTCCGGGTCCAGTACGTCCGGATCCAGTGCCGCCGTCGCCAGCCAGCGTGTCGCGGACCATCTGCGTGCCGCCATCCTGAGCGGTGAACTGCGCCCCGGCGCACGGATCATGCAGGAGCAGGTCGCCGCGCAGCTCGGCGCCAGCCGGCTGCCCGTACGCGAGGCCCTGCGGATACTGGCGGCCGAGGGCCTGACCGTCGTGAAGTCCAACAGTGGCGCCTGGGTCTCCAGAATGGACATGGCGGAGTGCGAGGGCGTCTACAAGATCCGCGAACGCCTGGAACCGCTCGCCCTCGGCGAGAGCATTCCGAACCTGACCGCCGAGCAGGTCGCCGAACTGGAGACGATCGCGCGGCAGATCGAGCTCACCACCGACGTGGACCGCTTCCTGGCCCTCGACGGCCGTCTGCACCTGCTCACCTACGCCGGATGCCGCGTCGCCCAGATCACCGCCATGGTCGACCGGTTCTGGAACACCACACAGCACTACCGCCGCGCCTTCGCCCGGCTCGCGGGCGACAGCGGCTGGGAACTGATCCACGCCGAGCACCGCCTGATCATCGACGCGATCAAGCGGGCCGACACCGTCGACGCCGAACGTTTTCTCACCGGCCACATCCGCCGCACGCGGCTGGAACTGGCCCGACATCCCGAACTGTTCACAGAGGACGACCATGACAGCGACCACACAGCAGACGCAGCAGACACCGCGGGCTGACGCCCGCCCCTTCGAGGGCCGCACCCTCCTCCTGTCCGGCGCGGGCGGCGGCATCGCCCGCGAGGTGGCCCGCCAGTTCCACGCGGCCGGCGCCAACCTGGTGCTCGGCGACCTGAACGCCGCGGTACTGGAGAAGTTCGCCGCGACGCTCGACCCCACGGGTGCGACCGTGATCACCCGCACCCTGGACGCGGCCTCGCCGGAGAGCAACAACGCGTTCGTCGCCGCCGCGGTCGAGACGTTCGGCTCGGTCGACTTCCTCGTACCCGCGGCCGGGATCTATCCGGAGCAGGCCGTCGCCGACATGACCGACGAGCAGTGGCACACCGTCATCTCGGTCAACCTCGACGGCGTCTTCTACCTCACCCGCGCCGTCCTGCCCCACCTCAACGAGGGCGGCAGCATCGTCAATCTGACCTCCATGGCCGGTCACCGCGGCAGCGTCCGGCACGCCCACTACGCGGCGACCAAGGGCGCACTGCTCGCCTTCTCCCGCAGCCTCGCCTGCGAACTCGGCTCCAGGGCACGCATCAACATGGTCTCGCCCGGAATCATCGAGACCTCCATGACCCGCGACTACGTCACCGCCCGCGGCGACACCGCACTCGCCACCACCCCCCTCGGCCGCCTGGGCAGGCCGGAGGAAGTGGCCTCCGTCGTCACCTTCCTGTGCTCACCCGCGGCGAGCTTCGTGCAGGGCGAGGTCATCCATGTGAACGGCGGAATGCACATGATCTGAGCAGGCCCGAACACACCGGTGGAGAACGCGGCAGAGCGAGTGGGAACGGAACGGAACATGACGACGGAAGCGGCGATCTACCCCGACCTGAGGGGCAGGTCCGTATGCGTCACCGGTGCCGCGCGCGGCCTGGGCCTGGCGATGGCCGACGCGTTCGCGCGCGCCGGCTGCCATGTGCTGCTGCTCGACATCGACGGCGACGAACTGGACCGGGTGCGGCCCGCACTGGCGGCGGGCCGCCCCGACCAGGTGATCGGGACGGCCACCGCCCCGGTGAGCGACCAGGACGCCGTGACGGCGGCGCTCACCGCGTTCACCGCCCGGACGGGAAAGCTGTCCGTCATGGTCGCCAATGCCGGTGTGTCCGCCAACGCGCCCTCCCTCGACCTCGAACTGGACCGCTGGAACACCGCGTTGGATGTCAACCTCACCGGGGTCTTCGTCTGCGCACGCGCCGCCGCCCGCATCATGCGCGAGGCCGACGGAGGCGTCATTCTCACCACCTCGTCGATGTACGGGGTGACCGCCGGGCCCGAGCGCGCCGCGTACTGCGCGACCAAGGCCGCCGTCGCGGCCCTCACCAAGGTCCTGGCCGTCGAGTGGGCCCCGTTCGGCATCCGGGTCAACGCGCTCGCACCCGGGTACGTCGAGACCGACCTGCTGACCCGGCTCTCCGACACCGGACGGCTCGACACACAGGCGCTTCGCCGCCGCACCCCGCGCGGCCGCCTCGGCAGCCCGGAGGACATCGCGCATCTCGCCCTCTTCCTGTCCTCCGGGGTCTCCGCGAACATCACCGGCCAGGTCATGGTCAGCGACGGCGGCTGGACCGCCGACGGCTACGCGATGGCGCCGGGCTGACCGGTTCCCGGGCCGGACGCCCTCGACCACTGCTTCACCGGTCCTCCCGGAGCAGCACCCGGAACCTGTCGTCGTAGTTGTTGTCCTTCAGCCGCAACGTCAACGTGGTTCGTTCACCGGTGAAACGGACGTCGACGGAGGCTTCCTTCTCCCCCAGAAGGAAGTCCGCGGTGACCGGGTGCTGGGCGGCGCCGCCCCAACGGGTCACCCAGCGCCGCGCGTCGTCCTTGGTGCCGCCGCCTTTCGCGGCGAGCCCGGCCAGACCCTCGGCATCACGGGCCTTCAGACGGGCCAGGACGCGTTCGGCGGTGGCGAGGGTGCCGGGGGTGGGGCGTCCGGTGACGGTCAGGTCGAGCTCGGCGGTGCCGTCCTTGATGCGCTCGGGCGTCTTGTCCGTGTTCAGGGCGTCGCACCCGCCGACCAGCAGCACGGCGGCCCCCGCCAGGCCGACCGCCCCGTGCGCCCGCCTCCGCCTCGCGTCCCCGGGCACTGGACCCGTCGCTCCGTGGCCTCCACCGCTTCGCCTCATCCGCCCATTCTGAGCCACTCGGCCCCGGGGTGATGACCAGCTGATCTAAAGTGCTCAGGCCAGATCCCAGCCCGCGGACCTGAGAAGGAATCACGGATATGCCCACTGAGACGTTCGAGTTTCAGGTGGAAGCGCGACAGCTTCTGCAGATGATGATCCACTCGATCTACTCGAACAAGGACGTGTTCCTGCGCGAACTCGTCTCCAACGCCTCCGACGCGCTCGACAAGTTGCGACTCGAAGCACTGCGCGACGACTCGCTCGACGCGGACGTGTCCGATCTCCACATCGCCATCGAGACCGACCGGCAGGCCCGCACGCTGACCGTGCGGGACAACGGCATCGGGATGTCTCACGACGAAGTGGTCCAGCTCATCGGGACCATTGCGAACTCGGGCACCGCGAAGTTCCTGCGGGACCTCAAGGAGGCCGAGGAGACCGCCGCGGCCGAAGGACTGATCGGCCAGTTCGGTGTCGGGTTCTACTCAAGCTTCATGGTGGCCGACGAGGTGACGCTGCTGACCCGGCGCGCGGGCGAGAGCCAGGGCACCCGGTGGACGTCGGCCGGCGAGGGCACGTACACGATCGAGACCGTCGACGGCGCTCCCCAGGGGACCGCGGTCACGCTCCGGCTCAAGCCGGAGGACACCGATGACCAGCTCCACGACTACATCTCCCCGTGGAAGATCAGGGAGATCGTCAAGCGGTACTCGGACTTCATCACCTGGCCCGTCCGGATGGCCCCCGAGGCGGCGGACGGCGCGGACGACGCCGAGGGGACCGACGACGCCCCGCGCGAGCCCGAGACGCTCAACTCGATGAAGGCCCTGTGGGCGCGTTCGCGCGACGAGGTCGGCGACGACGAGTACCACGAGCTGTACAAGCACATCAGCCACGACTGGAGTGCCCCTCTGGAGACCATCCGCCTGCAGGCGGAAGGCACGTTCGAGTACCAGGCGCTGCTCTTCATCCCGTCGCACGCGCCCCAGGACCTGTTCATGCAGGGGTACCAGCGCGGCATCCAGCTCTATGTGAAGCGCGTCTTCATCATGGACGACTGCGAAGCGCTGATGCCGCCGTACCTGCGCTTCGTCAAGGGCGTCGTCGACGCGCAGGACCTGTCGCTCAACGTGTCGCGCGAGATCCTCCAGCAGGACCGCCAGATCCAGTTGATGCACCGGCGGCTGGCGAAGAAGGTGCTGTCGACGGTCAAGGACATGATGTCCGCCGAACCGGAGCGGTACGCCACGTTCTGGCGGGAGTTCGGCCGCGTCCTCAAGGAAGGGCTGCTCAGCGACTTCGAGAACCGCGAGGCGATCCTCGGTGTCTCGTCCTTCGCCACGACCCACGACAAGGACGAGCCGACCACTCTGCGGCAGTACGTGGAGCGGATGAAGGACGGTCAGGAGCACATCTTCTACCTGACGGGCGAGTCCCGGCAGGCCATCGAGAACTCCCCGCACATGGAGGCGTTCCGCGCCAAGGGCGTCGAGGTGCTGTTGCTGACCGACCCCGTCGACGAGGTGTGGGTCGAGGCGGAGCCCGAGTTCGGCGGCAAGAAGCTGCGGTCCGTGGCCAAGGGCGAGGTCGACCTCGGCACCGAGGAGGAGAAGAAGGAGGCCGCGACCGAGCGCGAGGGCCGGCAGCAGGAGTACGCGGATCTGCTCGGCTGGATGACGGACCGGCTGAGCGGGACCGTCAAGGAGGTGCGGCTCTCCTCGCGCCTCACCGTCTCGCCCGCCTGCATCGTCTCGGACATGCACGATGTGACGCCGGCCCTGGAGAACATGTACCGCGCCATGGGCCAGGCCGTACCCCAGGTCAAGCGCATCCTGGAACTCAACCCGGAGCACCCGCTGGTCAGCGGCCTCAACCGGGCCCACGCCGAACGCGGCGAGGACGCCGGCACCGCTCTCCAGGAGACGGCCGAACTGCTCCACGATCTGGCGCTGCTGGCCGAGGGCGGTGAACTGGGCGATCCCTCGCGCTTCGTCAGGCTGATGGCCGACCGGCTCGAACGCACCCTGTGAACACGATCGCTCCCGCACGATCGGGGCGGCGCCTCGCCGTCCCCCGGGCAGTGACCGGCCTCTGCGCAGGAGTCGGCGGCTTCGGCCGCTGTCGGTGATCGGCACCGGCAGCGGCAGGACGGCGACTCCTCGCGGTGGGCCACGCCTCGCACAGCCGAGGTGTGGCCCACCGGCCGGAACGGCCCCGCCGGCACGCGGGGCGGCGGGAGGGGCCGCCGGTGGCGGTGGGCCGATCCGGATGCGAACCACGCGGTCCGGAGCGAGGATCGAGGTACGGGCAGTGGCCCGGTTGCGCCCCGGCTCCCTGAGGGCCGGCCCCTTCCCCGGCGCTCCGGTCCGCTTCCCGGCCGCCGTCCCGCCTGACCATGCGCCGTCCCGCCCGCCCACGCGTGCCTTTCCGGCTCACGCGCGGCGGGCGCTCACGGCGCGGTCCGCGGGGCGATCTCGGCGATCAGGCCCTCGACCAGGGTCCTGATCTCGTCGCGGATGGGGCGGACGGCCGCCACTCCCTGCCCGGCCGGGTCGTCGAGCTTCCAGTCGAGGTAGCGCTTGCCGGGGAAGACCGGGCAGGTGTCGCCGCAGCCCATGGTGACGCACACGTCGGACTCGCGGACCGTGTCCACGGTGAGAATCTTCGGGCTCTCGGCGGAGATGTCGATGCCGACCTCGGCCATCGCCTCGACGGCGGCGGGATTGACGGACCCGCCGGGATCGGATCCCGCGGAACGGACCTCGACGCGGTCACCGGCCAGACGGGTCAGCCAGGCGGCGGCCATCTGGGAACGGCCGGCGTTGTGGACGCAGACGAACAGGACGGACGGCTTGCGCGCGGTCTCGGGCATGGACAACTCTCTCGTCGCACGGCGGCACCAGTCGCCAATGACATCAGTCCCCGCTGGTATCAGCGAGTGCTGATGTGAAAGTATCAGTCCATGCTGACTTCAGTCGATCCTGATCTGATCCGGGCGCTGGGTGATCCGCTCCGCCTCCGGATCGTGGCCCTGCTGGCGCGCGAGACGCTCTGCACGACGCACCTGGTCGAGGAGACCGGAGCGAAGCAGACCAATCTGTCCAATCACTTGAAGGTGCTGCGCGAGGCCGGAGTGGTGGACACCGAGCCGTGCGGCCGGTTCACCTACTACAGGCTGCGCCCCGAGGCCCTGGCCGGCCTCTCCGAGCAGTTCGCCGCGCTGGCCGAGTCCGCCCGCGCTGCCGCCGGGAACAAGCGGGCCTGCCCGTGAACTCCACCGGACCCGCCACCGTCGCCCCGGTGGGCGACGACGATTCGATCGTCGGGAAGCTCTCCGCTCTCGACCGCTACCTCGCGGTATGGATCCTGCTCGCCATGGCCGTCGGTCTGGGGCTGGGGAGGCTGGTTCCGGGGATGGGCGACGTGCTGGCGAAGATCGAGGTCGGCGGGATCTCCCTGCCGATCGCGCTCGGTCTGCTCGTCATGATGTACCCGGTGCTGGCCAAGGTCCGCTACGACAAGCTCGACACCGTGACCGGCGACCGCAAGCTGATGGTGTCCTCGCTGGTCATCAACTGGATCGTCGGCCCGGCCGTCATGTTCGCGCTGGCGTGGATCTTCCTGCCGGACCTGCCCGAGTACCGCACCGGCCTGATCATCGTCGGCCTCGCGCGCTGCATCGCCATGGTCATCATCTGGAACGACCTCGCCTGCGGCGACCGTGAAGCAGCCGCCGTGCTCGTCGCGCTCAACTCCGTGTTCCAGGTCGTCGCGTTCGGCCTGCTCGGCTGGTTCTACCTCGACCTGCTGCCCCGGTGGCTGGGTCTGGGCGACGGTCAGGGACTGGACGTACCGGTGTGGCACATCGCCCTCAACGTCATCGTGTTCCTCGGCGTCCCGCTGCTGGCCGGCTTCCTCACCCGCCGCATCGGTGAGCGGAGGGCGGGCCGTGAGTCCTACGAGGCGACGTTCCTGCCGAGGATCGGCCCGTGGGCGTTGTACGGGCTGCTCTTCACGATCGTCGTCCTCTTCGCCCTGCAAGGGAGGACGATCACCTCGCAGCCACTGGACGTCGTACGGATCGCCGCTCCGCTGCTCGTCTATTTCGCGGTCATGTTCTTCGGCACCTTCCTGCTCGGCAAGGCTCTCGGACTGGCCTACGACCGCACGGCCACACTGGCGTTCACCGCCGCGGGCAACAACTTCGAGCTCGCCATCGCCGTCGCCATCGCGACCTTCGGCGTCACCTCCGGCCAGGCGCTCTCCGGCGTCGTCGGCCCGCTCATCGAAGTCCCGGTCCTGATCGGTCTCGTGTACGTGTCACTGGCCTGGCGCAGAAGCTTTCCGGCCCCGGCCCCGGCCCCGGCGGCCCAGGCCCCGTGACGTGGTGAGCGGGCGGGGCAGGGAGGCGAGCCGGCCGGTCAGGGGGCTGCCGGCCGCCTCGTCCGGATCCGACGGCCGACGGCCGACGGCCGACGGCCCACGTCCGGGGCCGGGCCGGCCGCGGAAAACCTGTGGCACGGGAACGTGCGGCCCGCATAGCTTGTGCGTCCGTGACTGATGCCACCGAGAGCACATCGCCCGACACATCCGTGACGTCCACGGAACCGGCCACGACGGCATGCGGTGAGCGGGCGACGGCGGCCGGGCTTTTGCCCATAGGGTCCGAGGCCGCGGGCGGACTGTTCTCCCGAACGTACGCGGCGGCCACCTCCAGCTTCGCCGCAGTGATGTTCCTGACCGGGCTCGCCGCGCTGGCCGTGGTACCCACACTGCCGACGGCCGCACAGGATCTGGACGGGGTGTCGCTCTTCCCGCTGGTGGCGGGCTGCTTCGTGGCCGCGAGTCTGCTGGGCGGGGTGCTGGGCGGTCACTGGGCGGACCGTGCGGGGGCGCACCGCCCGCTGGCGGCGGGCATGGTGCTGGCGGTGGTCACCCTGCTGGTCTCGGCCGCCAGCACCTCGATCTGGCAACTGGCCGCCGGGCGCTTCGTGGACGGAGTGGCGGGCGGGATGGTCGCGGTGTCGATCAACGCCGCGATCGGCCAGGCGTATCCCGACCGTCTCCAGCCGCGTGCCCTGGCGTTGATGAGTGCCTGCTGGATCATTCCGTCACTCGTCGGTCCTCCGCTGGCCGGGCTGGTGGCCGACTGGTGGTCCTGGCGTGTGGTG
This sequence comes from Streptomyces sp. NPDC059832, assembly GCF_042731715.1. Lineage (NCBI taxonomy): Bacteria > Bacillati > Actinomycetota > Actinomycetes > Kitasatosporales > Streptomycetaceae > Streptomyces > Streptomyces sp. NPDC059832. The sequence goes on along the minus strand of NZ_JBHWIY010000001.1, from coordinate 644,511 downwards.
TTCTACGGCCTGGCAGCTCTGACCGCCCTTCCGGCACTGGCGGTCGTGGCCGTGCTGCGCGGCCGTTCCTGGCAGACCGTGCCCGCGCCCTCGGAGGACAGCACACCGCGCCCCGCACTGATGGTCGCGGTGGCGGTGAGCGTGGGCGCGGCGCTGGGCCAGTACGGCGCATCGGGCTGGGACAGGCGTCATCTGCTGTTCGCGGCGGGCGGCCTTGCCCTGCTGGTGCTGTTCGCCTCACGGCTGTTGCCGGCGGGCACCTGGCGTGCCGCGCGCGGCCTGCCGGCCACGGTGCTGCTGCGCGGGCTGAGTTCGGGTGTGTTCTTCACGCTGGAGGCCCTGGTGCCGCTGATGCTCGTCACCGGCCGGGACGTGGCCCCCGTCGTGACGGGGCTGGCCTTCACGGGCGCCGCCCTGGCCTGGGCAGCCTCGTCCTGGGTGCAGGGCCGGCTTCCGGAACGGACCCCGCGCCACCGCCTGGTGGTGATCGGTGCGCTGGTGCAGGCGGGGGCGGTCGTGATCGCGGCCGTCGGGTCGCTGCCCGGGATGCCGGCGATCACTGCCGCGTCGTCGATGGTCGTCGCCGCGGTCGGCATGGGACTGCTCGCCCCGTCCCTCACCGTGCTGTCGCTCTCCCACGCCCCGACCGGCCGACAGGGCTATGCCAGCAGCGCGATGCAGACCAATCAGAACCTGGGCCAGATCCTGATCCTGGGAGTCGCCTCCGCCGTTTTCAACGCCTTCCTGGGTGCCGGTTCGAACGACCACATCGGCTACGCCGCCGCCTTCGGGCTGCTGCTCGTACCCGGCGTCCTGGCCGCCCTGCTCGCCACCCGGGCCCGCAGCGCGTGAGCCCGAGCGCGGCCCAGGCTCCGGGTATCCGGGCGACGATGCCCGCGCGGCCGGCGAGGTGTGTGTCCGGTTCGCAGGCCCGGCCCCGACGGCAGTCGGGGAACAAACACCGGAAACGCGCCGGAATCAGGCGGAAAGTGGTCCTGTGGGCGGAGGGCGAAGATCCCTAGGCTCGGCCCCATGCGTGTACTTTTCGCCTCGACCCGAGGCTCGGGCCACTTCCAACCACTCGTCCCCCTCATCGACGCGTGCACGGCAAGAGGTGACGACGTGCTCGTCGTCGCCCCGCCGGCACTCGAAGCGTTACTGGCGGCCCGGAAACAGCCGTACCGCATCGGCGGGGAGCCGCCCCAGGAGGAACTCGCGCGGGTCATGGCGCGCGGGCTGGCACTGTCCCCGGAGGACGGCGTCGCCATGATGGTCGGGGAGGTGTTCGGCCGGCTCGGCACCGCGGCGATGCTTCCCGCACTGGAGGAGGCCTGCCGCGACTGGCGCCCCGACCTCGTCCTGCACGAGGCGTTCGAGTTCGCCTCGGTGGTGGCCGCCGAGCGTCATGGAATCCCGCATGCCCGGGTCGCGGTCTCCGCCGCGCGGTTCACCGGGGCCACCGACCCGGTCCTCGGCCCGGTGCTCGACCCGTACGGACCCGGCATCGCGCAGCGGCTCCTGGCGTCCCCGTATCTGACCCGCCTGCCGGCCTCCCTGGACCCCTCGCCGTACGCCGTGACCCACCGCTACCACGAAGCCCTTCGGCCGCAGGCGCTGCCGGACTGGTGGGGCGGAGCGGAGGAACCGCTCGTCAACATCACCCTCGGCACCGAGGCGGGCGCCCTGCCGACCGCGATCGGCCTGTACCGGGCGGTTCTGGAGGCGGTGAGCGTACTGCCGGTGCGCGTACTGCTCACGACCGGGCACCACATCGATGTGCAGGACCTCGGACCGCTGCCGCCCCACGTCCATGTGGAGCCGTGGGTGCCGCAGGCGGACGTCCTGCGCAGTGCCTCCCTCGTGGTCTGCCACGGCGGTTCGGGAACGGTCTACGGCGCCCTGGCGGCCGGCGTCCCGCTGGTCTGCGTCCCCCTCTTCGCCGACCAGCCGGAGAACGCCCGACTGGTGGCCGCGGCGGGGGCGGGGACGGCCGTCACCCCGACCGGCGGCCCGGTGGACGAGCCGCCGAAGCTGGGCCCCGACGACGTACGGAGCATCCGCGCGGCTGCCGAACGGGTCCTGGAGGAACCGTCGTACCGTGCGCGGGCCCAGTCCCTCGCCGACGAGATGCGGGCCACCGCCCAGGCCGCGGAGCTGCTCGGCACCCTCGAACCGTGATCCCGGACCACGACGGGGCCGGCGGCCCGCACGTCCGTACGGAGGGAGTCGCCGCGCCGGGGCACTGCCGCGGGGTACGGACGGGCATGGGAAGGAGATGGCACGAGTATCCGCACCCGTGATCGAGCTCGTCCGGCGTACGACGGAGCCGGTCGGGGCGCAGACCCTGCGTTCCACGGCGGCTGCCGTCATCGCCTACGTCGTGGCGGTGTGGGCCCTGCCCCATCCCGCACCGCTCACGGCCCCGCTCACCGCGCTCCTCGTCGTGCAGGTCACCCTCTACGCGACCCTCACCACGGGCATCCGCCGGGTGAACTCGGTCGTGGTCGGGGTGCTCATCGCCACTGTGTTCAGCGCGCTGGTGGGCCTCAACTGGTGGAGCCTCGGGCTGACGATCTTCGCCTCGCTGATCATCGGGCGGCTGGTGCGCGTCGGCGAGTTCGTACCCGAGGTGGCGATCAGCGCGATGCTCGTGCTGGGCGTCTCGCAGGTCGCGTCGACCGCCTGGGACCGGGTGCTGGAGACCCTGATCGGCGCCGGTGTGGGGCTGCTGTTCAACCTGCTTCTCGCGCCGCCCGTGTGGGTGCAGCCCGCGGGCGCCTCCATCGACGGCCTGGCCCGCGAGATGGGACAGATGTTCCGTGCCATGGGCGAGGACGTGCGCGGTCACATCTCCGTCGAGCGGGCGGCCGACCGGCTCCACGCGGCCCGCCGCCTCGACCACGACATCGTGGAGGTCGATGCCTCGCTGCGGCAGGCGGAGGACAGCCTCACCCTCAATCCGCGCGTCCGGCAGGGACTGCTGTACCGGGTCGTACTGCGCACCGGTCTGGACACCCTGGAGATCTGCGCCGTGGTGCTGCGGGTACTGTCGCGCACTCTGACCGACCTGGCCAAGGCCCGTACCGACGAGACGCTGTTCCCCGCCGATGTGGCCGAGTCCCTGACCGAGCTGTTCGGGCAGATGGCCGGTGCCGTCGAGAGCTTCTCGGAGCTGATCACCACTCCGCTCGCGCAGAACGCCGAGGAGGCGGAGACCCGGCTGGCACACGCACTCGCCGTCAGCCGTACGACCAGGGACCGGGTGGCCGATCTGCTCCTCGAAGACGTCCAGGAACACCCCAGGCAGTGGCAGTTGCACGGCGCGCTGCTCGCCGAGGTCGACCGGATCCTGGACGAGCTCGACATCGACAAGCGCACGGAACGTCTGGGCAAGGAGCTCGACCGGCGCTCCGCGCAGCTCCACGAACGCCACCCCTGGCTGCGCGCCGTGTCACGCCGGCTGGGCACCGGGCAGAGCTGAGGGCGGGGCACGAACGGCAGAGCCGAGGACGGTGTCGGTGCGGCGTCATCCGGAGGCCGGCAGGCGCTCGATGGCGACCAGTGCGGCGTCGTCCCCGAGATGGCCGCCCGCATGGCGCAACAGGTCGGCGCACAGGGACTCCAGCAGGGCGTCGGGACCCGCTCCGCACCGCGAAGCGGCGCGTTCCCGCAGCGGATAGAAATTCCCCGACCGGTCCCGGGACTCGATGACTCCGTCGGTGTAGAGGAGCAGGGTGTCACCGGCCTGGAAGCCGAACGTCTCCGCCGTGTGCTCAGTGATCACCAGGCGGGCCAGTCCGAGCGGCGGAGCCGGTGTCCGCACACCGAGCGGGATCACCTCACCCGCGCGCAGCAGGAGCGGCGGCGGATGACCGCAGCTGACCAGGTGGATCTCCGCGGCATCGTCGGGGATGTCGAGAACGGCCGCGGTGACGAAGGACTCCGTGAGGTCCGGGTCGTCCTCCCCGTGCTCGTCCTCCCCGTCGGATGCGGTGCAGCCCGGGTCCGGGGCGATGCTCGTCTCCAGCTGGGCCACCAGTTCGGGCAGCCGCCACTGCTGGCGGGACAGGGCGTGGAAGGCACCCAGGACGCTGGCCGCCTCACCGATCGCGGCGAGCCCCTTGCCGCGTACGTCGCCGATGATCAGACGGGTGCCTCCCATGGTGCGGGCGGCGGCGTACAGGTCGCCGCCGATCTGCGCCTCCGCCTCCGCGGCCAGATAGACCGAGGCGATGCGCAGGGGGCCGCTCCGTCCGGGCAGCGGCCGCAGCACCACGTGCTGTGCCGCCTCGGCCACCGAGCGCAGCTGGGCCACGGCCTGCTCGTTGCGGACTCTCAGGTGGGCGAAGAAGGTGACGAAGACGGAGATGAGAACGAGCGCGACGATCTGGTAGATGTGGTTGAGGTCGCTGAGACTGGTGCGGTCGACGGCTACCAGGGACTGCGCCAGCACGGCGACCGCACCGACGAAGGCGGTCATGCGCGGCCCGGTGAACGAGGCGGCCACCGCGGGCGCCGCCACCAGGAACGGACCGAGGTGGACATCCGGCGGCGCGAAGACATCGACCGCCGTGACGACGGCGATCAGCGCGAACGGCATCGCCACGAGCGCGTTCCTGCGCCGCCGGGACTCACGGATCGACTGCAGGAACCGCCGGGAAGCCATGCTTCCGGGATACCTCACCCGGTCCGTCTCCGCTTCTCGTACGGCCGAGCGCCCGGCCGGCCTCCCGCATGGCGTCCACGGGCCCGGCCGAGGAGACCGGCACCGCCTGCACCTGCCCGGCGACCGCCTCCTCGATCCGGTCCTTCTGCGCGAACCGCCGGAAGGGACTTCCGGTCCCCGTCCCGGTGATCTTCTCGGTCCATCCGGTGGTGCAGCCATCGCTCCGGACCTTCGGGTCGGCCGGCCCGGCGGCGGTCGGCGGCGGCGCGAGCATCTCGAAGTACTCGGTGACCGTCGCCCTGTCCGACGAGGTGTGCGGCGCGAACCCGGTGGTCGCGTCCCGCCGCTGGCCGCGCGCGACGGCGATGGCCTGTCCCCATGGCAGGGCCCGGGATGTCGCCCTTCTTCGGCACCGGCCGGACCACCGGCTGCATCGCGCCGACGCACGTCCTGTCCTTCGTGCCGAAGCGGGCGCAGCCGGCCGCGGGTTGCTTGTGCGGCCGGCTGCGGTCGTCCCGGGGCGGGGGCCCGGGACGCCTACGGAACCAGCAGGGAGTCCGACAGGCGGCGCGACGGCGGCGCGGCGCCGTCCAGCGTCGCGGAGTGCAGTGCGGCGTGCTCCTCGCGGGAGACGACCGCCCGGCCGCCGCGCACCGTGAGCCGGTTCCCCCGCGGGGTCGTCCAGCGCACCTCGGCGCGGTCACCGGTCACGGCCACCTCCGGATCCGGCATGGGCCGGGCCCCCCGCTCCGTCCCGGACGGGACGAGGGACAGGGTTCCCGCGGCGAAGGTGTCGCCGAGCTCCGCCCAGTCCAGCTCGACCGGGGCCGAGCTCTCGAAGAGCACCACCTCGATCCGCACCCCGTCGGCACGCGGGACCAGCCGGGCCGTCGGCGTACGGCCGCCGAAGGCGCCTCCGGCCAGCCGGAAGTCCAGCCGCGCCGTCCCCAGGTCGAGTTCGACGCCGCCGTCGATCACGGTTGTCCCCGCCACTGGGGGCGCACCGATCAGGTCCACCACCAGACGCAGCGACCGGGCCCGGAACCGGTCTCCCGGCTCGATCATGTCGAGGTGGTGGTGCCGGTCGCCCGCCGGGCAGGCGAAGCCCGTCAGCCAGGCCACATGCGGACCGCTCTGCACGGTGGAGAGCACACCCGAGGCGAAGTCGAAGTCCTCCGCCCCGTCGTCCTTCATCAGATGGACGTGCAGATGCCCGGAGGTCCCGTCCGGGCGCACCCAGTGGCCGAACAACGGCCGTCGCTGCAACCAGGTGTCCTGGTGGTTCACGCTGCCCAGGGTGGTGACCGGGTCCAGCCAGGTGGTGCCCGTCTCCGGGGCCGGGCTCTCGGTGAACAGCTCCCGGTGCTCGTGCTCGTTCTCCAGCTCCAGCAGCCGGGGCAGGGCCCAGTCGGGCATCCGGTAGTCCACGCAGGAGTCCAGTCCGGTCGACATCTCGCCCCGGACCGGTCGGGGCTCCGGCGCGCCGAGCACCCCCCGGACCGCCTTCGCCAGGAACGGCGGCACGCCCAGGTCGTTGCTGTAGCAGCGGGCCATCGGGCCGGAGAGCTGGCGGGTCGGCGGGTGCCAGCGGGCCAGGAAGTGCAGCCAGAGGCGGTCGTGCAGCCGGTCGTTGAGCTCCAGCACCTCCGCGTCGTCGACGTGTTCCCTGATCAGGGTCAGGGTCTGGAGCACGACACCCCAGTAGGAGGGGCTGTTGAACTCGGTGAAGCTGCCGGTGCGGTCGATGGCCCGCGAGAGCCGCACCACGCGGTCCTTGCCGTAGGCGAACAGATCCTCGTCGTCGAGGAGTTTCCCGGCGGCGAGCGTCACGAACGTACCCATGACGGCGACGTTCGTGTACGTCAAGTGCACGTTCCTGCGGACGATCGAGGCGGCCGCGTGCCGTACCGACTCCCTCAGCTCGTGCCGCACCTCGGCCGGCAGGCCGTCGCCGTGGCGGGCGTGCACCAGCAGCAGGGCGATGCCGAGGAAGTCCGCCCAGTTCCAGTCGGCCGGGTCCATCTCCGCGGCCGGTTCCTCCGCGTAGTAGCCCCAGATGCCGTAGGTGGCGTTCTCCGGTGAGCGGTCCTGGAGCCCGGCGATCCGCAGAATCACGGCATGGGCGCGCTCGGCGTCGCCCTCGCCGCCGCGTTCCAGCAGCAGGAGGGCGTAGTGCAGGGAGTTGCGGGTGGGGTGTGCGGGGCCGCCCTTGATGTTGGTGTGGATGGGGTTGTACGGGGCTTCGACCTGCAGCAGGTTCGCCTCGGCGTCCCAGCAGCGGTCGCCCTCGTCGAGGGCCGCTCGCAGCAGGGTGCGGTCGTACGAGGCGGCCGACCAGGCAGGGTGCACGGGATGTCCTCCAGCTCGCGATCGTCGGTCCGACGATCTTCGACAACGCTTGGGAAGCGTTTTCCAGAGGCTAAGCCGACGTCAACGCTCCGGCAAGGGGCATACGTTGGACTCCGGGGCAGAAGTCCGCAGCTAACCCATTGACGCGGCGATATCGGGCGGTGCAAGGTGACCCCGGCTGGAAAACGCTTTCCGGCCAGTTTCCGGTCCGCCCTTGAATGGAGTCCCCGATGAGACCCTCCCTGCGCATCGCCCTGACGGGCGTCACCGCGGGTGCGCTCGTCTGCGTGCTTGCCTCGTGTTCCGGTTCCGGCAGCGACGCGGCTGCCGACGGCACGGTGACGATCACCGTCTCCGGGCGCCCGCCCGCCACCAACGCGGCCGCGCTCAAGACGTTCGACGCGCGGGTGGCGGAGTTCGAGAAGGCGAACCCCAAGATCAAGATCAAGACGAACGAGTACCAGTACGACCAGCAGAGCTTCCAGACCAAGGTGGGCGGCGGCAGCCTGGAGACGATCGTACGGGTACCGCTCACCGAGATGTCGGGCCTGATCAAGCGCAGGCAGATCGCCGATCTCACCGCGGACTTCAAGGGGTTGAAGCACAGCGAGGACTTCAACGACGTCGCGCTCGGGGCCGCGAAGGGCGTGGACGGCAAGCTCTACGGCATTCCCACCGAGGAGTACGCCCTCGGTCTCGTCTACAACCGCGACCTGTTCGAGAAGGCCGGACTCGACCCGGACAAGCCGCCGACCACCTGGTCCGAGGTCCGTACGGCGGCCAAGGCGATCTCCGAGAAGACCGACGCCACCGGATACGCGCAGATGACCAAGGAGAACACGGGCGGCTGGATGCTGACCGCGATGGCGTACTCCTTCGGCGACAGCATGCAGGAGGAGTCCGGAGGCAAGTGGGTCAACACCTTCGACCGTGCCGGCAGCGGCGCGGAGAAGTCGCTGAAGGCGCTGAAGGACATGCGCTGGACGGACGACTCGATGGGCAAGAACCAGCTGCGCAACATCACCGACATGGAGAAGGACTTCTCCGCCGGGAAGATCGGCATGACGATCGCCGGACCGAGCTTGGTCGGCCACTACATCGCTCAGTACAAGGGCGACCCGAAGACCATCGGTCTCGGCGCCATGCCCGTCGACGGCGGCAACAAGCGGACCCTGGCCGGCGGGACCATCGCGGTGATCAGCCCCAGGGCCACCGCGCAGCAGCGCGAGGCCGCGACGAAGTTCATCGACTTCTACTACCTCTCCACCAAGTACGACGTCGCACTCGCAGAGAAGGACGCGGCGGCCAAGAAGAAGGACGGAGCCGTCGTCGGCGTGCCGGCCGTCCCGTTCTACAAGCCGGCCATCGCCGACCCGGTCGACGCCGCCGTCAACAAGCAGGCCAACGTGCCGGTCGAGCACTTCGCCCCGTACACCAAGGCGCTCGGCGACTACGAACTGCGCATCGAGCCGTCCGTCGAGGCACAGAACGTCTACAAGGCCCTCGACAGTGCCGTGCAGGCCGTACTGACCCGCCAGGACGCCGACCCGGCGGAGCAGCTGAAGAAGGCCGCGGCACAGGTCGAGTCCCAGGTGGAGCGGGCGCAGAACTAGAACCACCTCCCGGCAGCCGGAGCGTGTCCGGTACATCAGGCAGTGAGCACAGCACGAGGAGAGGCGAGGAGACGTCAATGAGCAGGTCGCAAGCGCCTGCGGCGCCCGCCGGGAACCGCACCCAGAAGGACCGGACGAAGAAACAACGTTCCGCCGACCCGTCCGCGGTACGTCCGCGGACCCCCGACGGGCCGCCGCGCACCGCCTCCCCGCACCGCGGCGGCCCGGTGGAACGCTTCGTCCGCTGGGTCAGGCAAGGAGGTGTCACCACCATCCTGTTCGGCCTGCCGATGGTGCTGTGCTTCGCCTACTTCTCGTGGTGGCCGATCGTCCAGAGCGTGCAGCTCAGCTTCCAGCAGACCAATCTGGTCGACCCGGCCACCTGGGTGGGGCTGGACAACTTCCGCCATGTGCTGGAAGACCCGCTGTTGTGGAAGGCCGTCAAGAACACCGCGCTGTTCGCCGCGCTCGCCCTGGTGATCGGCTTCCCGGTGCCGCTCTTCCTCGCGGTGCTCATCGCCGAACTGCGCCGCGGCGGCACGCTGTTCCGCATCCTCGCCTACCTGCCGGTGGCGATTCCCCCGGTGGTTTCGGTCCTGTTGTGGAAGGTGTTCTACGACCCGGACGCCGGCCTGTTCAACCAGCTGCTGGCCCATGTGGGCCTCGGCCCGTACCCCTGGCTGCAGTCCACCGACACCGCGATGCTGTCGATCGTCCTGGAAGCCACCTGGGCGGGGTTCGGCTCCACGGTGATCATCTACCTGGCGGCGCTCGGCTCCGTACCGGGCGAACTGTACGAGGCCGCCGAGATCGACGCCGCGGGCATCTGGCGCCGGGTCTGGCACATCACCCTGCCGTCGCTGCGCGGGGTCATCCTGATCATGCTGCTGCTCCAGATCATCGGCACCCTGCAGATCTTCACCGAACCCTTCGTGATGACCGACGGCGGCCCGGAGGACTCCACTCTCACCATCCTGATGCTGATCTACAACTACGCCTTCCAGAACGGCGACTTCGGAGCCGCGACCGCACTCAGCGTCATGCTGGCCCTCGTGCTCGGTGTGCTCTCGGCGATCTATCTGCGGGCGACGAGGAGCTGGAGCAACTGATGGCCGTACAGATCCCCCTTCGCACCCGCCGCAGGAACCGCTCCGAGGAGACCGGACGCGGACTGATATCCAACGCCGACCGGCGGCGGACCTCCGTACGCTTCTCGCTCCGCTCCGTACAGACGCTCTCGCTCCTGCTGCTGCTCGCCTTCGGGGCGGCGCCCCTCTACTGGACGTTCAAGGGCGCCGTCTCACCGACCCAGGAGCTGCTGCGCGACCCGCTGGCGCTCTGGCCCGGCCACGCGCAATGGGACAACCTCTCCCGCGCCTGGAACGAACTCCAGGTCGGCCAGTACCTCTGGAACACCGTGGTCCTGGTCACCGGCTCGGTCGTCGCCCACCTCGTCGTCGCCACCACCGGCGGCTACGTCCTGTCCGTGCTGCGCCCCAAGTGGGCGACGCCCGTGCGGTGGATGGTGCTCGCCACCCTCTTCATCCCCGGCTCCATCTCCCTGGTGGCGCTCTACCTCACCGTGCTCGATCTGCCGGGCCTCGGCATCTCGCTCGCCAACAGCCCGTGGGGCGTCTGGCTGCCGCACGCGGCCAGCGCCTTCACCGTACTGATCGTGATGAAGTTCTTCGACGGCATCCCGCGCGAACTCTTCGAGGCCGCCAAGGTCGACGGTGCGGGGCCGTTCGTCATCTTCCGCCGGATCGTGCTCCCCATGTCGCGGCCGATCCTCGCGGTGGTGACCCTGCTGACGGTCATGAACTCCTGGAAGGACTTCCTCTGGCCACTGATCGTCATCCCGGACACCGAGAAGCAGCCCATCTCCGCCGCACTGCCGCGCCTCGCGGAAACGGCGGAACAGTCGCTGCTCATCGCCGGGATGCTGCTCGCCATCCTGCCCCCGGTCGTGCTGTTCCTGATCTTCCAGCGGCAGATCGTACGCGGCGGGGGAGGCTTCACCGGCCTCAAGGGATGAGGACCACCCGGGCACCGGCGCGGACCCGTCCGCGCCGGCCGGCGGCGGCAGCGGTGCGCGCCGACGGAACACGGGCCGGTGTGCTCCGCCGGGGTACAGCCGACGGAGCACACCCCCACCCGGGAACCACCGATACGCACCGCGCCGATCCGATCGAGAGGAAGCCTCGATGGAACAGAACGGCACGATCCGGCCAGGTCCTCTGGCTCCGGCCAGAGTAATGGGTCGCTCCGGACGGCCCGCCGCATGGGGCGGCGCGGCCGCGCTGCTCGGCTGCCTGCTGGTGGCGGCGCCGTTGCCCGGTACGGCACCGGCCGCCCACGCGGCCGGTGCCCTCACCGTGACTTCGCCCGACCTGATCTTCATCAAGGGACAGGCGAAGATCACCCTGGCCTCCGACGAGGCCTCGGTGGCCTGGAAGGCCATCGACGACCAGGGCCTGACCGTCGCGTCGGGTACCGCACCGGTCTCGGGCGGAACGGCCACCGTCGACGTCACCAAGCTCGGCAGCGGCTACTACACGCTCACGGCGACCGCCGGCGCCACCACCCGTACCGCCAACTTCGGCGTGCTGACCGCGCTGACCGGCAAGGAACAGCAGGACACCCGCTTCGGCACCGGCATCCACTACGGGTGGAACGACGGCGACGACCAGAAGCTGCTGCGCTCGGTCAAGCTGATGGGCATGCACGGGATCCGCTCCGACATCAACTGGGGCGCCATCGAGAAGACGCCCGGCGCCTACTCCTGGAGCAGCTACTCCACCGACCAGCACATCCCGTACGCCAAGTCGCAGGGGCTGACCGCCCTGCCCATCTCCGGCTACCGGAACCCCAATTACGACGGCAACCGGACACCGGCCTCCGACGCGGCGCTGGACGCCTACGGAAAGTTCACGGCCGCCGCCGTGGAGAAGTACCAGCAGTCCTCGAAGGAAATCGAGATCTACAACGAGTACAACTCGACCGGCTTCAACAACGGCACCTGCGGCATCACCGCGGACTGCTATGTCAAGCTGCTCCAGGCGAGCTACGGCAAGGTGCACGCCAAGGTCCCGGACGCCACCGTCGTCGGCGGCGGCCTGGCCGGGCTCCAGACCGACTGGCTCAAGCGGCTGTACGCGATCGGTGGCCTGAACTACATGGACGCGCTCAGCGTTCACCAGTACGGCTACCCGAGCCCGCCCGAGACCGCGCTGGACAGGCTGCCGCAGGTACGCGCCGACCTGGACGCGGCAGGCGGCAAGGACTTCCCGCTCTGGATGACCGAGAACGGCTACCCGACCCACAGCGACGGCGTCACCCCCGCTCAGCAGGCCGCGTACGTGCCGCGCGCCCAGATCTTCTCGTTCGCCTCGGGCGTCGACCGCTACTACTGGTACGACCTCACCAACGACGGCACCGACGCCACCAACAAGGAACACAACTTCGGCGCCTTCAAGCGTCCCACCGCCGAGGTCAAGGCCTGGCAGCCCAAGCAGTCCGTGGTCACCGAGGGCGTGCTGATCCGGCAGCTCGCGGGCCGCGCCTACGCAGGCCGTGACGACGCCGGTTCCGCCGATGTCCGCTCGTACCGCTTCGGCACCGGGACCGACACGGTCCGGGCCCTTTACACCACCGCCGCGACACCGGGAACGGCGGAGCTCTCGGCCACCGGCCCGGTCACCGTCACCGACCAGCTGGGCCACGAGAAGACGTACATCCCGGTCGGCGGCAAGGTGCAGCTCGGCATCGACGGCAAGGTGCTGTACGTCAAGGGCGCGGTCACCGCGGTCAAGACCGTGACCGGCCCCGTGTTCTCCCTCCGGCTGCCGCAGCACTCCAACACGGAGGAGACCGTCGACGCCGTGCTCCAGGTCGACGGCACCAAGGACCGGAAGCCGTTGCCGGTGCGCTACGACTTCCGGATCGCCGGGGAGAGGTACCGGGTGACCGCGCGGCCCGGCAAGGTCGTCCGCCAGACCGTGCAGCTGCCCACCTCGGCCCTCACCGGCCCGCGTACCGTCAGCGGTACGGTCGGGTTCGGGCCGCTGAGCCTCGCCCGCCTCACCTCCGACACCGAAGTGGTGCCGCCGACCCAGGTCACCTTCGATCCGGTCGTGAAGAAGGCGGACCCGTTCGCCGCCGCGCTGAAGGTCACCGTCACCAACAACCGCGTCCACAGCCCGCTCGAACTCACCAAGCTGGACTGGCAGGTGAACGCGGGCACCACCTACCTGGACCGGGGCACCATCGACGGTCCGATCAAGGTCGGCACCGACTCCAGCGCCTCGTACACCGTGGACGCGCGCAACATCAAGCAGTGGCAGCGCTACTGGACCGCCGCCTACATCAACACCCCCGACGGCGCCAGGACCGCCGTGGGCGCCTGGAACGGCTGGGGCTCCGTCCAGCCGGCCGGCACCGACACCACCACGCCCATCGATGTCATCGGCGACGGCACCGTGAGCTACCAGGGCGGCTACAAGGGCGCGGCCGACCTGTCCGGCGCCATCCGGCCCCAGTACACCGACGCCGGACTCGTGCTCAAGGGCGCGATCACGGACAACGTCCTGGCACAGCCCGCCACCACCGCCGAGAACATGTGGCAGGGCGACAGCATCCAGTTCGCCGTCACCCCCCAGGTGCCGGGCCGCAGCAAGCAGTACGTCGAGTTCGGCGCCTCGCTCATGGGCGGCAAGCCGCAGGTCTACACCTGGCGGGCGCCGTCCGGCCAGTCCGCCGGTCCGACCCCGGGCGCCACCGCGCAGATCACCCGTGACGGCACCACCACCCGCTACACGGTGACGGTGCCGTGGGCCTCGCTCGGCCTGTCCGGCAAGCCCACCGAATCCATCGGACTCGGCTTCGTCGTCAACGACAGCGACAACGACGGCCGGGCGCGCGGCTGGTCGGAGTGGGGCGCCTCCATCGCCAACAACTCCAAGAGCGCCGCCGGCCTGCGGGCCGTCCAGCTGACCGACTGAACCACCCCACGACGGGCGGGGCCGGGTGCACCTGACAGCACCCGGCCCCGCCGCTCCATGCCGTACCACCGCACGGCACACTGTTCGCCATCCCACCGTGAGGAGACCAGCCCCCATGGCCCTGTTCGACATGCCGCTGCCCGAACTCCGCGCCTACCGGCCGCAGATCGACGAACCGGACGACTTCGACGCCTTCTGGGCGAAGACCCTCGCCGAGACCCGCGCCCACGACCCCGCGGTCTCCTTCGAACCCGTCGAGACCGGACTGACCGGCATGCGCACCTGGGACGTCACGTTCGCCGGCTTCGGCGGCCACCCCATCAAGGGCTGGTTCAGCGCCCCCGCGAACGCCGAGGGCCCGCTCCCGCTCGTCGTCCAGTTCCACGGCTACAACGGCGGCCGCAGCCTTCCGCACTGCTGGGGCATGTGGCCGCTGGCAGGCTTCGCCCACTTCATCATGGACGTGCGGGGCCAGGGCAGTGGCGGCAACGTCGGTGACACCCCCGACCCGGTCGGCTCCGGCCCCTCGCACGCGGGCTTCATGACCCGGGGCATCGAGGACCCGGAGAGCTACTACTACCGCCGGGTCTACGCCGATGCCGTACGCGCCGTGGAAGCGGCCCGCTCCCATCCGCTCGCCGATCCCGCCCGCACCGTCGCGCTCGGCGGCAGCCAGGGCGGCGGCATCACCCTCGCGGTCGGCGGACTCGTTCCCGACCTGGCCGCCATCGCCGTCGACGTCCCGTTCCTCTGCCACTTCGGACGGGCCGTCACACTCACCGACTCCAACCCGTACGCGGAGATAGCCCGCTACCTCAAGATCCACCGCGGCAAGGAGGAGACCGTCCTGCGCACCCTGTCGTACTTCGACGGGGTGTCCTTCGCCGCACGGGGCGGTGCCCCCGCGCTCTTCTCCGTCGCCCTGATGGACCAGGTCTGCCCGCCGTCCACGGTCTTCGCCGCCCACAACGCGTACCCGGGCGAGAAGGAGATCGAGGTCTACCCGTTCAACGGACACGAAGGCGGTGCCATGTTCCAGGAGACCGCCCAGCTCCGCTGGGTGCCGAAGGCGTTGGACCGGACGGCCTGAGCCCTGCCGCGCTCCGGCCGGCGTGGTGTGGATCACGGACAGAGTGTGGACAGCACGTATATCGTCCGTCGGGGCACGTCAATGCCCTGCGATGTGGCTAGGACAAGGGCGGACAGTGCGGCAGAAGGCCTATGCACAGGCGATGCGTGTCATCGCCTGCGCGCTGATGGTGTGGCAGGTCTGGATGATGTGGTACATCTCCAGCCACGAAGCGGCGGGCGTGCGATGGGCCTGCGACGGGACCGGGGGCTGCGCCAGCGACCAGTTCGCGGCCCTGTCCCCGATGCTCGGAACGGTCTTCGCCGTCGCCCTCGGTCTGCTCTCCGCCCGGTATCTGCACCGAGCGGCACCGGGCGCGGTGATCGCACTCTCCGCCGTCGCAGCCGCAGCCGGCTGGTACGACGCGTTGGCGGAGGGTCAGGTCGAGCGGAGCACCGTCACCAGTTTCCACATCCTCCTTCCGCTGGGCGACTTCTCCGTCTCCCAATGGCTCACCTTCCTGTGGTCGGTCGCGGGCGTGGGCTGCCTCGCCGCATGGTGGGGCGCGGCCGTCAGCCTGCGGCGCACCGCGGGACTGCGCAGGCTGTCCCGCCGTTACACCACGGCCGACGCGGTGCTGGAGGGCTGGCGGCCGGTGGGCCGCAGGTACGGCGAGGTCAGCGTGGTGTTCGACGACGAGGCCGGGGTGCGCCATGAGGTCCCGGCCGTCGTGGAACGCATCGCCCTCAGACGGGACGTCCTCGCCGTGTACGACGCCGACCGCCCCGGCGACCCCGCTCTCACCCGGGTCGCGGTTCCCCACCGAAAGCTGCTGCGCATCTCATGAACCGATCGATAGCGTCCCTGCGCAGGCTCTTCGCCTCGCTCAGGCTGGGGGCGGTGCTGCTCATCGGACTCTCCTTCGCCGCACTGGTCCAGGGCGCCGTGGACGGCCCCCGCTGGCTGCTGCTGACCGGTATCCCGGCGACGGCCCTGATCCTGGCGATCCTCGGTGGTGTGGCCGAGCCGTTGCGGGCGGGCATCGCGATGTCGGGGCTGCGCTCCGGCGGACCGCGGGCCTTCGCGCCCGCCGTGGTCAACGGGGTGAGGACCGTCGACAAGAAGACCGGCCGGCCCGTCCTCGACGGGCGGTCGGTGAAGTCCGTGTTCGCCTTCGACCTCACCGTGATGCCCGACGGACTCCCCGCGTACCGGGTCCAGGTCTGTCACCCGCTCGACGTACAGGGCCTGCTGGGCCGGTCCAGGGCCGTCGTCGAGTACGACCCCGAGCAGCCCTGGCGGGTCGTCATCCCCAACAACCCGCCCCGCGAATGGCTGGCCCGCGCGAACAGCGTCTCCCCGCCGGCCGAGGTCAAGGACCGGACCGGCGGACTCCCGGCCGGTTTCTGGACGCTGGTGACGGGCGTGGCCTGCGCGGCCGTGCTGCTGGTACTGGTGCGGCTGCTCGGCTGACCCCCGCCGGGCTCAGCCGTTGCGCGGATACTCCTTGAGCACCTTGCCGTTGATGTCGGCCCGGAGATAGGCGCCGCCGTACTCGTCCGATACGTAGACGCTCAGCGTCGGCTGGAAGCCGTCGAACGGGGAGGCCGGGTCGATGTCCACGTAGTGGCTGGTCGGCTCGGCGACACCGAGCTCCTTGTCCGCCCGGCGGATCAGCCCCGGCAGGGCGTCCCAGTTGAACTTCTCCAGGTCCACGGACTTGGCGTCCGGCTGGAGGGTGCCGCCCGCGCGTTCGCGGGCGGCCTTGCCGTCCCGGTAGGTGTAGACGTCGTACAGGCCCTTGTTCTTCGCGACCGGGGCCTCGACGCTCGCGTGCACGTCGAACAGCGAGAACGACGTGACCCTGGTGCCGCCCATCACCGGCTTGAGCGCCGCGATGACGGACCGCGCGGCGGTGGGCGTCAGCAGATTCTTGGTCGGTGCCGGGGCCCCCGGCGCGCTTTCCTTCGCCTCGGCCCCGTCCGTGGACGGACGGTCCGGGGTCCGGCCCGAGGCGGACGGCGTGCTGCCGGAGACCTTCGTGCCCGAGTCGGGCACCAGCGACCACACCAGGGCGCCGGTCAGGGCGGTCCCGGCGAGCGCGATGGCGAGCGCGACGGCACGGCCCCGCCGGACCCGGCGACGGATCTCCTGGGACCCCAGCGTCGCGGGTTCGGAACGCCGGGGAGTGGTGACGGGCCGGTGGCCGGACCCCTGCGCGCCGGACGGGCGCCGGACGGGGGCGGTGGGCAGGACGGTGGTCGGGCCGGCCTGGCCGAAGCCGGGCGGCACCGCGTCCCGCCGGGTGGGCGGGTCCTGGCGAGGCGGTACGGCATCCCGCGATTCCGCACGACTGGGTCCGGCCGCCGCGGCCGGTTCGCCCGTCGGCGCGACCACCGACGCCAGCATCCGGTCGAGCTCCTCGGGACCTGGCCTCGCGGCCGTGTCCCGGGTCAGCAGCGCGTCCAGCACCGGCGTCAGCGGACCGGCCTGCCGGGGCGGCGGGATCTCCTCGTCCAGCACGGCCGCCAGCGTCGCCAGTGTGGTGGCCTTGCGCAGCGGATGCCGGCCCTCCACGGCGACGTACAGCATCATGCCGAGCGACCACAGGTCCGACGTCGGCTCGCCCTCCTTGCCGCGGATGCGCTCGGGCGCCATGTAGTCGGGGGAACCGATGATGGAGCCGGTCGCCGTCAGACTGGTGGACTCGCGGATCGCCGCGATGCCGAAGTCGGTGAGCACCGGACTCCCGTCGGCCCGCAGCAGTACGTTGGCGGGCTTGACGTCGCGGTGCAGGATTCCGGCGGCATGGGCGGCGCGCAGCGCGGACAGCACCCCGCGGCCCAGCCCGGCGGCCTCGACCGGGGAGAGCGTGCCCTCGGCCAGGCGCTCCGCGAGCGAGGCGCCGGGCACCAGCTCCATCACGATCCACGGGTACGTCCCGTCGCCGCCGTCCACGATGTGGTGGACCGTGACGACACCCGGGTGGTCGAGCCGGGCCAGCGCACGGGCCTCACGCAGCACCCGCTCGCGCAGCAGCCTGGCCGACTCGGGGTCGCTCTCGGCGAGCGCCGGGTCCGGGGGCCGCACCTCCTTGAGCGCCACATCGCGGTGCAGGGCCAGGTCGTGGGCCCGCCACACCATGCCCATACCGCCACTGCCGAGCCTGTCCACCAGCTCGAAACGGTCGTCGATCACGCGGCGCACAGGCCCCCCAGCGTTCATGGAAAAAAAGAGTACGGGGCGGGTGCACGGCCGTAGGCACCCACCCCGTACGCCTCACACGTCGTTGTTCGGTGTGAGCCTGAGCGTCACGATCTGGAAGGGCCGCAGCGCCAGCCGTACCGCATCGCCGTCCACCTCGGCGGTCTCGTCGGCGAGCGGACGCTCCAGCAGATCGGTGACGCTCGCCCCGGCCAGTGCGAAGCCCGCCGTCAGACGGGCCGAGGCCCGTCCGCCGTGGGCTTCGTGGAGCCGGACCACCACATCGCCACTGCCGTCGTCGGCGAGCTTCACGGCGGTCACGACCACCGCCTCGTCGTCGACCGAGACCAGCGGGGCGACCTCGGCACTGCCCGGCACCCGGCGTTCGGGAAGGCCGAAGCCCCAGCCCTCACGGACCGCGTCACCGATCGTCGCCCCCGGCAGCAGCGCGTACCGCAGCCGGTGCACGCCCTGGTCGGTCGCCGGGTCGGGATAGCGGGGCGCCCGCAGCAGCGACAGCCGTACCGTGGTCGTGGTCGAGCCGTCCTCGCGGACCGTACGCGTCACATCGTGCCCGTACGTCGAATCGTTGATCAGCGCCGCACCCCAGCCCGGCTCGCCGACGTGCAGGAAGCGGTGGGCGCAGATCTCGAACTTGGCCGCCTCCCAGCTGGTGTTGGTGTGCGTGGGCCGCTGGACGTGCCCGAACTGGGTCTCCGCCGTGGAGTGATCGGCGCGCACATCGATCGGGAACGCCGCCTTGAGGAACTTCTCCTGCTCGTGCCAGTCGACCTCGGTGTCGATGTCCAGACGCCGGGCACCCGGCCGCAGCGTCAGCAGCTGGGTGACCCGGGACGAGCCGAAGGTACGCACCACCTCGACCCCGTCGCCGCTGCGGCGCACCACGTCCGCCTCGGTCAGATCGGTCACCGTGTTGCGGTAGAAGGCGTCGACGTCCCACGCGTCCCAGCGGTTGGGCAGGTCCGGGTGCACCTGGAGCAGATTCGCCGCGCAGCCCGGGGCGACCGTCTCGCGCCCGGCCGCCAGGTCGACGACCGAGACCACCAGCCCCCGCTCGTCCACGGTCACCCGCAGCAGTCCGTTGTCCAGCCGGAAGCCGGAGTCGAGCTCCTCGACCTCCACCGCCGGCTCCGGGTCCTGCGGAGCGAGTGCCGCGCCCCCCGCCGCGATGCCGGCCCGGCCGTGCGGAGCGGCGTTGAACACGACCGTGCCGCCCTCCTCCGGAGCGCCGGCCAGTGCCCGCTGCGCCGCCCCGATCACCGCTTCGAGCTCACCGGCGATCCGGGCGTACGTCGCCTCGGCCTCGTGGTGCACCCAGGCAATGGACGAACCCGGCAGGATGTCGTGGAACTGGTGCAGCAGCACGTTCTTCCAGATCCGGTCCAACTCCTCGTGCGGATAAGGGAATCCGGTCCGGACGGCGGCGGTGGCCGCCCACAGCTCCGCCTCCCGCAGCAGATGCTCGCTGCGCCGGTTGCCCTGCTTGGTCCGCGCCTGCGAGGTGTACGTACCGCGGTGCAGCTCCAGATACAGTTCGCCCAGCCACACCGGCGGCCGGTCGTACTCCGCCTCGGCGGCGGCGAAGAAGTCCGCGGGCCTCTCGATCGCCACCCGGGGCGAACCCTCCAGATCCGCGAGCCGTTCGGCGCGCGCCAGCATCTCGCGGGTGGGGCCGCCACCGCCGTCGCCCCAGCCGAACGGCACGAGCGAGCGCGTGGCGTGGCCCTTGTCCCGGAAGTTCTCCTCGGCGTGCGCGAGCTCCTCGCCGGACAGTTCGGCCACATAGGTGTCCACCGGCGGGAAGTGGGTGAAGACCCGGGTGCCGTCCAGCCCCTCCCACAGGAAGGAATGGTGCGGGAACGGGTTCGTCGTGTTCCACGAGATCTTCTGGGTGAGGAACCAGCGCGAACCGGAGAGCTTCACCAGCTGCGGCAGCGCCGCCGAGTAGCCGAACGAGTCGGGCAGCCACACCTCCTCGGTCTCGACCCCGAACTCCTCCAGGAAGAACCGCTTGCCGTGCACGAACTGCCGGGCCAGTGCCTCCGACCCGGGCATGTTGGTGTCGGACTCCACCCACATCCCGCCCACCGGCACGAACTGACCGGCGGCGACCTTCTCCTTCACCCGGGCGTACAGCGCGGGCTGATGCTCCCGCAGCCAGTCCAGCTGCTGCGCCTGCGACATCGCGAAGACGAACTCCGGACGGTCGTCCATCAGCGCCAGCACATTGGAGGTGGTGCGGGCGACCTTGCGCACCGTCTCCCGCAGCGGCCACAGCCAGGCCGAGTCGATGTGCGCGTGACCCACCGCCGACAGCCGGTGGGCGGAGGCGTGCGCGGGGGAGGAGAGCACGTCGCGCAGCCGCTCCCGGGCGGCGGGCGCGCTCGCGCCCACGGCGTCCAGGTCCAGGGCGTCCAGGCAGCGCTCCACCGCGCGCAGGATCTCCCAGCGGCGCGCCGAGCCGAGCGGCAGCTGCCGCATCAGCTGATCGAGCACCTCCAGGTCCTGGACCAGCTCCCACACCTGCCGGTCGAAGACCGCGAGGTCCATCCGCTCGACGCGGTACAGCGGCTCGCTGCCCGCGGTCTCCCGGTCGCCCAGCGCACTGATGCCGTCCAGGATCTCCGGATTGGCGGCGGCTTCGAGGACGTAGGCGACCTCCTCGCCGCCCGCCACCGGTTCGCCGACCCGCAGCCAGGTGTTGCGCGGGTTGAGGGCCTTGACGACGCTGCCGTCCGGCCGGTGGGCCAGCGCTTCCGCGGAGAACCCGGGCCGGTCCTTGGCGAAACCGAGGTCGATCACCGCTTCCACGGTCTCACCGGCCCAGTCCGCCGGGACGCGGCCGGTCACCTTGAACCAGCTGGTGCCCCAGGCCGGCCCCCAGTCGTCGCCGATGGCGCCGGGCTTGAAGGGGGCGGCCATCGCCTCGCTGAAGGGCACCGGTTCGCCGGGGGCGTGCCAGACCTCGAACTCCAGGGGCGCGGTGCGGGGGTGGACGGCGGGGCGGATGCGCTCGCGCAGGGCGCGGTCGAGCCGTTCCTCGGTCAGTGTGCGGTCGTCATGCATGAGTGAAGGGCCCCTCTCAATGAAATGTGTGCGACGCGGTAGTGGTTCAGGGAAGCTCGTCGAAGCCCACGCAGGGCAGTGACATCCCGTCGGCCACGGCCAGGAGCTTCTCCAGCCGGGCCGGGGTCACATGGTTGGCCTCGTGGGCGTCGGCGACGCAGTGGGCGTAGAGCGTGGTCACGCCGCCTTGGCCGGCGGTCCGGCGCAGCGACGCCTCGACGCCGCTCAGATCGTCCCCGTACGCGAGGCTCCCGCGCCCCGAGTCCACCGAACAGCCCGGCAGGACCCGCCGGGCGGGGAGATCGCCGGCCGGGACGTGCAGGTCGTCCGCGAGTGACGGATCGGCGCGGCGGCCGACGGGCACTCCGCCGCGCAGCCGCTCGAAGAGCGTGAGCAGCAGCCGGTCGGTGTCCTCGTCGCGGGCGCTGCACGGGTAGGCGAAGCTGCGGGACGGAAAGCCGAGGCGGCGCAGCCCGTCCAGCGCGGGCACCACCTCCCGGTCGAGATAGGCGGCCGGACCGTGCGCAGCGACGAACTCGGGTGCGCGCTCGTGCCGCAGGCCGTGGCAGCCGATGGTGTGGCCGTCGTCCGCGAGCCGGCGCAGCAAGCGCACCTCGTCCCGGTCCAGCCGGTCCGGCTCACAGACGAAGAAGGTGACACGCGCGCCGTAGGACGTGAACAGCGGTGCGGCGGCGGCCCATTCGCGTACGTGCCGGTCGTCGAAGGTGAGCAGGAGGGCACGGTCGGCGCGGTCCTGCGGACGGTCGGTCATCGCCCGGACTCCTGCGGTGCCCAGCCGGGTACCGAGCCGTGCAGCGCCGTGTAGAAGGGGTCGCCGGGGACGATCTCGCCGGCCGGCACCGGGCGGCCGGTGAGCGCCGCCTTGTACATCGCGGTGATCAGCTCCAGGGAGCGGCGGCCGTCCCCGGCGCTCGCCCTGGGCCGCCGCCCCGCCCGCATGTCGGCCAGCAGGGAACGGAGCTGGGCGCTGTGCGAGCTCGGGACGTCCTCGGCCGGGGAGCTCCAGCGGTCGGCCCGGCCGGGGTCGACACCGGGTGCCGGGGTGTAGGTCCAGTCGCCGTTCCCGTATCCGTAGAGATGGTTCAGCTCGATCGTGGCGTCGCGCAGATCGATCCGCAGATGACTCAGCTGGCGCGGCGAGAGGGCGCTGTTGACCACGGTGGCCAGCGCGCCGGAGGCGAAGCGCACGGTGGCGGTGGTGACGTCGTCGGTCTCCACGTCACGGGCCAGCCGGCCCGCCATGGCCCGGATCTCCGCCCAGTCGCCGAGCAGTTCGAGCAGCAGATCGATCTGGTGGATGCCGAGCCCCATGGCGGGGCCCGCGCCCTCGGTCGCCCACTTCCCGCGCCAGGGGACCGCGTAGTAGTCGTCGTCGCGGTACCAGGTGGTCTGGCAGTGGGCGACCAGCGGCGCCCCCAGCTCCCCGGAGGCGATGAGCGCCTTGGCGTGCTCGGCCCCCGAACCGAACCGGTGCTGGAAGACGATCGGCGCGTACGGACCGTGCTCGCCCTCGGCTGCGGCCATGGCGTCGTACTCCGCCAGGCTGAGCGCGGGCGGCTTCTCGCACCACACCCAGGCCCCGGCCGCCAGGGCCGTGACGACCTGTTCCCGGTGGGCGACGGGCGGCGAGGCGATGACGACGAGATCGGGACGGAGCTCGCTCAGCGACGCGGCGAGATCGGTGGAGTGGTGGGGGAGCGCGAAGTCGGTGGCGAAGGAGCGGGCGGCCACGGGATCGGCATCGACGGCGCCCACCACCGCGAAGTCCGAGGGGAGTTCGAGGAACGCCGGCATATGGACGGCACGGGCGATGTTGCCCGCGCCGACGAGGAGTACACGATAAGGGGTCACAGTCACAGAGGGCCGTCCAGGCTGAGGGCGTGAGCCGCCGGGATTGGTAAGCGTTTTCCAGCGTGTCGGGAAGGTGCCCTTCCCGAAGGAAGGGCCATGGGTGTCAGAGGGTGGCGTAGAGCGCCCCGGCACTGGTCACGGGTCCGGTGCGGAGCCGGTCAGGCCAGTCGAGGGCGAGACCGAGAGAAGTGCTCAACCGGTTCTGGAAGGAGGTGAGCCGGTACTCGCTCCCGCGGACCGCACGCGGCGGCAGCCGGTGCTCCAGGCAGTACGAGACCAGTGCGCCGACGGCCTCACCGATGCTCCACTGGCCCGCGTGCCCGCCGAGCGCGGGTGCGCTGAGATGGGTGGCGCCGATGTTCCGCCCGGCCGGAAGCAGATTCTCCACCCGTACCGGCAGCAGGGCGCCCAGCGGCAGCTGGAACGGCAGGCATTCCAGATCCAGCCCCGCACCCCCACCGGTCCCGGGGAGCAGTGTGATCCGGGAGCGCAGGGTGCCCACACTGTCCGTGAAGGTCTCGGCGCCCGGTGCCCCGGCCCGTGCCGCGGCGGTCAGATGGTGTTCCAGCAGGGTGAACTCGGCCCGGATGCGCCGGGATTCGCGTACGTGCGGGGCCTTGGCGAACCCGTCGACCGTGCCCGTGACATCGGGCCTCAGCCGCAGCTCCGGATAGCCGTGACCGCCGTCGTGCCGGGGCGCGCTCGTCTGCATCCAGTACAGGAACGACAGGGCCTGCTCGCGTGCCTCCCGCTCCGCCCCGGCCCGCACCTCGTCCCCGGACCCGGTGAGCGGGAGCCGGGTGCAGGCGGTCTGCTCCCAGTCGACCAGGGTGATGTCGCTGTCGAACGTACCGGGCAGATACCGGCTCCGGGCGAGTGCCCGCAGCTGGTGCCAGCGGTCGTTGGGCGGTGCGGCCCAGTGCGGGACGTCGTCCGGCTCGTGCAGGAAGAGCGGTACGGAGCGGGCCGGGCCGCCGCCCGGTTCCGCGGTGTCCCAGGAGAAGGTCTCGGACCACCGGGCGTAGCCGGCCGGCCGGTCGATGGTGTGGTCCTCGCCGGGGCGGTGGTCCAGGGCGAAGACCCAGGAGACCGGCTGCTGGTCCAGCGGATCGGCGAGGGCGGGCGCGTGCGGCTCGCCGGTCTCCTCGCGGGACTCGGCGCCGGTGACGTGCTCGACACCCGCGAGGCCGAGCAGTTCGCCCAGGTCCGTCGCGTCGACGACGTAGGAGGCGCTGACCGTCAGCGGCTCGCCGTCCGCCGCCTCCAGGGTGACCGCGGCCACCCGGTCCCCGTCGGCCTGGGCCGCGACCGGGCGGTGGCCGAGCAGCAGGGTGAGCCTGCCGGAGGCGAGGTGCGGGGTGAGGAGCTCCTGGACGACCGCGAGCGCGGCGCGCGGTTCGTGGCTGAGATGGCCGGTGGTACTGAGACCGGGGTCGAGCAGCGGATCGGCGAACGGCTCGGGGCACAGCGGGTAGTTGCGCCGGTAGAAGTCGCGTATCCGCTCACGCAGATCGCGGTAGCCGGGGGAGACGGGGTCCAGTTCGATGCGGTGGCCGTCCGCGAGCGGCACGGCCTGCGCGGTGAACAGACCACCGGGCCAGTCGGTCGCCTCGGTGAGCACGACACGGTGTCCGAACCTGACGGCGGTCAGCGCGGCGGCGAGACCACCGAGACCGGCACCGACCACCAGGACATCGGTCCCGAGTTCGCGGGTACGGGGGGTGGGGGCGGCGAACACAGGAGTCTCCTCCCTCAGGGCCGGCGGGCGGCGACGGTACGGAGCCGGACCGGCACGGACTCGCGCGTCCTGATCCGGACGGGAAGCACGATCTGCTCGGCGCTGCGGTACGGGTCCTCGCCCGCCGTGCGCTCCGCGATCCGGGTGACCAGCTGCTCGACCGCCCGGCCGCCGATCTCCCTGGCGGGCAGCCGGGCGGCGAAGCTGGTGAGCGGCAGCAGATCGTAGGGGCCGGCGTCGTCCATGCCGGCCAGCACGATCTCGTCGGGTACGGCGATGCCGAGCGAGGCCAGATCGGCGGCGGCGGTGGCCACGGCGAAACCATGGGCGCACAGCAGGGCGGTCGGCGGCTCGGGCGAGCCGAGCAGGTCGGTCAGCAGCTGCTTGCGGTCGTCCTCGGGCAGCGCCGTGTACGAGCGCAGCGCGGTCAACTGGGGGAGCAGGGGCTGGCCATGGGCGCGCAGCGCCTGTTTGTGCCCGGTCATCCGGTCGTGGACGCTGGTGCAGTGCGTCTCGCCCCAGAGCGTCGCGATCCGCTCGTGGCCGTCGGCCAGCAGATGTTCGGTGAGCCGGTAGCCGACGTGGTAGTTGTCGGCGGTGACCGCGTCGATGGCGTGCCCCGGAAAGTACCGGTCGACCAGGACCATCGGGATGCGCAGGCGTCTGATCTCGTCGAGGACACCGGCGTCGGGCGCCTCCTCGACGGGGTACAGGATGATGCCGTCGACCCGGTCCTCGACGGCCTGGCGCAGCGCCTGGTCCTGGCGGGCCAGCGACGCGCCCTGGTCGGCGTGCCCGGTGTCGGTCATATGGACGGCGGAGTCCGAGAAGAACAGCCGCATCCCGCGTTCCGAACAGCCGGACTCGATCCCGCGCAGCACCTCCGACTGGTACGGCCCCTGGCCGCTGATGATGCAGGCGATCACACCGGACCGGTGGGACGGAACCGGCTCCGCGGCCCGGTCCCCGGGGTCGGCGACGAAGGTCCCCCGGCCGCGGCGGCGCACCAACAGGCCTTCCGCGACGAGGTCGTTGAGCGCCCGGACGGCGGTGGTGGAGCTGACGCCGAAGCGCTCGCGCAGCTGGTTCTGCGTGATGAACGGAGCACCGGCCTCGTACTCGTCACGCGCCACCTCGGCCCGCAACTCATCCTTGATGCGCTGGTACTTGGGCCCGGACGTACCCATCCAGCCACCACCCTCCCGGATTTGACGCGTCAATCGACGCTGAGCTCAGTGTGGTGGTGGTTAACGCATTATTTCAAGAGGGTTGCAGCGAAAGGATCGGTAATTTAGCGCGTCAAGCTGAGGTCGTGTCGCTTTAATGCGTCATTCCGGTGCCCCGGGCCGGCACCGGGACCGGCCCGGGACCGGTCGGCTCTCAGCCGGTCACGCGCGGCGGCGGTGCCGTGCTGGCCCGCACCACCAGACGCGACGGCACGGCGAGCGTGCGCGGCGAAGCCGTCGCGTCGCCGAGGGCCAGCAGCAGCGCCCGGCGGCCGATCTCCTCCAGCGGCAGCCGTACGGTGGTCAGCGCGGGCGTGACGTCACAGGCCACCGGCAGATCGTCGAAGCCGACGACGGAGACATCGGTGGGTACGCTCCGGCCGAGGTCGTCCCGGAGCGCCGCCAGCGCACCCAGCGCCATGGCGTCGTTGAGCGCGAACAGCGCGGTGATCCCCGGCGACCTGCGGAACAGCCGCACCGCCGCGGCCCGCCCGCCGTCCCGGGTGAAGTCGGCCTCGACGCGGTGGTGTTCCTGTACGACGACGCCCAGCTCGGCGGCCCGCTCCAGGAAACCCTGCAGCCGGTCCTGCACGGAGACCAGTGCCAGGGGTCCGCAGATGACGCCGATCTCGGTGTGCCCCAGCCCGGCGAGGTGCTCGGCGACGGCCCGGCCGCCCTCGCGGTTCCCCGGCACGATCGTGTCCACCGGGAGATCCTGATGCGCGACCGCGGTCACCCGGCCGCCCTGTGCCGCGAAGGCCTCAAGCTCCTGGGCGAGCGCGGGGCTCCCGTCGGTGAAGCCCGATCCGGCGAGGACCACGGCGCGGGCCCGCTGCGCACGCAGCCGGGCCACGTACTCCGCCTGGAGCGCCGGTTCGTGGAACGTCCCGGCCAGCATCACCAGGAGCTTGTGGTCGCGGGCGACCTCCATGACGCCGGCCGCGATGGCGGAGTAGTAGGCGTCGTTCACATCGTGCACGACCAGACCGACGATGGAGGTCGTGGACTGCACGAGCGCGCGGGCCGGCGCGTTGGACACGTAACGGAGCCGTGCCGCCGCCTCCAGCACACGCTCCTGCAGCTCCTGGGTGACGTTGCGGTCGCTGTCGCTGAGGACGCGTGAAGCCGTGGCGAGAGAGACCCCGGCGTCCTGCGCGACCTGCTGGAGCGTCACGGCGGACGACGGGCGGGGGCGGGCGGAACGTCGATTGACCTGGCTCTGCATAGGGCTACGATAGCCGCACTGAAAGCGTTTTCCCATTGCGCATGCCATAGGAAACCCGCCACCGGGACCGTCCTCCCGCCCGCAGGGTCAGCCCGTGCGCCACCGGCCCGGTTCGGTCGGGGGCATCGCGGGCGCACAGCGGTAGACGGCATCGTCCCGGAAGGCGTACCGCCGTTCCAGCTCCGGCGTGAGCCGGACTCCGAGCCCCGGGGCCCGCGGAGCGAGCAGACATCCGTCCTCCAGACGGAACGGCTCGACCAGCAGTTCCGACCGCAGCGGGTACCGGGGCATCGGCCATTCGGCCAGCCGCCCGCCGCCGGCGAAGGCGGCGTGGTAATTGGCTGCCTGGCACACGGCGCTGCCCCAGCAATGCACGACCGCTTCCACGCCGTGCTCCGCCGCGCCCGCGAAGACGGCCAGCGTCTGGTGCAGACCGCCGACGACCGTGGCGTCCGGCTGCACCAGGTCGTAGTACCCCGATGCCATGCGCGCCAGCAGTTCCTGCGCGGTGGTGACGGTCTCGCCGCCCGCCACCGGACAGCCGGCCGCCCGCCGCAGAGCGGGGTACGCGGCGGTCCGGGCAGGCCCGAGCGGCTCCTCCAGAAAGCGCACCGGCCACCGGGTGCCGGTCCTGACCGTGTCGAGGAACGCCAGGGTGTCCGTCACCGACTGGCCGGGGTCCTCGAGATTCTGCGCCATGTCGATGGCTGTGCCGATGCCGTGCGCGGCCGCTTGCTCCAGCGTCCACACCGCCTTGTCCGCTTCGTGGCCCCGCGCCCTGATCTTGAAGGTGCCGATGCCGAGGGCCGCCACGGCGGCGATCTCGGCGCCCATCGCCGACGGGGAGGTCGAGTCGCCCCCGCTGGCGTAGAGCCGGATCCGGTCCGTGCGACGTCCGCCCAGCAACTCGTACGCCGGAAGGCTCGCCCGCTTTCCGAGGGCGTCGACCAGGGCCGCCTCCACGGCGGAGACGACATGGCGGGCCGCCCCCTGAAGACTCCAGTAGCCCGTCGCGAGCACCATGTCCCGGTACCGCCCCGCCAGGTCCCCGGCCGGACGGCCGACCAGGTAGGGGGCGATCAGATCGACCGTCGAGACGAAGACCCGCGGTGCGAAGACGGCGAGATAGCCCTCGCCGAGCCCGGTCGTGCCGTCGTCCAGGGTGACCTCCACCAGACCGGTCGTGCGCCACCCCGCCGACAGGGCCAGGCGCACCTCCAGATTCTCCGGATCCGCGTAGGGGGCGCTGAGCAGCACCGGCCGGATCGCCGCGATGTGCACCCCGTCGCCGGCCTGTGCGTCGATGCGTGCGGGAGGGGGTTCGGCCATGATGTCGCGTCCTCAGAATCCTCTGGACCACTGCACGGGATTGCGCAGCGGTGAACCGGTGTGAAAACGGCGCCAGTTGTCGGTGAACAGGTCGACGATCCGGGTGCTCTCGTCCGTCGAACCACCCGCGGTGTGCTGGGTGAGGACGACCCCGGGGCAGCTCCACAGGGGGTGACCGGCGGGCAGCGGCTCCTCGGCGGTGACATCCAGCACCGCTCCGCCGAGTCGCCCGGAGGTCAGCTCGGACACCAGGGCCTCCTCGTCCACCAGCGATCCCCGGCCGGCGTTCACCAGAACGGCCCCCGGCCGCATCAGGGCCAGCCGCCGCGCATCGAGCAGTCCGCTCGTTTCGGGCGTCCCGGGCAGCAGCCCCACCACCACGTCGAAGCACGGCAGTTGCTCATCGAGCTCGGCCAGGGTGCGGATGTCACCGGAGCCGCGTGCGAAGTGCGAGACGGGGCAGCCGAACGGGCCGAGCAGCTCGGCGAACCGCCGGGCGATGGACCCCCGGCCCAGCACGAGGACCCGGGCCCCGGTCAGCAGCCGCAGCCGGGGCCGCACGGCGGACTTCGCCCACCTGGCTTCGGCGCGCAGCCCGGAGAGCTGGTCGATGCCGCGATGGAGCGCGAGGATGCCCGCCAGGCACGACTGCGCGACCGGATCGGCGAAGACATCACCCAGGTTGGTGACGGTCAGCCGGCGGCCGAGGGCGGGCCGGTCGAGACCGAGATAGCCGTCGATCCCGACCGAGGCGAGCTGCAGCCACCTCAGCCGGGGTGCGTTCGCCACCCAGGCCGCCCTGGGGTTGCCGAGCGCTGTGCCGGAATCGGCGAGGGCACGGGCGTCCGCCTCCGACGCGGTCCCCGGCTCGGCGAACCACACGGGCCCGGGGCCGAGTTCACGCAGGCGGGCGCGATCGGCCTCGGTGAGCGACAGTTCCACGTACAGGCCGGTGCCGTCCGTGTCCGGGTTCACCACGGGTGATCCGCGAGGTACTCGGTGATCCGCTCCCGGTCCCACTCCCCGTCCGCCACGGTGACCCGGTAGCGGCGGGCCAGGGTGTCGCCCGGGGCGAGCTCCAGCTCCTCGTGGAACGCGAAGGAGGGGGCGACCGCGGCGAAGGGCTCCTCGCGGACGAACCAGTGGGCCGGGTGGGTGCCGCCCGCTCCCGTGTGATCGTTCTCCGGTGCGTGCTGGAAGATCAGTGTGGCGTGACCGTCGGTGCCGTCGTGTTCGCCGCTGTAGGCCAGCCAGGGTGCCTGCGTCCCCATCAGCTCCGGACCTTCCCCGTCCGGGCCGAGGATCCGGCCGCCCCGGAAGGCGCGCGGCCCGCGCCAGAAGAGGCCGGTGTAGCCGGCCGCCTCCCGGCCGTGGGTCGTCGGGCTGCCGAACCGCAGCGGCTCGGTGCGCCGGTTGGTGATCGCGCTGGACCAGGTCAGCGTCCAACTGCCGCCGGTGTCCGCGCCCGTGGCGCCGGAGCCGGATCCGGCGTGCTCGACGTCGTGCAGTTCGACGCGGCGCAGCTCGTCCGCCCAGTGCGTGCCGTCGTTGTGGCGCCAGCTCAGCCGCTCCGCGATGACCGCGCGTCCGGCGTCCGCCGTGATCTCGTCGAATCCGATGTGCGCCATCGACCCGACCCGTTCGGGCAGCGGCTGGTAGTCCTGGCCGTGCACATAGGTGTTGCCTCCCCAGAGGTTCTGCCCGGAGAGGTGGGAGGCCGTCATCTGGAGGCCCTTGTGCCAGCGGTGGTCGTTGGGCCGATAGTCGGTGACAACGTTATCGGCCAGTGTGCGCATGGGGTGGATGTACGGCTTGGGGGCCTCCCACGCCGCTTCCGGACGGTAGACGTAACTGATCAGGTCGATGCCGCCGCGCTCCTCCGTGACCGTGATCCGGTCCCCGTGGGCGTGCGTGATGCGCAGTGGACTGCTCATGTCCCGAGTCTCCTGGGTGCGGCTGGAAAGCGCTTACCGAAACCTAGGGCCTTCGCCGGAGGCGCGTCAACAACGCGGACCCGCGCGTGCCGAGGGTGGCTGCGGAATGGAAGGGTCGATGTGCGCGTGCGCCGGAATCGACCGGTGGTCAGGACGCAGAGGGATCAACCGGTGGTCAGGCCGAAGATCGTGATGACCACCAGGTAGCACACCGCCACGACGGCGGCCCCGGCCGCATGGACGCGGACGGACCGCGCGCGGCCGGGCCGCAGCCAGAACGCGAGTGCCCGGTTGACCAGCGGCATCAGTAGCCAGGTCAGGATGCTGACGCTCAGTACGTTGCTGAGGAACAGCCCGATGTACCCGGGCACCCCCAGGTCCTTGAACCAGTCGCCTGCCGTCAGCCCCAGGACCATCACCGTCGGATACAGCGCCAGCACCACGGACATGGCCTGCTTCCAGTTGGGCGGTGCGCCCTCCTGCGGGCCCGAACCGAATCGGAACCAGCCGCCGAACGCCGAGCCGATCCGGCGCACGTCGTAGGAGCCGAAGTGGCCGTGCCCTTCCTCGATGAGCCGTCGGCGGGCATCGGAGTCGAGCCATGCCTCCAGGTGTTGCCGGGTGTCGAAGCGGAAGGCCACCACCCAGCGGTCCTGGATGCCCTTCACCGGCCTGAACAGTTCGGACCCCATGAAACCAGGTTGCTTCTCCTGCTCCTTCAGGATCTTGTCCTGCCAGCGCAGGAAGTCCCGCTCGTGCCCCGGTCGTACATCGTGCGAGACGACGGCCGTGACGACATCGTCGGTCGGCGCCCCGCCGGAGAGCACCTCCTGCGTGGCGGGCCCGTCGAACAACGGGCGGCCCTCGTCGAGAAGTTGCCGACGTGCCGGTGACTCCAGCCAGTGGGTGAGTTGCCCGATCCGGGCGAAACGGAATACGACGACCCAGTCGTTCTCGTCGCCGGAGGCCGGTGAGTACATCTCCGTCCCCTGGAACCCGTCGAAGCCCCGTACGACTTCGTTGGTCTTCTCCTGCCACCGCCTGTAGTCGTCGTTCCGGCCGGCTCGGACTCTCTGGGAGATGACGACCGTGGCGCTGCCGCCGGTGTCGGGGCTTGCACGGGTACTCATACGGAGTAGTCTAGTTCTAAAGGGAGTTGTCGGACAAATAAGGAAATGATAGTCCCCGGAAGGCGGTCGCGCCAGGAGGCGAGCGCCGGACGAAGTGGGGTCTCGCGATGGAGCACAAGGAATTCATGGCCGAAGCCGTGCGACTGGCCACCGAGTCCGTCGAGCAGGGCTGGGGCGGGCCGTTCGGTGCGGTGATCACCAAGGATGGCGAGATCATCGCTCGTGGGCAGAACCGTGTGCTTCTCACCGCCGATCCGACCGCCCATGGCGAGGTCGAAGCCATCCGCAAGGCCATTCAGCTCCTCAACCCCGAGGCGCCCAGCATCTCCGAGACGTACCAGGACCGGTACACGCTCAGACTGGTGCCTCGCCCCGAGGGTTCGCAGGACTCCGTTCCGGAGCGTGCCCGGATGCTGCAGGGATGCACGATCTACACGAGCGGGGCCCCGTGCCCGATGTGCATGAGCGCCATCTACTGGGCCCGCATCGGTACCGTCTACTACAGCTGTGACTGGAAGGCGACCCAAGAGATCGGTTTCGACGACGCCTTCCAGTACGAGGACTTCGCCAAGCCGCCGGACCGGCGAAGTATCACACTCGAACAGATCCATCCCGAACTGGGGACCATGTCCTACCGGGCCTGGGCGGACAAGGTGAACAAACACCCCTACTGAAACAGCGGCCGAGGGCCGGGGGCAGGGGGCGGCTGCGGAGCCGCTCCCGCACAGCGGCCGACGGCTTGCCGCACACTCATGGAAGAGCGGCAAGACGTCGGCCGTTGGCGTGCGGCGGGTGCTACTTGGGCGGACGGACGCTTCCGCCGCCCATGCTGCCCTGCTGGTCGCACTGCTCCTGGAGCTTCCGGGCCTTCTCCTGGAGCCGCTGGCGCTGCTCAGGGTCGGTGGTGCGCTCGGCGGCCTCGGTCATGTGCCGGGCCTTCTCGCGCAGCTGCTGCGCACGGTCACCGGATTCACGTGCAACGCTCATCATCGCTCCTTGTGCGGTTGGGAAGAGCGGGCTCCATCAGAGAACCAGCGCCGTCGAGCCACCGCACCTCGAATCGTCACGCAGAGTCACGGCCTGCAGAGGAGTGCCGCGACGCTGGCATGATCGAGGGCATGAACGAAAGCATCATCGCCGCGTGTGACGGGGCGTCCAAGGGTAATCCGGGACCTGCGGCCTGGGCATGGGTCGTGGCCGACGCGCAGGGGCGGCCCGAGCGCTGGGAAGCGGGTCCGCTGGGGACCGCCACCAACAATGTCGCCGAACTCACCGCGCTGCGGGAGCTGTTGGAGTCGACGGATCCCTCCGTGGCGATCGAGGTGCGGATGGACTCGCAGTACGCGATGAACGCCGTGACGAAGTGGCTGCCGGGATGGAAGCGCAACGGCTGGAAGACCTCGGCCGGCAAGCCGGTCGCCAACCGTGACCTCGTGGCCGGGATCGACGCCCGGCTGACCGGCCGGACCGTGCGCTTCACCTATGTTCCCGCCCACCAGGTGGACGGCGACCCGCTCAACGCACTCGCCGACCAGGCGGCCAGCGAGGCCGCCGTGGCGCAGCGTCCGGCCGGAACCGCGCACGGTGCCACGCAGTTGCCGACACCCGCTCCCGCCCGCGCGACCGAGGGCCGGCGCGGCGGCACGGCGACGAAGAAGGCGGGGAGCGCGTCACGCCCCGCCCGTTCCGGCGGAACCATCCGGGCCAAGTTCGCCGGCCGCTGCCACTGCGGAAAGCCCTACGCGGCACAGGACATGATCGCCAAGAACCCCAACGGCTGGGGCCACCCGGAGTGCCGCACCGCACCCGCCTGAGACGCACCGCCGGCCGGAGCGGGCGATGGGCCGCGCGGGACCGGGTCCGCGTGCCATGATGCGGCTCCGGCGGCGGCGTCCTCGCATCGCTGTGCCGATGCCGACGCCGCTCACGAGGCGGCACGCTGGGGGGCGGATGGGAAACACGGGCATGGTTCTGCGCGAACTGCGCGGTGCGCAGAAGACGGCCAAGGGGGTGTCGCTGTACTCGCGGTACGTGAACCGGCCGGCCGGCCGGGTCTTCGCGGCCGGTGCGTACCGGATCGGACTGACGCCCAACCAGGTCACGTTGACCAGCGCGGCGTTCACCTTCGCCGCCATCGCCTCGGTGGCGCTCGTCCGGCCGTCCGTCGGGCTCGCGGTCGCGGTGTACGCCGGTCTCGCCATCGGCTTCGCCCTCGACTCGGCCGACGGGCAACTGGCCAGACTCACCGGCCGGGGCGGCCCGGACGGCGAATGGCTGGACCATGTCGTGGACTGCGCCAAGATGATCCTCGTCCACACCGCCGTGCTGATCTCGTTCCAGCGGTTCTCCACAGTGCCCGGCGAGGGCTGGCTGCTCCTGCCGCTCGGCTTCCTGTTCACGGCCGTGCTGACCTTCTGCGCGGGGCTGCTGCGCGAACAGCTGGGAAAGGCGGCGACCGCCCGGTCCGGTGCGGGCCCCGCCGCTGCCCCGGTCTCACGGCTGCGGGCCGTCGCACTGCTGCCCGCCGACTACGGAGTGTTCTGCCTGGTGTTCCTGCTCCTCGGCGACCGCACCGCGTTCCGCATCGGCTATGCGGTGCTCGCCGTCGTGCACGCGCTGTTCCTGGTGGCTTTCCTCAGCAAGTGGTTCAAGGAGCTCAGAGCGCTCCGGACTGCGGACTGACGAGCATGTCCAGCGCCCGGCGCAGCTGGGTGCTGGACGTGTGCACGGTGTACGGGAAGTAGACGACCTCCACACCGACCTCGGCGAAGTCGCGTTCCAGCCGTTTTCCCCTCTCCGTGCCCCGCCAGTCGTCCCCCTTGAAGATCACGTCGAACCTCACCTGCTGCCAGGTCTCGACCTTGTCGGGCACCGTCTCGACGAACGCCGCGTCCACGTGGCGCACGCTGCGCACGATCTCCAGGCGCTCCGGCAGCGGAATCACCGGCCGGTGGCCCTTGGCGAGCGCGGCCATCTCGTCCGAGACAACCCCGGCGACGAGGTAGTCGCATTGACTGCGGGCATGCCGCAGGATGTTGAGGTGCCCCACATGGAACAGGTCGTAGACCCCCGGCGCGTAGCCGACCCTGTGCGCCATCCGCTCTCTCCCCCCACGGTGAACGCGATGTCCGTGTCCCGCGGCAGTTGTCCGGACATGGCATCCGGTGCGGTGGGATATCGGTATCGGTGTTGATGGTGCAACGACCTTACTGTGAAGGCCACTTGCGCATCACGTGAACGGATAAGCTCGCTTTTGGGGCTGTTCCTTGGGGGGAACACAGATTGTTCCGGGGGGAAGGCGAGCGTCCATGTCCGATGCCGAGCAGCACAAGCCGTTCGAGGGCCGCACCCTGCTGGTCGTCTCGACGAACTACGCACCGGAGCTGACGGGCATCGGCCCGTACGCCGCACAGCTCGCCGAGCACTGGGCCGCGGCCGGGGCCGACACGCACGTACTGACCGGGATGCCGCACTACCCGTCCTGGCGGACCGACCCGGAGTACCGGGGTGTGTGGCGGGTCACCGAGAAGCGGGCCGGGGTTGCCGTGCACCGGCGAAGACACTATGTGCCGACCCGTCAGACCGCCCTGCGCAGAGGCGCGTTCGAGGCGACGGTGCTCGGTCACGGGCTGCTGTCGCCGCCCGCCTCGCGCCCGCCGGACGCGGTGGTCGCCCAGATGCCCAGTCTCGCCGGCGGTGTCATCGGTGCCCGGCTCGCCGCCCGCCACCGCGTCCCGTACGTACCGGTCGTGCAGGACCTGATGGGCGCCGCCGCCGCGCAGAGCGGCATCCGGGGCGGGGACAGGGCGGCAGCCGTCGCCTCGGCCGCCGAACGGCACGCGCTGCGCTCCGCGGCCCTCGTCGGCGTGATCCACGAGAGCTTCGTGCCCCGCGTCACCGCGTACGGAGTGGACCCGGGGCGCATCCGTACCGTGCCCAACTGGTCGCATGTGCGGGCGCCCTCCGCCGACCGGGCCGGCACCCGGGCGCGACTGGGCTGGAGCGAGGGCACCCCGGTGGTCCTGCACTCCGGGAACATGGGGCTCAAGCAGGGCCTGGAGGTCCTCGTCGACGCGGCCCGGCTCGCCCCGGAGATACGCGTGGTGCTCATGGGGGACGGGAATCAGCGCCAGGCGCTGCTGGGGCGCGCCGCGGGCCTGCGCAACCTCGACATCCTGCCTCCGGCCGACGCGGCCGAGTTCACGGACGTCCTCGCCGCCGCCGACGTGCTCGCGGTGACGCAGCGGGCATCCGTCCTCGACATGAGCGTCCCGTCCAAGCTCACCTCCTACTTCGTCTCGGGCCGGCCCGTCGTGGCCTCGGTCGCCGACGGGGGAGGCACCGCACAGGAGGTCCAACGGTCCGGAGCCGGGCTCCTCGTCGCTCCGGAGGACCCCGCGGCCCTGCTGTCGGCCGTACGCAAGCTCGTCGAGGCACCGGCCGGGGCGGACGCGCTCGGGGCCAACGGGCCGCAGTACGTCGCACGTCACCTGAGCCGCGAGGCGGGCCTGGCCCGCTTCGACGCCCTGCTCACCGAGGTCCTCGCGGACGCACAAGGGAGACCACGTC
The DNA here is from genome assembly GCF_042731715.1 of Streptomyces sp. NPDC059832. Taxonomy (NCBI): domain Bacteria; kingdom Bacillati; phylum Actinomycetota; class Actinomycetes; order Kitasatosporales; family Streptomycetaceae; genus Streptomyces; species Streptomyces sp. NPDC059832. The sequence continues at coordinate 608,500 of NZ_JBHWIY010000001.1, read as the reverse complement.
GATGAACCAGCCGATCCGCGCCCTGGAGGACCAGGACGAACCCGCGCTGCTGAGGGACCAGTTCCGCCAGCTCCTGCGCTACCGGGCCCTGCTCGCCTCCGGCGTGGTCGTCGGGCTCCTCGGCGGCGGCTGGCTCGCCCTGAGCGGCGAGGAGAGCTACACGTCGACGGGCGAGGTCGTCGTACGCTCCGCCACCTCGGACCCCTTCGCCGCCGGTGCCTCCGCCGACAAGGGCATCAACATCGGCTCGGAGAGGCAGACCGCCGTCAGCGACACCGTGGGCACCCTGGCCGTCGCCACCCTGGCCAGACAGGGGGACCGGGTGGAGGTCCGGCCGCTGCTGTCCGGCCTCCAGGTCACCAACCCGCCGAACACCCTCGTACTCCGCTTCTCCTACACCGGCCGCACCCCCGAGCTGGCGAAGGACCGGGCCCAGGCACTCGCCGACGCCTATCTGGAGATCCGCAGGCAGCGCACCGAGGACAGCATCGCCAACATGGTCGAGGGCTACCGCGCCCAGCTGAATCCGCTCACCACGCAGCGCGACCAGCTGGCGCAGCAGACCACCGGGGGCGACGACGTGACCAGCGCACGGGCCAACCTCGTGGTCGCGATCTCCGAACTCGGCCGGAAGATCTCCGAGTTGCACGCGCTGGACACCACGCCCGGATACCTGACGAAGAAACCCGTCGCCCCCAGCGGGCCCACCGGCGCCGGACTGCCCCTGCTGCTGGGGCTCGGCGGTGTCGTCGGCCTCGCACTGGGACTGCTTCTGTCCTGGGTGCGCCTGGTCTTCGACCCGGCCGTGCGCTCGACCCGGGAGCTGGTCCGTTCACTCGGCGCGCCCCTGCTCGGCACCCTGCCCAGGGAGCGCGCGTCCGCCGGGACGCTGCTGGCCATCGGGCGGAGCGGCAGCCGGCTCGCCGAGGAGTACCGCGCGGTGGCCTTCCGGCTCGCCTACGATCCGTCGTTCGCCCAGCGCCGCAGGCTCCTGGTCACGGCCCCGCGCGGGGACGGCGCCGGGGCGGCCGCCGCCGCGGCCAACCTGGCAGCGGCCTTCGCCGAGATGGGACGTGACGTCATCCTGGTCGAGGCCGATCTGCGTACCCCCGCACTGGCCAGGGACCTGGGCCCGGCGGTGCAGGGTTACCGGCCCCGCTGGGCGACCCGTGGTGAACGGGCCTGGCCGTCGGAGAGCCGGATGAACGTGGACGTACCCGGGTCGGGTGCCTTCACCCTGATAGCGGGCCGGCGCACGGACAATGTGCCGCGTGCCCTGACCTCGGCGCCCGTCGGCGTGATCGTCGCCGAGGGCGACCGGCCCGGCGCCGTCGTCATCGTGCTGGCCCCGCCCGTGCTGTCGTACGCCGACGCCGTCGCACTGATCGACCGGGTGGAGGGCGTCGTGGTGGTCTGCGACCCGCGCGAGGTGCACCGCAGCGACCTGGAGCGGATCCGGGAGATCATCGGGGCGGCGGGCGGCACCGTTCTCGGTGCCCTGCTGCACCCCGGCCGGAGCCGCCACGAGCGCCGGGCCCTCAGGAAGGCCGTCAAGCGCCACACGGGCGGTGGACGTCCGGGCCGGGGGAGCGGAGCGGGCAGCGGGCCGGAGCACACCGGTGACCCCGCCGAGACGCTGGGACTGCGCCCCTACGACTCCGCCGCCGGACACAGATGAGGGCACGGACCGCGATCGGCTGCTCGGTCGCGGACCAGGGGGTGGCCGCGCTCACCAACATCCTGGTGCTGGTGACGGCCGCCCGGCTCTCCACCGTGGCCGACTTCGCCCGCTTCTCGGCGGTCTACCTCGTCTTCACCGTGCTTCTGGGCGTGTCCGGCGCCTACACCGGGCAGCCGCTCGTGCTGCGGCGCGGCGGGAGCGACGAGGTGCGCGGCGCCTGCCGGTCGGCGGTCGTCTTCACCGTGCTCGCGGCGGCGGTGCTCGGCGTCCTGCTGGCCGGAGTCTGTCTGCCGCTGCCGGGAGCCACCGCGCGTGCCCTGATGGCGCTGGGACTCGTCCTGCCCGTCGTCCTGGGCCAGGACACCATGCGGTACGTCTTCTCCACCCTGCACCTGCCGCATCTGGCGCTGGCGGGCGACGTACTCAGACTGGTCTGTGTGCTGGGCGCGCTGGCCGTCCAGCCGCACGGCGCCCCGGCCGTCCGGCTCGTCACCGTCTGGGGTCTTTCCACACTGCCGGCCCTGCTGCTGTCGGCCGCCCTGCTGCACCGCAGGGTGGCCGGAACGCCCCTGCGGCTGAGGGTCCTGTTGCGGCGAGGCCATCTGGGGCGACGCTTCGTGGTGGAGTTCGCGGTGGGCAATGCCACCGGACAGCTCTCCGTGCTCGGCCTCGGCGCGGTCGGCAACCCCTTGGTGGTCGGTGCCCTGCGCGGCGCGACCACCCTCTTCGGACCGCTGAACGTGCTGTTCACCTCGGCCACCGGCTTCGGACCACCCCTGCTGGGAAGGCTCGCCGACGAACGGCGCAGGGTACGGGCCGCGGCGACGCTCGCTGCCGTCCTGGCGGCCACCGCCGCCGCCTGGGCCACCGCACTGGCCCTGTTGCCCGGCGGAGTCGGCCGCCACCTGCTCGGCGACACCTGGCCCACGGTGGCCGCCCTCCTTCCGGCGACCGGCAGCCAGTACGCGGCGATGGCCGTCGGCACCTGCGGACTGCTGGCCCTGCGCATGCTCGACCCGCGTACCACCCTCTCCATCCAGGTGGTCTTCTCGCTCGCCGCCGTCGCCTTCCTCACCGGCGGCTATCTGCTCGGCGGAGTGCCGGGCGCTGCCTGGGGCCTGTGCCTGGGCTCGGTGTGCAAGGCGGTGGCCACCTGGACCAGGGTGGCCGGGCTGACGCGCCGCACCGCCGTCGAACGGGCACCGTTCAGCGCGGACGCCGCCCGTCCTGGCCCCGGAAGCTTGTGACCAGCAGCAGACAGAGCGCCGCGACGGCCGGCTTCCCCGCCGCCTGCAACAGCGGCCCGCGCAACAGAATGAAGGCGTACCCGGCGATCAGCGGCGCGGTCACGGCTAGCACACTGCCGGGTCCCGGACCGTCGCGGGAGACGGCCCGCGCGTAGCGCCGGTCGGTACGGGCGGCGACGTACCCGATCAGCGCGAAGGCACCGGCCATGCCCGGCGCACCGAAGTCGACCCAGAGTTCGGTCCACAGCGGTGCCGACAGGTTGGTCATGCTCATCCCCATCCACTGACCGACGCGCACCCCCGTGTCCTCCGGCTTGCCGCTCCACACCGAACGGGGCACGAAGAAGAGGGCGGAGCCCGCCAGTTGACGCCCGTAGGTGTGGCCGCGGGTGTCGACCCAGGTGATGGTGTTGGCGAACATGACCGTCTGGTCGTAGTCCTTGGTGGCCAGCGGCTCGAACACCGACGAGGAATCCACCGGCCGGTACCCGGCGCTGTCGTAGCGGAAGCGGTCCGCGTACGGGAACAGCACCAGGGCCCCGACCACCCCCATGGCCAGCACCGAGCGGTACATCGCCGCGCTGCTCGGGAACGCGGTGAACAACAGCGAGACCAGTACCGTCAGGAACCAGTAACGGGCGTTGGAGACCGGGTTGTTGACGATCGCGTTGAGCCCGATCAGCCCGGCCCAGACCAGCACCGTCGACGGGGAGCGCCGGGCCCTGCGCGAGGTCACGAGGCGACGGGTGAAGAAGAGCAGCGCGAGCAGCGCGGGCACCGTACCGAAGCCCTTGAGGAAGGCCGATCCCACATTGGACTGACCCGACCCCACTCCGCTCGCCGCGACCGACGCACTGATCTCCTGGCGGCTGGTGAAGAAGACGGCGGGCCCGCCGAGCTTCAGGACGTAGTAGCCGCTCGCCGCGAACGCCAGCAGCACCAGCAGCCTGAGCCGCCCCCGGTGGGCGACGGCCGGACCGTTCCCGGAGCGCGCGGCGACCCGCCGGCGCAGCGGTCGCCGGGACGCCAGCAGCGCCCCCAGGTCGAACGCGGCACAGCCCACCAGGATCAGCGCGACGGCCGTCACCAGATCCGACCGCGGCCCGACCATCGGCGTCGGTGTCTGCCCGATGACGGCCTGGGCGAACGGCGCCACCCCCATCGCGATGTAGACGAACATCCAGAAGATGCCCTGGAGCAGCCGCCGCCGGGTGGAGAGGACCATGGTCGCGAGCCGGGCCCCCGCATAACAGGTCAGCACGAGCTGGAGCCAGTACGCGGTGTCCCGGACACCCGTGCCCGGCTGCGCGGCGATCACCGCGGGCAGGAAGCAGACCAGGGCGAGGATGAGAGGTGCGGCCAGAGCGCGCGAGAGCATCGCCCACGACATGGGCTTCGCCGGCGGGTGGACCGGCTCTCGCGGGCCGTGCTCCGGTACGGGCGCGGACGACACCGCCTCGTGCACGGACGTCATGTGCTCCCCGTTTCCGTGGACCTGTGAACACTCTAACGAATCAACCCACTTGGGGTGTTTGGATGACTAGTCTGTGGGGGTCGGCCGAGGTCGAGGGGAACCCTGGTGAAGATCCTGCACGTGGTCACGCTGCACACCCCGGACCATGCGTTCGGTGGCCCGACAAGAGTGGCGCTCAACCTGTCGAAGGTCCAGCGGGCCGCCGGTGACGACGCCAGGATCATGGCGCTGGGCGACGGCTTCGAGGGGCCCCTCCCGCGCGAGGTCGAGGGAGTGCCGGCCCATCTCTTCCGGGCCCGCCATCTGCTTCCCGCGTTCGAGGTCAGCGGAATCACCTCCGGTGCGCTCCTGCACACCGCGCGCCGCATGATGCGCGGCGCCGACCTCGTCCATGTCCATCTGATGCGCGACCTGGTGACACTGCCCGCCGCGCTGCTCGCACTGGCCTCCGGCACACCCCTGGTCGTCCAGACGCACGGCATGGTGGACCCCACCGAGAACCGGGTCGCCCGGCTGACCGATCTGCTGGGGGTGCGCAAGGTGCTGCGCGGGGCCGATGCCGTACTGCACCTCACTGAGACGGAACGCCTCGATGTGAACGCCGTCGCCGCGCCGGTCCCGCTGACCCGCACGGTCCGGCTGGTCAACGGCGTACGCCCGCAGGAGATCAAGCCCACCCGGGAGCCGGGGCGGCCGCCGACGGTCCTCTTCCTCGCCCGGATCCAGGAGCGCAAGCGCCCGGAGGACTTCGTCGCCGCGATGCCGGCGGTCCTGGCCGAGCATCCGGACGCCCGCTTCGTGCTGGCCGGTCCCGACACCGGCGCACTGCCCGCGACCCTCGAACTCGCCCGCAGGCTGGGGGTGATGGGGTCGCTCGACCAGGTGGGGCCGCTGGGGCACGAAGAGGTCCTGGCGGCGGGACGGCGCGCCGACGTGTACGTACTGCCGTCGATCGAGGAGCCCCTGGGCGTGTCCGTCCTCGAAGCGATGTCGGTCGGCACCCCCGTGGTCATCACCCGCACCTGCGGACTCGGCCCCGATGTGGCGCGCGCGGGCGCGGGCCGGGTGATCGACAGCCGGGTCGGCGAGGACGGGAAGAACGCCCTCAAGGTCGCCGCCGCCGTCCTGGAGCTCCTCGAACCGGAGGCCAACACCCGGGCGGGCAGGGCGGCTTGGGGCCTGGTCAATGAGGACTTCACCATCGGGGCCGTGACCGCGACCCTCCGGCGGACCTACGAGGACGTGGTCCGCCGGAGCGGCCGACAGATCAAACGGTCCTTCCCTCACGGGACTTGAGCGCGATCTGCCAGCGGTAGAAGCTCATCGCCAGCGCGAAGTCGAACCCCGCCCGCCCGTCGAGGAACCCCCGCCGGTACACATACATGTAGGCGAACGACACCAGGGGCTTGAACGGTGCCTTGTGGAACAGCTGCCCCTGGCGCGATTTCACCCTGCGCACCTGCTCCTTGACCTCGGGGTGGTGCTCCAGCCACGCCTCCCAGTCCGAGTAGCGGTTGTGCCGCTCGAACCAGGCGGTGACCGGGTCGAGATCCTGGTGCTCGATCGGATTGCGGAGCGATCCGGCCGATGCGGCGACCGGCTGGTAGTGGCCCTCGACCTCGCCGATTCCCGGCGCGTCGAGATCCCCCACCTCCGGGTACCGGCAGCGGGTACGGTCGGTCAGCGACCGCTTGCGGATGGTGTAGCCGTGCCGCAGCCGCTTCCCGCAGAACCAGTAGCCGAGCGGAATGTCGTACGCGGCGGGCTTCGGCGCGCCGGGGTCGGCGAAGATCAGGCGCAGTTCGGCCAGCAGACCGGGACCGATCCGCTCGTCCCCGTCGAGCAGCAGAATCCAGTCCAGGTCCGTGCGGACATGGTCCAGACACCACTGCTTCTTGCGCGGATGACCGCCGTCCCAGGTGTACGTGATCACCTCGGCCCCGCAGTCCTCGGCGATCTTCGCCGTGTCGTCGGTGCTGTGCGAGTCGACGACGACCACCGCCTCGAAATGGCCGAGCACCGACTTCACCGCCTCGGCGATATTGAGCCCCTCGTTCTTTGTGGGGATCACCACGGCTATCGGCAGCTTGCTCATCCGAGGTCTCCTTCGGGCAGCCAGGCGTAGCAGCCTGTGGAGGTGAAGGCGCGGGCCTCCCGGGGGACGGTGATCGTGACCCGTTTCCCGGCGGGGGCGGAGCCGGAGACCAGGGTCCTGCCGTCCGCCCCGGTGATCTGCCAGGCGCAGCTTCCGGTGGGGGAGACGTCGTGGTAGCGGCCCGGCCGAAGCCGCCCGTCCTTGTGCGTGCCGTCCGCGTAGCCCCGGGCGGCCTCCCGCAGCAGGTCCCTGTGCTGGGTGCAGAGGTGCTCGACGGCGGGCTCCGCATCGGCGATCTCGCCGGTCACGATCGCGCCGACCGCCACGTCCCGGTCGGCCTTCACCAGGAATCCCAGCCTGTCGCAGGTCTCCTGACCGGTCTGGAGCACGGCCGCCGGGTCCATACCCCTGGGCACCCGGTCGACCAGATAGTCCTTCTGCTTCTTGGTGAACGATCCGGTGGCCGGGGTGAGTTCATCGGAGGGAAGCTTCGGCGGCTCGCTCGTGCGCGGAGCCGAGGGGCCACCGGACGCGGTGGTGCCGGGCCCGGCCGACGGGGCGGTGAGCGGGGTCCGTACCGCCGACGGCCCGGCGCCGCCCGCCCCCTTGTCCCCGTCGGAGGACGAGCCGCAGGCGGCCAGCGCCGCCGTCAGTGCGACGACGACGGCGCCGGCCCGGAACGGATGCCTCATCCAGTTGTCCTCAGCGCGTAGTGGGCACTGACCTGCGAGCTGCTCAGCGCGGTCGGGTAGACGGCGGTCTCGTCGATCTGCCCGGCGAAGAAGTCGCTCGTCGGCCTGCTGGGCCAGCCGTTCAGGTTGTCCCCGCCCACTCGCCAGTAGCCGTCGTACTTCTCGTTGCCGGTGTACAGGGCGGTCGAGGCGCGGAGCTTCCCGTCGACGTACAGTGCCATGCCGCCGGAGCCCTGCGTGGCGACGACATGGTGCCAGGCGCCGTTGTTGTAGGCGGTGGGTGTGGTGATGGTCCGGGCGCTGCCGCTCTTCACGCCGAAGACCAGCCGGCCGTCGTCGCGCATGTACACGTGCTTGTCGTACTGGGTGCTGTTCTGCATGGTCAGACTGCCGAAGCCGATGATCTTCCCTCCCTTGGCGGTCGTCGTCCTGATCCAGGTCTCCACCGAGAATTTGGCCGGCTGCGGATGGCGCCTGTTGCTGTAGACGTACTGGTTCGAACCGTTCAGGCCGACCGCGGTCGAGGGGCCGGTGACCGCGGCCGGGGTCACCCGCCGTGCGGGGGAGTTGCGCGCGAAGCCGTTGTCCCGCCCGGTGCCGGTGTCACCCGCGAAGGTCGAGGTGTCGTCGTACCGCCAGTAGAGCGAAGCACCGTCCGCGAGGACCTTGGCGGGATACTTCTCGGCCGCGGATGCCACGGTCGCGGAGACGGCGGTCGACTTGGCGCTGGTGTTGGTGCCGTCGCTCGCACTGATCCGGTACGAGTGGGTCTCGCCCGCGGCCACGTCCGTGTCGGTCCACCTCAGCTGCGGCCGGTCCCAGAACAGTGAGCGACCCGTCGTGGTGTGCACCGGGGTGCTCGCACCGTCCCGGTAGATCCGGTAGGTGAGTTCACCGTCGTCGGTGTCGAAGCTCGCCTGCCAGTTGACCTCCACCTTGCCCGGGGCGACCGTGGACAGGCTGACGTTCGGCACCCACGGAGCCCCGGTGTCGGGACCGTCGGCGAACCGGGTCAGGCCCTGCTGGGCGGCGCCGTTGACGGTGGTGAACTCGCCGCCGACCCACAGATAGTGGTGACCGCCCTTGTCGGCCTGGGCCATCACCCGCGGCCCGACCGGCTCCCCGATCCCGTCGTTGGTGTCGGGGAACCAGGGGAGCAGTTTCGGATCGTCGACGGACTGGGCCAGCAGATGCTTGCGCGGCTGGTTCGGGAACTCGCCCATGGTGGCGCAGTCATGGGCGTGACTGCCGCTGTACAGCACGCCGTTGTGCACGAGCACGGCCTGGGTGGCGCCGAGGCAGGTGTCCCGCCAGCGCTGCTCGAAGTTGCTCAGGTTCAGTGCGATCCGGCCGTCGAAGACACCCCCTCCGGTGCCCTCGTTGGCGGTGTAGAAGCCGGTGGCGTCCGTGGTCAGGTCCTTCACCGTGGAGGTGTTGGGAATGAACCCGGCCGGATAGCTCTTGGCCACGGCCCCCGTGGTGGCGTCCACGACCGCCAGGGCGTGCGACGTCGTGCCGTTGACCTTGAAGAAGTCACCGCCGATCAGTACGTGCTTGCGGTCGGGCGTCAGCTCGACGGCCCGGCCCACCTCGTCCGTGTCGGCCTTCCACGGCTTCAGCGCGGCGCCCGTGGTGACGGCGGCGAACTTGTTCCTGGTCTGTCCGGCCACCGAGTTGAAGTCACCGCCCAGGTACACGGTGTCGGCGGTGACGGCGAGCGCCCGTACCGTCGCGGAGACGGCGACCTTGAAGTTCTGGCGAGGGGTGCAGGTGGCGGTGTCGATCGCGGCGAAGTTGCTCACCCCGACGCCGCTCACCGAACCGAAATTCCCTCCGACGTACAGGGTCTTCTGGTCCGGGGAGAGTGCCAGCGCCCGCACGGTCGCCGTGCCGGACGAGAGTGTGAACGACAGGTTGCAGCCGGTCGGCGCACCGGTCGCGGCATCGAAGGCGGCGAAGTTCACCGCCGGCCGTTCCGAGGTGCCGGCTGCCGCGTCCGGCGGCCGGACGGTGGAGAAGGTGCCGCCGGTGTAGACGACGCCGGCGTCCGAACCGGCCATTGACCAGACGATGCCGTTGGTCTGCCAGGTGGTGAGGTCGTCCGCGGTCAGGGAGACCGGCGGGGTGAGGGCCGTGGCCGGGGAGCCCCCGGACGCGGCGGCGGTCAGTGCTCCGGCGAGCAGGCAGAGTGCGGCGGCAGCGGCACGTAGCCGGCCGCGGCCGGAGCGCCTGCGCCCCGTGGTTCCGTTCATCATTCAGCTCCGAAGGTGAGAACGAGCTGCGGCCGGCAGGCCGCGGCGCCCGGCTCCACCGGGGTTGCGGTGGAGTCGGTTGTCGTATCGGTCCCGGGCGATCTCATCGGTCCACCCGCACGGCCGCTCCGGCGAGCTGGTCGGACAGCTGGCGGATGTCCGCCTCGACCATGATCCTGGCGAGCTCCCGCGACCGCACGACCGGTTTCCAGCCGAGCAGTTCCTCGGCCTTGGTGGCGTCCCCGATCAAGGCGTCGACCTCGCTGGGGCGTTCGTACTTGGCGTCGTGGCGGACGTGTTCGCGCCAGTCCAGGCCCGCGTGGGCGAAGGCGTACTCCAGGAACTGCCGGACGCTGACGCCCTCGCCGGTGGCCACCACGTAGTCGTCCGGGGCATCGCACTGGAGCATCCGCCACATCGCGTCGACGTACTCGGGGGCGTACCCCCAGTCGCGTACGGCATCGAGGTTGCCCAGGTGGAGTTGGGTCTGCAGGCCCGCCTTGATCCTTGCCACCCCGCGAGTGATCTTCCGGGTCACGAAGGTCTCGCCGCGGCGCGGGGACTCATGGTTGAAGAGGATCCCGTTGACCGCGAACATGCCATAGGCCTCGCGGTAGTTGACGGTGGACCAGTACGAGTAGACCTTGGCGACGCTGTACGGGCTCCGTGGATGGAACGGGGTCCGCTCGTTCTGCGGCGGCGGGGTGGCGCCGAACATCTCGGACGACGACGCCTGATAGACACGGGTGTCGATGCCGCTCGCGCGGACCGCCTCCAGCAGCCGGATGGTGCCGAGACCGGTGATGTCACCCGTGTACAGCGGAGCGTCGAACGAGACGCGGACGTGCGACTGCGCGCCCAGGTTGTAGACCTCGTCCGGCCGGATGTCGCGCAGCAGATTCACCAGCGCGACACCGTCGGCGAGGTCGGCATGGTGCAGCAGAAACGAACGGTTCTCCTCCTCCGGCCCCTGGTATATGTGGTCTATGCGTTCGGTGTTGAAGCTCGACGAGCGGCGTATCAGTCCATGGACCGTGTACCCCTTGTCGAGCAGCAGCTCGGACAGGTACGAACCGTCCTGTCCGGTCACGCCGGTGATGAGCGCGGTCTTCGCCACGACTCCCCCTTCTCTGGTCACCTGAGTGGCTGTTGTTCCGCACCGAATACTTCCCGCCGAAATATCTGAATTGAGCTGTCTGCGGTAAGACATCACCGCGGGCTGCGGGTGCTGGCAGAATCCGGCCCATGACGACTGATCTCCCCGGCCCTTCCCAGGAATCCGTCCGCTCCCTCCTGCGATCCGGTGCGCGCATCTTCGTCGCGGGCCACCGCGGTCTGGTCGGATCGGCGGTGGTGCGTCGCCTCGCCGCCGAGGGGCACGAGGTGATCACCCGTGATCGAGGCCATCTCGATCTGCGCGACGCCGCGCGGACCGAGGCGTTTCTCCGTGAGGTCCGTCCGGACGCCGTGGTGCTGGCCGCCGCCAAGGTCGGCGGGATCATGGCCAACCAGACGTATCCGGTGCAGTTCCTCGAAGACAATCTGCGCATTCAGCTGAGCGTCGTCGCCGGGGCGCACGCGGCCGGGGTCGAGCGGTTGCTCTTCCTCGGCTCGTCCTGCATCTACCCCAGGCTCGCCCCGCAGCCGATCCCCGAAAGCGCCCTGCTCACCGGTCCGTTGGAGCCGACCAACGAAGCGTACGCGCTGGCCAAGATCGCCGGAATCGTGCAGACCCGGTCCTACCGCCGGCAGTACGGCGCCTCGTACATCAGCGCCATGCCCACCAACCTCTACGGCCCGGGGGACAACTTCGACCCGGAGACCTCGCACGTACTGCCCGCGCTGATCCGCCGCTTCCACGAGGCGCGCCGGGACGGCTCGTCCGCGGTCACGCTCTGGGGCTCCGGGAGTCCCCGCCGGGAATTTCTGCACGTCGACGATCTCGCCTTCGCGTGCCTCCTGCTGCTGGAGCGTTACGACGGTGACGAGCCGGTCAACATCGGTTGCGGAAGCGATCTGACGATCCGTGAACTGGCCGCCCTGGTACAGGATGTGACGGAATTTCAGGGCGCCGTCGAATGGGACACGGCGAAGCCCGACGGCACCCCGCGCAAGCTGCTCGACGTCTCCCGGCTCACCGCTCTCGGCTTCGTGCCGCGGATCGCGCTGCGTGACGGGATCGCCCGGACCTACGCGTGGTGGCTGGAGCAACAGACCGCGCAGGTCTGAGCGGGCCCGGCGGACCGACCGGTACGGGCCGGCCGCGCGCAGCCGGAGCGTTCGCGCTCCTCCCATCGACGGCCGCCGCTCTCAGTACGCCCCGCGGCCGTCGGTGACGGCGCGCAGCGTACGGGCCATGAGTCCCATGTCCGTGGCCACCGACCAGTTGTCGACGTACCACAGGTCGAGCGAGACCGTCTCCTGCCAGGACAGGTCCGAGCGGCCGCTGACCTGCCACAGACCGGTCAGTCCCGGTTTCACCGTGAGCCGCCGGAGCTCGCGCTCGTCGTAGCGGGACACCTCCTCCGGCAGCGGTGGGCGTGGACCGACCAGTGACATGTCGCCGCGGAGCACATTGAGCAGTTGTGGGAGCTCGTCGAGCGAGGACCGGCGCAGCAGACGGCCGATTCCGGTCACCCGGGGGTCGCGGCGCATCTTGAACATCGGGCCGTCGATCTCGTTCGCGGCGACGAGCCGCTGCTTGTGGCTCTCCGCGTCGGCCACCATGGTGCGGAACTTCCACATCGTGAATGGCCGGTTGTGCTGCCCGTGGCGGATCTGGCGGTGGAACACCGGCCCGGCGGAGCCGAACCGTACCGCCGCGCCGATCAGGATCAGCAAGGGTGCCAGGACCAGCAGGCCGAGGGCGGCACCGACGCGGTCCACGACGGCCTTCAGGGCGGGCTGCGGCCCCCGGCGCAGGGGTGGTGCGATGTGCAGCAGGGTGAGCCCGGCCGCCGCGGTGGGCCGCACCCGGTAGGCCGCTATGCCCGAGAGTCCCGGCAGCACGGACAGCGAGAGCCCGCCGTCGTGCAGCCCCCGGGTGAGCCGGCACAGCCGCTCCTCGGAGAGCCGGGACCCGGGAACCACCAGTGCCAGGTCCGCCTCCTGGGCGAAGGCCCCGCCCAGCACGGTCGACACGTCGTCGTCGGCCGGAGCCGGTGCGAGCCGGCCCGGCACCGGAACCCCGCACTCCAGCGGTGCGGTCCCCACCGGGACCGCGGCCACGACCGCGTACGGATGGTCCGCACGGGACGCGAGCATCCGGACGGCGCGGTCCACCCCCGGCGCCTCGCCGACCACCAGCACCCGCCGGACGGCCCGCTGCCGGCGCCCCGGCCACGGCAGCCGCCGCAGAGCCTGCGCCGCGATGCCGGCCGGCAGGCCGGGCAGCAGTGCCACGACTCCCTCCGCGGGATCGGCCGATCCGCCGGTGATGGTGCTCAGCACGGCGAGCACACCTATGAGGAGCAGCCAGTCCCCGGTGGTGCCCAGTACCCCCGGCGGTCCGCCCGGGGGCCGGTCCGCGTACCGGGCGCGCACGGCCCGCAGGCCGGACCACGCCAGTGCGGCCACGGCCACGGACGCGGCCACCGCGGTCCGCGACTGCTCGCCGACGCGCAGGACGAGCCATGCCGGAACCCCTAGGCCGAGGAGTTCGGCGCCGACGACGACCGGTATGCACCGGGCCGTCCTTCTCCTCGCGGCGGCCGGCCCGGAACGTTCGCGCTGTGCGCTCGGCGCCCTCCACAATGCGTCGAGTTCGTTGCTGCGAGGCCGATCCGCAACAGACCGCGGACGCGGCGCTCCCGCCAGTCCCATGGGTGCTGATCTGTCCGAATCGGGTAGCTCGACATGCCCCATGAACCCCCCAGTCACAGTTGCATCGTCACAAACGGGGCGCATCCGCCGATCTCATGGACTGACGGATGCGCCCTCGCTCGGTGCACGATATCCACACACGTGCCATTTCGCTGGAGTTCTCGTGAAGTTCAGACATGCGCACTGACTCGGATCTCGTCCCGTTCCGCGCCGGATCTCTTGGTCTGCGGACAATTGTTGGCATTTGAAATGCATCTGAATCGGGTTGTGTGCGGACATGTGCGCCGGCAACTGCCCGGCCTGTCCACCAGGTTCGTCCGCGACGACGTGCTGTCGGGAGACCTTCCCCGGCCAACAAACGAGCAAGTGGGCAGTTGGTGACGGCTGTTGGCCGAATCGTTTCGGTGCGTTGCGCCGACGCGGGAGTGCGCCCGGGGCGGTGACGGAGGGGCGCGTGGTGCTCAGCCGCCGTCGAGTTCATCCTCGGGCCGGGCTGGCCAGGCGGCTGCCGCCCTTCCCGGCGACAGATGATCCACCACTTCGGCCAGTTCCTCGCAGGCGCGTTCGATCCTGTGCCGGATATTGCTCTGCTCGGTCACGAGCGCCGCGAGCAGCAGCGCGATCAGGGCCACGCAGCCGTTGAGCACGGTGAGGTTGACCATCACATGGAGGATGGTATGGCCCTCGAACGGACCCACCCCCTGCGTTCCCGCGATCACTGCCAGGACCGACACCAGGAAGGCGCAGGGCGCGCTTCCCGCCAGCCGGAATCGCAGGGCGGCCCAGACGACCAGGGGGAACACCAGGTAGAGCATCGCCAATGAGCTGCGGGTCGCCACCAACGAGACCGTGACGGAGACGATCAGCAGCACGCTCGCCTCGATCCACCGGTCGGTGGTCCGCGGCATCCGCAGCTTCCGCAGTACGAGCAGCAGCGGGGTGACCACGAGCACCCCCATCGCGTCACCCGACCACCATGCCGCCCAGACCGGCCAGAACCCGCTCAGGGGCAGTTTGCCGTCCAGCAGCAGCATGCCCGTGCCCACGGTCGCGCTGATGACCATCCCGGCCAGCGCGCCGAGGAAGACCAGCATGACCCCGTCGCGCAGCCGGTCCAGCTCCCTGCGGAAACCGGCCCTGCGGAGTATGAGATACGAGCAGACGGGCGCCACGGTGTTGCCCGCCACGACGGCGAAGGTGGAGGGCGTGACCGAGCCGCTGAGCGTGGCGACGACGAGCAGGGAGCCCAGCGCGATACCGGGCCAGGCGCTCAGGCCCAGGTAGAGCAGGGCGCCCAGCGCGATGCCCGTCGGCGGCCAGAGCGGTGTGACGACCGCGCCGTGGACGGACACCTCCCGGATGAGGCCGAGCCCTCCGGCCGCGTAGTAGGCAGCGGCGACGGCCAGGACACGCAGTACGGCCACGGCCGTACGTCTGGTTCTCTCGCTGCGGATCACGCATCTCATCAGACACCGCCCGGACGGGTGGCGGCTGTTTGACACGCCTACGGCCTGTCCGGGGGATCAGGGTCGGCCGGGGGCGGCCCCGTGACGTACCACGAGGACGGCGGCGTCGTCCTGGTGCCCGGTCTGCTCCGCCGCCCGCAGCACCGCGTCGGCCAGCTCGTCGGCGTTGGCGCCGACCTGTGCGAGCACCAGCCGCATGACCGCGTCCAGACCCCGGTCGATCGGGAACGAAGGACCCTCGACCACCCCGTCCGTGACCAGGACGAACGCGCCCGGAGCCGTCAGCTGCCGCCGGGTGACCGGATACCGCTCGCCCGCCTGGATTCCCAGGGGCAGCCCGCCCTCGTCACTGGTCACGCCGGAACGGCCGTCGGCCGTGGCCCACACCGCGGCGACATGCCCGGCGCGGGCACTGTGCAGTTCCCGGGTCTGCGGGTCGAGGCGGACGAACGTACAGGTCGCGAAGAGGCCGGAGCCCACCGAGACCAGCAGGTCGTTGGTCCGGCCCACGACCTCGCCGGGGTCCGTGGCGGTGGCGGCGATGGCCCGCATGGCGATGCGGATCTGGCCCATGAACGCGGCGGCCTCGACGTCGTGGCCCTGTACGTCCCCGATGGCGAAGGCCAGCGCACCGTCCGGCAGTACGAATCCGTCGTACCAGTCGCCGCCGATGTCCAGCCCGCTGCGGGCCGGTGTGTACCGGGCGGCGGTCTGGAGGCCGGGACGGGCGGGCAGCGCCGCGGGGAGCATCTCGCGCTGGAGCACCTCGGCCAGTTCCACCCGCGCCTGATGGAGCTCCACCTCGCGGCGGGCCCGGGAGGTGAGCTGTTGCAGCGTGGTGAGCAACTCCTCGGCGCTCGCCGAACGGGGAGGACGACGCCGGTTCATGGGCCGCTCCGCACTGCGTTCGTCCGCGCGGCGCAACACGGGGACTGCCGCGGCGGCGCCGACGGACCGGATCCCGGTGCGACGGCCGGCCGTCGCCCGCCTTCGGTGGAATTCGACATCCCGCATCCTATTTCGGCGGTGTGATCTCCGCAGGACGAGCCGGAACGGGCGAACCCGCGGGAGCGGGTGGATGCTGGTGGCAGGACCGCGTCGAGGCGGCGCATCGCGACCGGACGCGGTCGCAGGAGGTGCGCGATGACCCGCACGCTGGAGTGGAGGCTCCGTCTCGGTCTGACCGAGGACGACGGGACGACCAGGGCGGAGGCGGTGCTGGACACCGGTTCCGCGCAGCTCACCGGACACGGGGTCGCCCGTTGCAACCCGCAGGACGTGGACGTACCCGTCATCGGCGACGAACTCGCGGCGAGCAGAGCCATGAAGGACGTCGCCGCACAGTTGATGAAGGCCGCCGACGAGGAACTGGAGACCGTGGGCGCCGGACCCGCGAGCGGCCCCGTGGCCCCGCCCTACGCATGGTCCGACACCACGGCCTGATCCTCCGGGGAGCGCAGATGACCCGCATATCGATGACGGTGGACGGCACACGGTACGAGGACGAGGTCGAGCCCCGACTGCTGCTGGTCCACTACCTCAGGGACCACCTGGGCCTCACCGGCACCCCGGTCGGCTGCGACACCAGCAACTGCGGGGCATGCACCGTCGAACTCGACGGCGACAGCGTCAAGAGCTGCTCCGTGCTGGCCGTACAGGCCGACGGCGGGGAGGTGACGACCGTCCAGGGACTCGCTTCCGACGGCGGGTGGACACCGCTGCAGACCGCGTTCCACGAACAGCACGCGCTGCAGTGCGGCTACTGCACGCCCGGCATGATCATGGCGGCCCGTGACCTGCTCAAGGAGAACCCCGATCCCACGCCCGAGGAGATCCGCCACGGGCTGGAGGGCAACCTCTGCCGCTGCACCGGCTACCAGAACATCGTGCGCGCCGTCCTGGCCGCCGCCGCCGAGGAGCGCCGCCGCCGGGCCCCCACGCCCCGGCCCACGGAAGCCGGCCGGCCGGACGGGCAACGACCCGCGGCCCCGGTCACCGCCCGGCAGGAGGCACGGACATGACCGGTCCGGTCACCGCCGGGAAGCCACGCCCCGAGGTCGGCCGCTCCCGGACCCGCAAGGAGGACGCCCGGCTCGTCACCGGCCGCACCACCTGGACCGACAACATCACGGTGCCGGGCCTGCTGCACCTGGCGATCCTGCGCAGCCCCATGGCCCACGCCAGGATCGACCGCGTCGACGTGTCGCGCGCGCTGGAACGGCCGGGCGTGATCGCCGCCCTCACCGGCCGGGACCTGGCCGGCGAACTCGGCCCCATGCTGTGCGTATGGCCGGTGACCGAGGACATCGTCATGCCCGACCACCCCGCCGTCGCCGTCGACGAGGTGCGGTACGCCGGAGAACCCGTCGCCCTGGTCGTCGCCCGCGGCCGGTACGCCGCCGCGGACGCGCTGGAGGCCGTGGAGGTCGACTACACACCCCTGCCGCCCGTGCTCGGTCTGGAAGCCGCGCTGGCCGACGACGCCCCGCTCGTCCACGCGGACAAGGGCACCAACCGCTGCTACACCTGGCCGCTGGCCACGGGGGACTACGCGGCGCAGAAGGCCCGCGCCGACATCGTGCTCCGCCGCCGCTACACCCAGCAGCGCCTCATCCCCAACGCCATGGAGCCCAGAGCGGTGGTCGCCACACCGCCCACCTCGTCCAACGAGTACACCCTGTACTCCACGACCCAGGTCCCGCACGTGGCCCGGGTCATCCTCTCCATGGTCACCGGGATCCCCGAACAGCGACTGCGGGTGATCGCCCCGGACGTCGGCGGCGGCTTCGGCTCCAAGCTCCAGGTGTACGGGGAGGAGGCCGTCGCCCTCGCCCTGGCCAGGAAGCTCGGCAGGCCCGTCAAATGGACCGAGTCCCGCTCCGAGGGTTATCTGGCCACGCACCACGGCCGCGGCCAGATCCAGGACATCGAGATCGCCGCGACGAAGGACGGCGGGATCCTCGGCCTGAGTGTCGACCTGCTCGCCGACATGGGCGCCTACCTGATGCTGATCACCCCCGGCATTCCGCTGCTCGGCGCGTTCATGTACCCGGGGATCTACAAGATGGACGCGTACGCCTTCCGGTGCACCGGGGTCTTCACCACCAGAACGCCGACCGACGCCTACCGCGGCGCCGGCCGCCCCGAGGCGACCTTCGCGATCGAGCGGACCATGGACGAACTCGCGGCCGAACTCGGCCTGGACCCCATTGAGTTGCGCCGCCGCAACTGGATCGGCCACGAGGAGTTCCCGTACACGTCCATCGCCGGACTCACCTACGACAGCGGCAACTACGAGGCGGCCACCGACCGGGCCCTCGCCCTCTTCGGCTACGACGACCTGCGCGCCGAGCAGCGTGAGCGCAACGCGCGCGGCGACCCGGTGCGGCTCGGGATCGGCGTCTCCGCCTTCACCGAGATGTGCGGCCTCGCGCCCAGCCGCGTCCTGCGCGATCTGCGGTACGCCGCCGGGGGCTGGGAGGCCGCCACCATCCGCATGCTGCCCACCGGAAAGGTCGAGGTCAGCACCGGGACCAGCCCCCACGGACAGGGCCATGCCACCTGCTGGAGCCAGATCGCCGCGGACGTGCTCGGGGTGCCGTTCGAGGACATCGAGGTGGTGCACGGCGACACCAGGGCGGTCCCGCAGGGCATGGACACCTACGGTTCACGGTCACTGGTGGTGGGCGGACTGGCCGTCCACCACGCCGCGCTGAAGGTGGTGGCCAAGGCCCGGAGAGTCGCCGCGCACCTGCTGGAGGCCAACGAGGCGGACCTGGACTTCTCCGCCGGAACCTTCTCGGTGAAGGGATCACCGGAGGCGACGAAGACCATCCAGGACGTGGCCTTCGCGACGTTCTCGTCCCACGACCTGCCCGACGGAATGGAACCGACGATCAACGCCGGGCATCTGGTCGACCCGGACAACTTCTCGTTCCCCCACGGCACACACCTGTGCGCGATCGAGGTCGACACCGAGACCGGGCGGGCCCGCATCCGCAGCTACGTCTGCGTCGACGACATCGGGAAGGTGATCAACCCGATGATCGTCCAGGGCCAGATCCACGGCGGCCTCGCCCAGGGCATCGCACAGGCGCTGTACGAGGAGGCGGTGTACGACACCGAGGGCAACCTGGTCTCCGGAACGATGGCGGACTACCCGGTGCCCGCCGCACCGGACCTGCCGGACTTCGTCACCGACCGCACCGAGACCCCGGCGACCTCCAACGCCCTCGGCGTCAAGGGGGTCGGCGAGGCCGGGACCATCGCCTCCACCCCGGCCGTCGTCAACGCGGTCGTCGACGCGTTGCGGCCGCTCGGTGTGCGGGACGTGGCCATGCCGTGCACTCCGCTGCGCATCTGGCAGGCCGTCAAGGACGCACGGGCGAAGGGGGCGACGACATGATTCCCGCCGCATTCGACTACGCACGGCCCGACACCCTCGACGATGCGGTGCGCACGCTGCACGACGGCGGCGAGGAGGCGAAGGTCCTGGCGGGCGGACAGAGCCTGATCCCCATCCTCCGCCTGCGCCTCGCCTTCCCCGAACTCCTCGTCGACCTCGGCCGGATCCCGGAACTGCGCGGCGTCCGCGAGGACACCGCCACCGGATCGCTCGTCATCGGAGCCATGACGACCCACCACGACGTCATCCACGACCCCCTGGTACGCCGCCACGCCGGGCTGCTGGCCGCCGCCACCGGGACCGTCGCCGACCCCGCCGTACGGCACCGCGGGACGCTCGGCGGCTCGCTCTGCCACGCCGACCCGGCCGGCGACCTCCCGGCGGTACTGCTCGCCCTGGACGGCGAGATGGTGGCCGTGGGGCTGCGGGGCAGGCGCACCGTCCCGGCCCGCGAGTTCTTCGTCGACTACCTGCAGACGTCCCTGGCACCGGACGAGTTGCTGGTGGAGATCCGGGTGCCGAGGACCGACGCCTGGGGCTTCCACTACGAGAAGTTCAGCCGGGTCGCCCAGGGCTGGGCGGTCGTCGGTATGGCGGCACTCGTACGGTGCGACGACGGCCACATCGCCGAGGCCCGCATCGGCCTGACCAACATGGGCGCCACGCCCCTGCGCGCGAGCGCCACCGAGCAGGCGCTCGCCGGTACCAAGCCAGGCCCGGCCACGGTGGCACACGCCGCCGACGCGGCGGCGGAGGGCACCCGCCCCGCCTCCGACCTGTCGGCGACGCCCGAGTACCGCGAACACCTCGCCCGGGTGCTGACCCGGCGCGCGGTGCTGGCCGCGGCCGGGACGGAGTGACAGGTGACCGGACCGGCGGCCGGGGCGAACGGAACGGGCGGGCCGCAGGGCGGACCGGCGGAGCTGCGCGCCCGCCTGGGGCGAACGGGCTACCTCGTCGACGAAGGGCTCGCCATCGCCTGCCTCCTGGCGCTCCGGCTGCACCGGCCGCTCTTCTGCGAGGCCGACGCGGGCGTGGGCAGGACGGCCCTCGCGGATGTTCTCGGCGCACCTCTGATCCGCCTCCAGTGCTACGAGGGCATCGACGCCTCCCAGGCCCTGCACGACTGGGACCTTCCGCGCCGGCTGCTCCATCTGCGGGCCGCCGAAGCCGCCGGGATCACCGAGGCCGACCGGCTGGAGAGCGAGCTGTACAGCAGACGCTTCCTCATCGCACACCCCTTGCTCCAGGCGGTGGAGACCCGGCCATCCGTCCTGCTCGTCGACGAAGTCGACCGGGCGGACGACGAGTTCGAGGCGTTCCTGCTGGAACTCCTCTCCGAATACACGGTCACCGTCCCCGAACCGGGCACCCTGCGTGCCCAGTCGACGCCCGTGGTCGTCCTGACCTCCAACCGGACCGGGGAGGTCCACGACGCGCTGAAACGGCGCTGCCTCTGCCACTGGTTCTACCACCCGGGCTTCGACCGCGAGCTCACGATCGTCCGCGGACGACAGCCCCAGGTTTCCGCCCGGCTCGCCGCACAAGTCACCGCGGTCGTACAGCGGTTGCGGACCGAGAACCTGCTCAAGCCGCCCGGAGTGGACGGGACCATCGACTGGGCCGAGGCCCTGGACGCGCTCGGCGCCACCGAGCTGGAAGCCGCACCGGCCTTCGCCACACTCGGCTCGGTACTGAAACACCGTGAGGACGCGGAACGCGCCCGCTGCCTCGGCCTGTCCGCGGTCCTCGCGGCGAGGGGGGTGCGACCCGTGCCCACCGCACCCGCCATCGATGCGACCGCCGTCGCCGTGGGACTCACCCGGGCACTGCGCGCGGCCGGTGTGGCCACCGGCCCCGACCGCACCCAGATGTTCCTGGGCGCGCTCGACCTGCTGAACCCCGCACGGCGCTCCGACGTGTACGGGGCGGGCCGGCTCACCCTGTGCGGCAGCCAGGACGACCTGGAACGGTACGACCGCGTATTCGCCGCCTGCTTCGACCGGGACCCACGACCCCGCCCCCCGACCCGGCCCGCGACCCGTCCGAAGCCGCAGCCGCGCGCGGTGGCCACCGGGTCCGGCATGCCGTGCGGCCCGGACGGGACGAACGACGACCGGACACCGCCCACGGCGGCCCCGGCAAGCTCCGCGGAGACGCTGCGCACCTACCTCGACCGCTGGGGGCAGCGCTCCTGCGCACGGGGAGCGGTGGTGGTCGTCCTCTCCGACGGCTGGGAGCGCGCGGACCCCGCACTGCCCGCCGCCCGGATGCGCCGGCTGCACCGGCTGGCGCATCGCGTGGTCTGGGCCAACCCCCGCAAGGCGCAACCCGGTTACGTACCGCTCGCGGCGGGCATGGCGGCGGCACTGCCGCACGTGGACGCGTTCGTCGAAGGGCACAGTTCGGCGGCCCTGGAACATCTGGCCGCGGTGGTGCGGGGGGTGGCTTCCGATGCGTGAGATCCTGCCGGTGCTCGGCCGCTGGTACGCCGCCGGGGAGCCGTTCGGGCTCGCCACCGTCGTCGCGGTCACTCGCAGCGCGCCGCGCGGCCCCGGCGCGGCGATGGCCGTGGGCCCGGACGACGAGGTCGTGGGCAGCGTCTCCGGGGGCTGTGTCGAGGGCGCGGTCTTCGAACTGGCCAAGGAAGTCGTGGAGACCGGGCGGGCCCGGCTGGAGACCTTTGGATACAGCGACGAGGACGCCTTCGCCGTCGGACTCACCTGCGGTGGTGAGATCACCCTCCTGGTGCGCCCGGTGACGTCGGCGAGCGACCCCGCCTTCGGCGAGGTCGCCGCATCGGTCGCCGGGCACCGCCCGGTGGTGGTCGCCACCGTGACCGACGGACCCGCCCCGCGCGGCGCCGCCCTCGTGGTCCGGCCGGACACCGTCTCGGGGTCCCTGGGCGCGAGCGGCCTCGACGCCGCGGTGAGTGCCGACGCACGCGGGGAACTCGCCCGGGGGGCAACGGGGCTGCGGCACTACGGCCCGAACGGCGAACGGCGCGAGGACGACGTCGCCGTCTTCCTCCAGTCGTTCGCCCCGCCGCCCCGGATGCTGGTCTTCGGCGCGATCGACTTCGCGGCGGCGGTGGCCGGGATCGGCGCGTTCCTCGGATACCGGGTCACCGTCTGCGACGCCCGCCCCGCCTTCGCCGACCCGCGCCGCTTCCCCGACGGCGCGGAGGTCGTCGTCGACTGGCCGCACCGGTATCTGCGCGACACGGAGACCGACGGGCGGACCGTGATGTGCGTACTCACCCACGACCCCAAGTTCGATGTCCCGCTGCTGGAGGTGGCACTGCGCACCCCGGCCGCGTACATCGGTGTGATGGGCAGCCGCCGGACCCACGAGGACCGCATGGCCCGGCTGCGCGAGACGGGGCTCGGCGAAGCGGAACTGGCGCGGCTGCGATCCCCCATCGGCCTCGACCTCGGGGCGCGCACCCCCGAGGAGGTGGCCGTCTCGATCGCCGCGGAGATCGTGGCCCTGCGCTGGGGCGGCACGGGCAGCCCGCTCACGGAGACGGCCGGGGCGATCCACCGCCCGCGGCCCGGATCCGGGTGACCGCGCCGGCCCCATGACCCCGCGGTCTTCGTGACCGCTGTGATTCGTGAGAGGAGCGGACCATGCAGCTGCAGAACACATTCACCGTGCCGGTCCCGGTCGACGAGGCCTGGCGGGCACTGCTCGACATCGAACACGTCTCGCAGTGCATGCCGGGCGCGACCGTGGAGGAGTTCGACGGTGACACCGTCAAGGGCTCCGTGAAGGTGCGGGTGGGACCGATCACCGTGACGTACCGGGGCACGGCGACCTTCCTGGAGAAGGACGACGCGGCCCATCGCATGGTTCTGTCCGCCCGGGGCAGCGAAGTACGCGGCCAGGGCACGGCGAGCGCGACGGTGACCGCCGCACTGACCGGCCACGACGGCGGGACGACGGTCTCGGTGACCACCGACCTCACCGTCACCGGACGGCCGGCCCAGTTCGGCCGCGGGGTCATGAGCGATGTGAGCGACGGACTCGTCGGCCGGTTCGCCGACTGCCTGGCGCAACGGCTCTCGGCCGCGCAACCGTCCGCATCGGCACAGCCCGCCGACGACGCGGCGGACACCTCACCGACGGGCGGGGCCGAGCCGGTCGATCTGCTGCGCACGGCGGGCGGACCGGCGGCCAGGCGCGCCGCGGGGACGGTGGCCGTGGCCGCACTCGCCGTGCTGCTCGCCCGGCGCTGCTGCCGCTGCCGCTGCGGCGGCGCGTGCCGCACGTGTCACACCGGGTGACCGCCGCCGGAGCCGTAGCGTTGCGCGCTGAAGTCACCGATCCGGTGCTGCCGGGGCCGCGGAGGACACCATGTGCTGGAGTGCGACCGCCGACCTCGTCGCCGGCACGGGCATCGCCGCCATCGGCGTGGCGTGCGTCGCGAGAGTGCGCCGGGTGCGTGATCTGCCGCTCGCGGCGTTGCCGCTGCTGCTCGGCGCCCACCAGATCATCGAGTCCGTGATCTGGCGCTCGGGCGGCGGCACCGGCCCCGCCACCCTCGCCTGGGCCGTCATCGCATTGCCGCTGCTGCCGTTGTGGGTCCCGCTCGGCGTGCTGTGGGCCGCGCCGCCCGGCGCCCGGCGCCGCCTGCTGGTCCCGGTCGCGGCCGGAATCGCGACCGCCGTTCCGCTCGGGTACTGCCTGGCGACCCGTCCGGTGACCGCCGAGATCCGCGGGCACACCCTCGGCTACGCGCTCGGCCTGCCCCGCTCCGGACTGCTCGTCGCCGGATATCTCCTGGCCACGGTCGGCGCCCTGCTCCTGTCGGGGGACCGGTCGCTGGGGCGGCTCGGGGTGCTGGTTGCCGTCGGGGCCGCCCTCTGCGCGGCGCTGTGGCGTCTGGAGTCCGTCTCGACCTGGTGCGCCTTCGCGGCGGTGTGCTCGCTGATCCTGCTGTGCCGGCCCCGCCCGGACCCTGCGAGCGACCGGACGGCAGTTTGACGACTGGGCCTAGACCGGCCGGGGCAGGCCGATCGGATTGGGGAACGGCAGCAGCTTCGCCCCCAGCACCTGCCGGGTCGGCAGCTCCAGGGCGGCGAGCAGTTCGTCCGCCGCGCTCTCGGCGAGGGGGCACAGCAGCCGGGCGGCCAGCCGGTCGGTGGTCTCCTCGACGAGCTCCCGTTCCCGGTGACCGCGTGGCGTGGCATCCGACTCCGCGTCGATCAGGCCGCGGGAGCGAAGCCGTTCCTCGGCGTCCGCCCACTTTGCCTCGCTCCAGCCGCGGTCGAGCCGGATGCCCTCGCGCGGGACGCGGTCCGTGGCAGCGGCGAGCACGAGCGCCTCGGGCGCGTCGAGACCGTGGTCGGCGAGCGCGGCGATGTGCGCATCGCCCCGGAACTCCCGCAGCGTGGTGGTGAGTTGCCACAGGCTCTCCACCGGATCGGTGCGGTCGCACAGCGGGCGGTTCGCGGCGAACAGCGGTCGGGCGAGCGGCGAGGCGGCCGCCACCATCGCGGCGAGCGGCGGGACGAGCCGGCCGGCGAGGGAGTCGACTCCGGGGACCAGGCGGCGCAGCGCACGGGCGGCGAGCCGGGCGCGCAGATCGATGAGCTTCTCGGGGGTGACGACCCGCCACGCGTCGGGCAGCGCACGGGCCACCATGCCGGGTGCGAAGACGCCCAGCGCGGCGGTGGCGGCCTCGGGGCGGATCCGCCCCATGGGGGCCGTACGGGTGGCGAAGTACCCCATCCAGAAGCCCTTGAGGCCGACGGACTTCCCGATGCCCCGGCACTCCTCGTCGAAGTAGATCACTGCGTGGAGGGGCTCGGTACGCAGCCACAGGGTGCGGGGTCTCGACTCCATGGAGCCAACCTAACGCGCGACGGGCCGGCCACGCCCGGCGACGACGGGCGGGCGGGAGCCGCCGCACGGCCCGAGCCCGCCCGCCTGGCACACGCGCCGGGGGAGCGGAGGTGGTGACGGCTCAGCCGCCGGTGCCGAAGTGCCGCTCCACGATCGCCGCGGCATCGGTGCCGCGCGGCAGGATGCCGTACTGGTGGCCACGGGCCTCGCCGAGCCGGGCGGCCACGAACGCCCCGGCCGCCGCCGCGGGAGCGTGACGGAGCATCAGCGAGGCCTGCAGGGCCAGCGCCATGCCCTCGACCGACGCTCGGGCGCGGGTCTGCGCCGCCAGCGGGTCGCGCAGGTCCTCGGCGAGCTCCTGGCGCACCCGGCGGACGTGTGCGTCCAGCACGGAACTGGCACCGGCCGTGGTTTCCAGCTCGGCCCAGAAGGCGTCCAGCGACTGCGGTGTTCTTCCGATGCCCCGCAGCACATCGAGGGCGATGACGTTGCCGGACCCCTCCCACACCGCCATCACCGGCTGCTCGCGGTAGCGCCGGGCCAGCGGCCAGTCCTCGGTGTAGCCGTTGCCGCCCAGGCACTCCAGCGCCTCGTAGGCGTGGTGCGGGCCGCGCTTGCAGATCCAGTACTTGGACACCGCGGTGGCCAGCCGGCGGAACATCTCCTCGGACTCGCCGCCGCCGCTCTCGTACGCGTGGGCCAGGCGCAGCGAGGTCCAGGTCGCGGCCTCCGTCTCCAGCGCCAGGTCGGCGAGGACCGCCGTCATGGCCGGCTGGTCGGCCAGCCGGGCACCGAAGGCGCTGCGGTGCCGGGCGTGCCAGATCGCCTCCGACACCGACTGGCGCATGCCCGCGGTGGTACCGAGCACACAGTCGAGCCGGGTGTGGTTGACCATCTCGATGATGGTCGGGACACCGCGGCCGGGCTCGCCGACCCGTACCGCCCAGGTGCCGTCGAACTCCACCTCGGAGGAGGCGTTCGACTTGTTGCCGAGCTTGTTCTTCAGCCGCTGGATGCGGACGGTGTTGCGGGTGCCGTCGGCCAGTACCCGCGGCACGAGGAAGCAGGTGAGTCCGGCCTCGGCCTGGGCCAGCACCAGGAAGGCGTCCGACTGCGGGGCGGAGAAGAACCACTTGTGGCCGGTCAGCAGATGGGCCCTGCCGTCGGGGTCGGAGCCCAGCGGGACGGCCCGCGTGGTGTTGGCGCGCACGTCGGAGCCGCCCTGCTTCTCCGTCATCCCCATGCCGAAGGTGAGCCCGGACTTCTCGCCCGGGGCGATCGACCGGGGGTCGTAGGCGCGGCTGAGCAGCCCCGGCAGCCAGTCCCGGCCCACCTCCGGATCGCGCTGCAGGACCGGGACCACGGCATGCGACATGGACATCGGGCAGGCGTGGCCGGGCTCGATCTGGGCGAACAGCATGAACGACGCCGCCCGCGCCACCGCCGCTCCGGGCTTCGGGTCGGCCCAGCCCGCGGTGTGCGTGCCGTGGTGCACGGCCCTGCCGATGATCTCGTGGTACGCGGGGTGGAAGTCGATCTCGTCGACGCGGTTGCCGTACCGGTCGTGGGTGCGCAGGACGGGCGGCGAGTTGTGGGCGAGCTCCGCGGAGGTCTGGAAGTGCTCCGCGCCGACCAGGGTGCCGATCTCGTGCAGCTCCGGTTCGTGCCAGGCCGCGCCGAAGGTGCGGACGGCCTCGGCGAGCGGCAGGTTGGTGCCGTACTCGTCGAGGTCCTTCCGGGGCGGTGCCTGGTTGGTGACCTCGTGGGTGGGGTGCGGCGCGGGGGCTGCGGGCGGCAGGCCGGTCCGGTGCTGGGTGACGGTCATGGCGGGTGGTCCTGTCCTGGGTCGGCGGTCGGGGGGCGGGGGAAGCGGCGGGGCGGGACGGGCGGCTCGGGTTCAGGCGCCTTGGGCGCCGACCGCTCTGAGGCACAGCGCGGTGATGCTCTCCACGACCGGTTCCGGGTCGGTCCGCGCACCGACCGGGGAGAGCGGCCCGAGCAGTGCCTCGCCGACCGCACCGATCACGGCGGCGGCCGACAACTGGGCGTTCTGCGAGGGCAGTTCACCTGCGGAGATACCGGCGACGATGACCGTCTCGGCGAGGATGTGGTAGCCGCGCCGGTAGGTGAGCCGCTCCTCCTCGACGAGCGGATCGACCGGTTCGGCCAGCAGCGCCCAGGCCGTACGGGGACTGCGCAGCGCGCGGTACGAGAAGACCTCGACGAGCGCGCGCAGCTGCTCGGTGACGCCGCTGTGCGCCTGCACCGCCTCCCGTACCGCGCTGAGCTCATGGCCCGCGACATGCCGGAAGACCGCGGCGAGCAGCTCCTGCTTGGAGGCGAAGTGGTTGTACACGCTGCCGGTGGCGACGCCGGCCCGCCGGGCGAGCGCGGAGATGCTGGCCGCCGGGTACCCACCCTCGGCGAGCAGCTGCCGTGCCGCGTCGAGCAGGCGTTCACGGTGGGCGATCCGGGTCGCTTCCGTGCGGGCGGTGGGTCGGTAGGCCATGGTCTGAACCCCGATTCATATCTTCTGTTGTCCAGCCAACCACTGTTGTTCTCCGGGTGCAATGGCCCGTCACGGAAGCGTCCGGCCCCGGTCAGGAATCGTCCGTGGCGGGCCCGAGCTCCTGCTCGGTCCACAGGGTCTTGCCGTCGGCGCTGTAGCGGGTGCCCCAGTGGGTGGCGAGCTGGGAGACGATGAACAGTCCGCGTCCGCCCTCGTCGACCGTGCGGGCATGGCGCAGATGGGGTGAGACCGGGCTGCTGTCGTGCACTTCGCAGGTGAGCGTGCGGTCCAGGATCAGCCGCAGCCGCAGGGGAGGGGTGCCGTAGCGGACCGCGTTGGTGACGAGCTCGCTCACGATGAGTTCGGTCGCCTCGATCGTCTCCTCGTCGAGGTGCCAGCCGTCGAGCCGGTCGCGCACGAGCGTGCGGGCCGTGCCCGGCGTGGTCCGGTCCTGGAGCAGCTCCCAGACCGCGACCCGGTCCGGCGGGACCACACCGGTCCGGGCGAGGAGCAGGGCGGCGCCCCCGGGGTGTGCGTCGGCCGGAAGGTGGTAGACCACGTCGTCGCACAGGTCCTGCAGGCTGCGGCCGGGGTCCGCGAAGGCCTCGCGCAGGCCCGCCGACTGCCGGCCCTCGGGCATGGGGGTGCCGGAGAAGAACGCCAGAACACTGCCTTCGTCGAGTGCGAAGGTGGCCGTGGCGAAGGGGGCGCTGTCGCCGGAGAAGAGCCGGGGACCCTCGGGCACGTCCAGGGGCTTCGTGGTGCCGTCGGGGGCGACGAGGCCCGGTGTCGCGTCCCCCGCCCGCGCGATGGTGCAGGTGCCGGCGAACGGGTCGTGGACGGCGTACATGCAGGTCGCCGACCGGGACTGCCCGAGCAGCCGGTCCCCCGGCGGCAGCGCCGCCCGTTCCCCGGCGAGGCGGTCGGCGGTGTCGGCCAGCCGGGCGAGCACGTCGTCGGGTTCCAGGTCGAGTCCGGCCAGCGCGTGGATGGCGGTCCGCAACTGGCCCATGGTGATGGCCGTCTGGAGCCCCGGCCCCTCGACGGCACCGACGATCAGGGCGGTGCGGGCGCCGGAGAGGCCGATGGTGTCGAACCAGGAGCCGCTGTTGCGTCCGGGCAGCAGGACATGGGCGGTCTCCACGGCGACGTGGTCGCTGTCGTGCTGCGGAAGGAGCCGGCGCTGGACCGTCGAAGCGATCACATGGTCGCGCTCGTACTGCCGCGCGTTGTCGATGCTGAGGGCGACATGGGCGGCGGACGTCAGCGTCAGCGGGAGATCGTTCTCCTCGAAGGGCTCCGACTCCCGGCATCGGTAGAGACTCACCAGGCCGAGGACCGCGCCGTGCAGTTTCAGCGGGACCACGATCATGGAGTGGGCCCCGATCGCCTCGATCAGCCGCGTGCTGGCGGGGGCTGCCTCCAGCCAGGGCGTCCGAGCGGTGATCCGGACCAGCCGGGGCCGCAGGTCCGAAACGGCCAGGGCGTAGGGCGTACGGGCGGGCAGCCGGCGCATCTCGCCGACGAGGCCGTCCCGGTGACCGTCGGCACCGAGCCCCCGGAGGGCCGCGCGGCGCAACGGGACATCGTGTCCCAGCGGCCCCATCGGCGGGTCCGATCCCCGCAGGACCTCGTCCACCACCTCGACGACGGCGAAGTCGGCGAACACCGGCACCACGGATTCGACGAGCCCCTCGCAGGTGGCCGCCACATCGAGCGACCTGCCCACCCGGGTGCGCACCGCGGTCAGACACGCCGCCCGGGTGCGTGCCTTCTCCTCCTCGTCCACATCGACGACCGTGGCCAGCAGCCCGAGCGTCCGCCCCCGGGCGTCGTCCAGCCGGTGGACGGACACCTTGAGGCTGCGATCGGGGCCGGGCATGTCCATGAGCCGGCCGCGGACCACGAGGTCGCGCACGGCCACACCGCTCTCCAGCACTCCGCGCAGCACCCGCTCCGCCTCGTGCGGCCTCTCCAGCCGGTACGCGGCGGTGAAGTACTGCCCCGCGAGGCGCTCGGCGGGCACGCTGTCGGACAGGACGTTCGCCCGTATCACCCGCAACCGCGTGTCCAGTACATGCAGTCCGACGGCGGACTGGGCGAACAGGGTGTGCAGGATCGCCGCCGCCATACCGTCGGCCCCTGCCGGCTCGGGGACCGGTGCACCGGCGTCCGACACGGATTCACCCCCATCAGGCTCCGCCCGCCCGCCCGGATCGGCAGGTTAGGGACAAGCGTCGGCGCACCGCGCGGACTCCGCCACCCGGGGAGCGGCGGACGGGGGAGCGCCGTCCGGCCGGTGCGCGCGACCGCACCGGCGTGCCGCGGGCGCGACTCCCGCATTTCGTCCCGGGTTCACCGGGTGGTTCCGGAATGAAGAAATCCTCCTGGTGGCGGCCCCGCGGTCCGGCCCCGGACCGCCGCCGCCCCGCACGAAGGAGAACGACGCGTCATGTCCCACCCCGTGCCCGAATGGGCCGACCCCCAGGTTCCCGCGGAGTCGCTCGACCCCCAGGGCCTCAGCCGCCGAGGGCTGATGCGCCGCGCCGGTCTGTTCGGCGCGGCCTTCGCCGCCGCCTCGCTGCCGCTGCCCGCCCTGGCCGACAGCCGGGGAGGCCGGTCCCACGGGCACGGTCACGGACACGCCCCGGACCTGGTCTATCTGGTCGGTGACCATCACAACCACTCCGTGTACAGCCACGACGCCAAGTACACCTTCTCCCAACTCGCTTCGGCAGGACAGAAGTTCGGCCTCGACTGGATGGTCTTCACCGAGCACAGCAACATCGGCCACGCCGAGTTCGGCGCCGCGCAGGAGCACCGGGAGATCCTGAAGGCCCGAGCCGACAACAAGCGCATGCTGATCTTCCAGGGGCTGGAGTGGTACATCCCCGGAGCCGAGCACTGCACCGTCTTCTCGCCGCCCGGACGGCACGAGGTCGACCTCCTCACCCGCTTCGAGGAGGCCTTCGACGGCAAGCTGCTCGGCTACACGGCCGGCGCCCCGACGCACCCCGACACCCCGCGCAACGAGGCGCACGCGCTCAAGGCTCTCAAGTGGCTGGCCGAACAGCGCCGCACCCGGTACGTCGACGACGTGCTCGTCCTCGCCAACCACCCCATGCGCCTCGGCATCGACTCCCCGCACGAGATGCGCGGCTGGCGCGACGCCGCCCCCGAGATCATGATCGGCATGGAGGGCGCGCCCGGCGCCCAGGCCGGTGCGATCCCGGGCTGGCACCCGGACACCAACATCCGCGGCGAGTACACCAACTCACCGTCCGCCGACTCCTGGCCCGGCTACCCGCGCGAGGCCTACGTCACCTACGGCGGATTCGACTGGGCCACCGCGACCGTCGGTGGCCTGTGGGACGCCATGCTGGCGGAGGGCAAGCTCTTCACGATCACCTCCAACTCCGACGTCCACCGCGTGGCCCAGGACACCTGGGTCAACGGCGACTGGCCGCCCGGCCGGGACTTCGACAACACCGGCCACCTCCCCGACCCGTACAACACCACCGAACCGCAGCCCGGCGGCGACTTCTGGCCCGGCCAGTTCAGCCGTACGCACGTCGGCGTCACCCGGTACGGCTACCGGAACGTGATGGAGGGGCTGCGGGCCGGCCGGGTCTGGGTCGACCACGGCCATCTCGTCGACGGCATCGACGTCAAGGTGCGCGGCGAGCACGGCAACAGCGCCACGCTCGGCGGCCGGCTGCGCGCCCGGCGCGGCGAGCGGCTCACCCTCACCGTCACGGTGACCGCCGCGTCCCGCCGCAACCCCTACGGTGTGCTGCCGCGTCTGGAGCACGTCGACGTCATCCGCGGCGCGGTCCGCGGACCGGCCGCCGACCGTGACGACTGGCGTGCCCCCGACACCCGGCTCGCCCACACCGCCGATGTCTCGGGCCGCCGCGGCACGTACACCCTGCGCATCCCGGTCGGCCGCGCGGACGAGCCGTTCTACCTGCGGCTGCGCGGCAGCGACGGCAAGCGCCACGGCAAGGGGTTCCTCGGCGCGGCGATCGACCCGCACGGCCCGCTGCCGCACGAGCCGGGCCGGGGCAACCCGTGGCTGGACACCTGGTGCTACACCAACCCGGTCTTCGTGGACGTCGTCCGCTGAGCCCGCCGCACGGCCGGGGGGGGCCCGAGGGGGGGCCCGGGCGGGACCCAGCCCCCCACAACACGGGGACCAACACCCCCGCCCCCCCCCCCCCCCCACGGGGAGCGCCCCCCCCCCCCACCCCGGGGTACGTGCCGCGCGGCCGGACCATGCTCAGCGAGTACTCGCCTGGCCGGGTAGCCCAGCGGCTCGCAGGCACGTTGAAGTGTTCGCCCGACACTACGATATGAGTATGTCGATTGGGCCCGCTCGAACGGGTTGGAGGGCCGGCGGGCGCTGCGACCAGCAGGCCTGTGGCCTCGGCGGGCGTCTTGATCAGGACATCAGGGTGACCCACCGGCCGGTGCCGCCTGTCTCGACGCATTCCTGATACGGATTCAGCGGGCCCGGCTGTTCCCGGCAGTTCCAGACGGATCCTGCGGCATGGATGGTCGTGGCCCCTTCGCCGCCGCTGTTCCAGCTCCGCGTGTAGGCGCTCGCGACCTGGAGTGCCGTGGCGCAGTCCCTGGCATGGGCCGTCCCCACCGCGAGCCCTGACGCTCGATCGGTTCCGCAGATGACGCCGACCGCCTCGCTCGTGTTCTCGCCGGCGGCCCTCGCCGCAGGTGCCGTCAGAGCCAGTACGGCGATGCCGACCGCTCCTGCGGCTGCACTTCTCATCGACGCGTTCATCCTCTTGTCTCCTCTTCCCTGACGACCTGATCGACCTCAAGCACCGGCAGATCCGCACCTCCAACCAGCTCGCTCTGCGCCCGGCCATCGGGGCGGCCGAGCTGCGGCGGGACCTGGTACGGCTGTCCTGCCTGATCAGCGCCCACCCGCACCGGGTGAAGCACGGCTGGAGCATGGCAGTCCCTATCGGCGCGAACGGGCCGGCCGCGCTCCGGCCGGCGTCTTCGTGATGCGATCACACCCACCCCCATAAGGATCGGATTACGGGCGGTGGCCCGGTCGCGCCGCTGCCCCGGCCGACGAAAAATCGCTGCTCCCTGGCGGGCGTCGCTCCCGCGGGTGGGAAGTCGTACCGGGAGCTGCAGGGGGCGTCGTGACAGTGTGTCGGGGCCGGTCCCCCGCGCAGCCGGCCCCGGGCCGGCTCGTAGTACGTGGGTCGCGCGCGGGCTCCGGGGCGGGTCGGTGTGGTGGGCCGGGCGCGCAAGAACGTGTTCGTCCCTTCGCCATTCCCCTGCTCTGACGCTATGGGGTCGCGCTCGGATTCGGGGTGCCGCTCCTTCAGCCAGAGTCGCGTGCGGTGCGGGTCACCACGGCCCGGAACCGCTCTCGCCCCGCCTCGACGCTCGCCTCCCACAGCCCTGCGACATCACCGGACACCGACAGGATCTGAAGTCGTTCCTCCTCATTACGGAAGGCAGTGCCTTTCACGTTCTGATCCAGCATCCCCATCGCTGTGAGCGCCGCATGCCCACAGGACACCGCGTCGTCTGCGCTCCCGGAGGCGTCGGCCAGCAAGGCGTAGCGTAGGACGAGAGCTGCGAAGAAGGTGTACGTGCCGGCAACATCGGAGATCCCTTCGTCGCTCGGCTGAAGCTCGGGAAACTGCTCCAGCACGTGGACGCGCTCGGAGGCGTCGGCGAGCGGGCGGTCGGCGCACCAGAGGTCGCGTACGGACTCCATGTAGAAGTCCAGGTCGGCTTCCCGGCCTACTCCGCCGGCTCGCAGCCCTACGAGCAGCGGCGCCATCCGCTCGACGCGCGGCCCAGGCGGCTGACATGCGCACCACACGGCAATGCGAACCGGCGCCAACTGGTAACCGACGGAACCGGAACCGATGTCGTCTGCTCAGGCCGTTTCGGCTGCCGGGGCGGCGGTGCCGTCACTCGGTGCGGCAGGCCATTCGCGGTGTCCCTCGTCATGCCAGAGCGGGCGTCGGTCGACCCGTAGGCCGAGGATCTCCGGTCGCGCGTAGTGACCGCGGGAGTCGACCCAGACCTTGACGGCGTCGATGTCGGCGAGGTCGATCTCGGCGGTGACGAGCTTCTCCTCAAGGCCGGTGTGCGGGCCGGCAAGGTACTGGTTGAAGGGGTGGATCACGGCCGACCAGCCGCCGCCCGCAGCGATGTGCTTCTGCGGTCCGACAGTGGACTCCATCCACTGGAGGCACGTCTCGTCCACCGGGTTCCCGGCAGAGATGACGAACACCTGCGCCGTGAGCGCGTGGGTCTTCATCATGGCGTCGATCTGGACGTCGGCGACGGTCTCGAAGCCGGTCATGGTGGACAGACCGGGCCATGCTGCTGCGTGGATCTGCTGGCCCTGGGTGATCAGGGACTGCCGGGCCAGGTTCATGGTGTGTTCCCAGCAGGCCAGACCGCCGATCCGGCCCAGAGTGCTGTCGAAGACGCTGAGGGTGGCACCGCCGCCCTGAGCCCACACGATCCGTTCGGCATAGGTGGGCTGGAGCTTGCGGTGAACTCCGAGAAGGGTGCCGTCGGGTTCGATGAAGACCTGGCTGTTGAAACACGTGCGGGTCCCCGCGAGCCGCTCGCTCACACCGAGAACGGCGCCGACCCCGGCGCGGTCACAAGCGGCTTGGACCCGGGCGATCTGCGGACCGGGCACCTCGACGGACGCCTCGGCATAGGCGACGTTGGCGCCCTGCTGGTCCAGCGGGGCGTAGGCCTCGATCCAGTACGGGTAACCGGGCACGAAGGTCTCGGGAAACACCAGCAGGTCGATGCCTTCCCGGCCGGCCTGTTCGATGAAGCGGATGACCTTGCCGACGGTCGCCTCGGTGTCCATGAACACCGGAGCGGCGTGCACC
This sequence comes from Streptomyces sp. NPDC059832, assembly GCF_042731715.1. NCBI lineage: Bacteria > Bacillati > Actinomycetota > Actinomycetes > Kitasatosporales > Streptomycetaceae > Streptomyces > Streptomyces sp. NPDC059832. Next base: position 574,105 of record NZ_JBHWIY010000001.1, on the reverse strand, counting down.
GCCGCGACAGTTCGTTTCGTGGAAGTGGGAGATGACATGTCGGAGTCCTCCTCAGAGGTGGAGCGCACCGGCAGGAACAGGCCGTCGAGCGGTGTCCGGGGCGCGCGGTCCGGATGCGGATGGATGAGTGAACCGGTCACGAAGAAGCCTGCCATCAACCTCGGGCCGATACTCGCCCTCCGGCCACGCAAGAGATTCGCCAAGGACGTCGTACTGATCGTGGACGGCACCCTGGTCCCGACCCGCGACCACGCCGTCGCCGAGCAGTCGAAGAACTACCAGTACTCCACCAACCACCAGCTCGTCATCGACGCCAACTCGGGCATGACGGCCTCCCGGAGACCGGGACGTCGAGGTCGGTGATCGGTTCGGCGGCGCACCCGGGCACGCCGCCATCGCTGGACTGATCTCCGACCGCACCGCCCGCAGGGCCTCCCGAGCGGTACCGGGGTTCGACCTGAAGCACACGCTGCACCGGCTCCAGAACGACGGCGACCGCGTAAAGGCCAATCGCCGCGCGGCCATCGCCGCCTGCCTCAAGTACTGGGGCCCACTACGCCACGGGCGTTCCAGGAGTCTCGCGGGAATGCGACGAGTATCCCTTCGCCAGCACCTACGAAGGCGCAGCTCAAAGCAAGTACGACCGGACGAAGCCGAAGGACAACTTCTCCGTCAGACCCCTGCCCAAGGCTGACAACGGAGCCGGCGGGAGCATCCTGAAGATATTCATGGACCGGAACCGCATTCCGGACGGGTTCAGCAGCGGGGACGACGTCGACGCCTACATCGTCTCGATCTCCTGACGCGCCCTGTGGGCAGAGCCCGGCGCTCTGCCCACGGGTACTCAGGCGCCGGCTGGCCAGAACTGCACCAGGTACCGCTCCACCCCGACGGGCACGTCCACCGCCGCAAGCCAAGCGGCCTCGGCCCGGCCCGAACAGTAGGCGCGAACCTTCCACAGCGTGTCGGGACGCCCGAGCTCCACCCTGCCTTCGCCGACCCCGGACATCGTCTCGACCGACAGGTTCCCGGTAGTCGAAAAAATCTCTGCTTCGCCCTGAGCTCCCCAGTGGGCATCGCCGGTCACGGACGGCTCGCTGCTCCACACCTCGGCTGTCAGAGCTGCCTCGTGGGTGTGCCCGGCGCTCTTGAAGTCGAGACGCATGTCGTAGGCGGTCAGGAAATCTGCCCCTGGATCCACTGCCCGCTCCTCGGGAAAGGGGGCGGGGACCTCCATGTCGTCCTCTTCCTGAAGGGCGAACGCATGGAACTCCACGGACACCCGAACTTCTTCGCGCGCCGCCAACTCGGCCACAGAGAACTCCCGTATCTCCCACTACCGTCGCAGGGACTCTATCCGGTGGCGAAGGCCACGCTGTTGGCTCTGCCTCACGCAGGATCGCGCCTGCGGTTCTCCCGAGCTGACGCTCCCGAGGACCTTTTCAACGGACAGTGGCAGAACCCGGCGTCCGTCCTCAACGAGTACAAGACCTACCTCGACGATTTGATCGCATCAGCGAGCTCGTCCGGTGTACGAGTCGAAGGTCCCTGCGCAATGTCGTACCCGGCGATCACCGCAGACAGCTCGGGCAACGCGCGATGGACGCGGCGCTCGGTGCCGACGTACCCCGTGCGCAGCTGCGTGGCATCCACCTCAAGGGTGGCAGTGATCGCTTCGAGCACTTCGTCGCTCGGCCGCCTCGCGCCGCGCTCGACGGCCCGGACTGTGGCATAGGAGACGTGGGAGGCAGCGGCAAGACCGGTCCGGGTGAGGCGACGCGCGGCAATCCGCTCACCGACCTCGTGCGGGGAGTCGGCGGACACGATCTGACCGTACCCGTACCCGTACCGTCACTGTGCGGGTACGGATTCGGAATTGTCGGCTACTCGCTGACAATCGAGGGCAGGTCCGTGAGCGAATCGATCACCCAGTCTGCCGTCTCCCGTACTTGAGGGCCGTCTGTCCACAAGTGCCCCCAAGGCCCACGGCGCAGGTGCACCGTCCGAAGACCGGCCCGAGCAGCCGGGAAGGTGTCGTTCATCGGGTGGTCACCGACGTAGACGGTGTCCCGTGCCAGGGCCTGCGAAGCGTCGAGGACCCGCGCGAAGAAGTCAGCCGACGGCTTGGCGCACCCCCACTCTCCACACGGCCTTAAAACCTGCGTATTCACGACGGCCGTTCAAAGTCGCCCCGATCAGCTGCCGTTGGACGCGAGAACGTCATCGGGTTTGCCATGAGAAGTGTCAGTAGCCCGCCCAATGCCGCCACGCCAGTTCGGCGTCGCGCACGTCTTGCGCGAGGTACTGGCGGTGCCCGGTGCGCGGGTCACGTTGTGGGGTGAGGGCTCCAGCGCGTTCCCAGGTGCGCAGGGTGGCGGGGTTGAGCCCGAGGTGGCGGGCAAGTTCACCGATGCTGTACGGCGCCCGAGTGCCGGCCGCCGTATCCGGGGTGCCGGCTCCGAGATGTGAGAGCGCCCCTTCGACGGTTCGTGGCGTGTTGCGGTCGCGAGCCAGGAGCGCGTGCCCATCGTCGACGTACTCCAGTGCTTCGTCGAGCCGGCCGCCGGTGACGGCATGCATGATGCGTCTGCTCGTCGAGTGGCCGAAGGCAGGGACGAGCGCCAGGTGCCGCGAGGCCGGCGGCATGAGTGGCGGTGCAGTCCCGGTACCCCGTCGGTGCCGGCGGTCTCGTGGTTGCGGACCGCCTGCGTGGAGAGGCCATGGCGACGAGCCAGGTCCACGGGCCGCAGCATGTGACCTCCGATTGAGGGTTCCGACGTGGGTGAGCGGAGGATTCGTCGCAGAGTCTCCACCGAGTGTTCAAGGATATGATTCATGGACATGGGACAGAGCAAGTACACCGTGTCCGGAGACTTCGATCTGACGATGGACGAGCTGCGCGTCGTGGCGCGTTATGTGGTTCGGCACGCAGAGGACGTCCTGTCGGTCTTTGAGCAGGATGTTCCCGATGATCCGCGCCCCCGTGCGGCGATCGACGCGGCCTGGGCGTTCATCAACGGTGCCGGCAGGACGAAATTGCAGCGCGTCACTTCCCTCGACGCTCACCGGGCAGCCCGGTCCGCGCCCTCCGAAGCCGCGCGACTGGCCGCGCGATCCGCCGGCGACGCCGCATCGGCCGCATACTTGCACCCCATCGCCCAGGCCGGCCAGGTCGGCCACATCCTGCGAGCCTGCGCGAGCGCTGCGCGCATCGGGGAGATGGAGGCGGGCGGTGACCCCGCGATCGGGCATGCCCTGCTGGAACGGTCGCGGCAGCGTGCGACACCGGTGCTCATCGACGTGCTCTGCCGCTACCCGCCCGCGCCAGGCGGCAGCAATCGTGTCGCCCGGCTGATGAGCACTCTGGATCATTCCCTGCGCCAGGCGGCTGACCGGCCCCCGGAGCACACCGCAGCGAGCGGCGCCGATGCGCGCAGGAGGGGGTGCACGTCATGATCCTCCCGAAGGTCCGCGACCCCCGCTTCGTGACGATCCGCCGTGGTGGGACTCTCACTGATGCGGATCACCGTCTCCTCGCTCTATGGGCTGCCGCCTGTGCAGAGCACGTCCTTGGCCTCTTCGAGTCGGCCCAGCCCGGGGACCCGCGACCGCGCCAGGCGATCGAGCATGCGAGGGCCTGGGTGCGTGGCGAGGTCAAGATGATGCAGGCCCGCGCGGCGGGCGGCCATGCGATGGGGGCAGCCAGAGACCTGCGTGGGGCAGCGCGGCATGCCGCGTACGCCGCCGGCCAGGCCGGGGCCGTCGCTCACGTCGCCGCGCACGAGCTCGGCGCGGCCGCCTACGCGATCAAGGCCGCACGTGCAGCAGCACCGGAAGGCGAGAGCGAGACCGCGGGACGACTTGAGTGCCAGTGGCAGCGCCATCAGCTCCCGGATGCGATCCGCGAGCTCGTACTTGATGACCAGCGGCTGCGCAACGACATCTGCTGGTCGGTGTTCGACTGTTGAGGCCGAACCGTGCACGGCCCCCCGTTGTCGGCCCAATCGGTCAGAGTTCCCCGCCTTGATGCCGGCGATCTTCCGCCAACCGGCTCGGTCGATGCCTGGCCGCTCTCGTCGACATCGGTTTCGGTGCCGACGCCGGCGCCGTACGGCCCGAAGGGGGGCTGGCAGCGGGCGAGGAGTTGGCGGTGGGCGGCGGGTGGGGCGCTGACGCGCAGTGAAGTCGGCGACCTTGCCCGGCATATCGAGGGTGCCCGCCAGCTCCAGGGCCGGGGCGTCCTGGTGGCCGGTGGAGTGCTCGGGCATGAGGTCGGCGACGGCCGTACGGATGGCGCCGCGGCTGACGTCGTGCTCGCGGGCGAGGCCGGCGCTGGACTGGCCGCCCAGGTACGCGGCGCGTACGCCGTCGGTCTGCTCGTCCTTGACCGCCGGGCGGCGCCCGCCTATCCGCGGTGGCCCGCAGCCCGTCGTAGGTCAGTTCCCGCTGCAGGTCGCGCCGGAGTTCGCCGGCGGCCGCGAGGGTCTGCACCATGAACTTCACGGTGGACAGCAGTTCTCCGGTGCGCGGGTGGCGTGCGGTGAGGTCCACCGCGGAGAACGCGCCGTCGTGGATGCGCAGGGCGAGGCGACCCTGGTGCAGGACGTCGAGCACGTCGAGGATGTGCTGCGTGCCGCGTACGAGGCGGAACATGTCGGAGATGTGCACGGCGTCGCCCGGCCGCGCGTACGCCGGCGGCTCGCTGAACTTCGGGCGCTGGAGCGGGTGGAGGCGGCTGGAGGTGTCGGCCTCCTCCTCGAACGTGACCGGACCCTCGATCCCGGCCTCGGTGAGGAGGAGGTTTTGACGGTCGGTCGACTGCTGGTCGGTCGACACCCGCCTGTAGACCAGATTGGCCATGGCGAGCTCAAGCGGTCAGCGCATCACCGCTGTTCAGGAGGCCAGCGTAGGCCTCTGCCGGAGTGCGGTAGCCATGGGTCTCGCGCGGACGACGGTTGAGCTCATGGGCGATGGCGTCCAGGTCGGCCTGGCTGAACGTGCGGAGGTCCGTGCCCTTGGGGAGGTACTGCCGAAGCAGCCGGTTGGTGTTCTCGTTGGTGCCGCGCTGACGCGTCTCAGCGGAACGCGGCGACATTGCGGGCGGCCCAGTCGGCGAAGGGGCGCGGGGCGTGGCCGAGGACCCGCTGGACGTCCGGGCTGACGCGCAGCTCGGCCGGGCTCGGGGAACCAAGGATTTCCAGAGTGTCGTCGGCGAGCTCCGCCGGCATGCTCTGGGTCATGGCGGCCTTGGCCTCGTCGCGGGTGAGCTCGTGAAACCTCACCGGCGAGCCCAGCGCGGCGGCGATGGCCTCCGTCTGCTGGCGCGGAGTGATCACCTCCGGGCCGGTCAGCTCGTAGACGCCGCCGGTGTGCCGGTCATCCAGCAGGCAGGCCGCCGCGACCGCGGCAATGTCCGCCGGGTCGATGATCGGCACCCCGACGTCGCCGAAGGGCGCGGCGACGACCTGTTGCGCGCGGACGGACTCGGCCCACCACAGAGCGTTGGAGGCGAAGCCACCCGGCCGCAGGATGGCCCACTCCAGGCCGGACTCCCGCAGCGTGTCCTCCAGCGCGCGCATCGCGATCCGTGTTGGGCCGAAGGGCCTGGTCACCACGCCCAGCGTGGAGAGCAGGACGACCCGGCGGACCCCGCTGACCGCGGCTTCGCCGATGATGTCGGCAGGGCTGGCTCCAGCGGCGTGCAGGTCGCCGGACAGCAGCAGGAACAACGCCTTCGCCCCGGCCAGCGCGGGCTTGAGGCTGACTGGCCTGGCCAGGTCGGCCGCCACGTGGCGGACGCCGTTCGGCACCGCCGCCGTGTGCCGTGACACAGCCGTCACCTGCTGGCCCGCCTCGGCCAGCGCCTGCGTCAACGGCCGGCCGATATTCCCGGTAGCCCCGGTCACCACGATCATGATCAGCTCCTTGTCGGATGTCCTGTGTGGCCTTCACGCTAAGAGCGGTGGCTAACTTTTGGTAAGGACATACCTTGGAGTAAGCTCATGAAATGACGGGAAGCGCGCAGCACGGACAGGCCGAGACAGAGAAGCGGTATGACGTGTTTCACACCGACTGCCCCGCGCGCGATGTGGTCGACCACGTGACCAGCAGGTGGGGCGTCTGGGTGCTGATCTCGTTGCGGAGCAATGACCTCCGGTTCTACGAGCTGCGCGAGAGCATCCAGGGCATCAGCGAGAAGATGCTCGCCCAGACCCTGCGCGCACTGGTCCAGGACGGCCTGGTCTGGCGGGAGGTCGAGCCGACGACGCCGCCCCAGGTCACCTACGGGCTGACCGAGTTCGGCCGGGACGTCGGCGAGCCGCTGACGGAGCTGTTCGACCGGATCACACGGCGGCTGTCGCCGCGCAGCGCGGGATAGCGTGGTACTGGCTGGTGCACATCCGCGACGCGATGGACGGCCGGCTGAGCCAGATCTTCGCCCTGATCCCATAGCGCCCTCTGGCCGCCCTGAACGCGCTGCATGACCTCCAGGTGGAAGAGATCACCACGGCCGTGACCCGCGGCCCGGCACAACGGCGGGGCGTGGCAGCAGATCGCCAACCAGCTGGGAGTCTCCAGGCAGCTGACGTGGCAGAAGTCCAAGTCCGCCGGTTCCACCGAGGACGTCGTCGACGCCTACGCGAAAGCCGGGTCGCTTTCGATCGTACGCGCCGGCCAGCGGCTGTCCGTCCTCGCTGTCATCCGTGCGCGGGTCACGCGGTTGCCGTGGCCCGGCGCCGACGGGCCGGTGAAGGCGCAGCTGCCGAGGAAGTCGGCAAGCTCTGACGAGCCGCCAGTTACCGTTTCGGGTCATGCCGGAACGCCGACGCCAGCCTGGCAGTAACCCAACCCGGGCCGCAGGTCGACCATCACAGTTGCCTTTTCCGTGGCTCCGCAATGGGGCCTTCCGGCCCTTCGGGTCCGGCATGGCTTCCCCCCTGTCGCGGTTGATGATCCCGTGGGACCTTCTTGTCCTGCGGACAGGTGCGTGATCAGCTTCGGAGATGGGGGCCGAGGAATCCGAGCACATGAAACCCATCCACCGCTGGCTGGCCGGCGAGGTGGTCAACAACACCGTCGGCATCAAGCTGACCGGCGGTCCGTTCAGCGGACGGACCAAAATCGTCCAGCTCGATCAGGACGGGCTTCCACCCGCACGCCTCCGTGCTCGCGGCGGCCGGGGGCAGGGACCTGGGAACCCTGCCGCCCGGCATATCTGCACAGCCGTCCGGGCCTCTGACACTTCCGCCGGCCGGACCTACGGATACGCCGGATCCGACACACCCACGGACGACTGACGCTCCCGCTCAGAACCCCTCAGGCGCCCACACGGCTTGACCAAAGAGTCCTCGCCTCAACCGCGCTTCATGCGCGCCGTCGGGGGCCCGGCCAGGGGTAGCCGAGCTGATCAGTAAATTCCCTTCGAACCGCCGCAAACCTCGGCGACCTCGCGGGGATCCTCGGCCGTGAGACGCGCCTCCAGGAGCTCTGCCTGATCAGCCGGGTCGTCTCCGGAGATCGGAAGGGCCATTCTGAACTGAAGCCAGGGACGGTCTTCCCTGATCGCGGAACGGCCGGGATGGAACAGAAAGACATTGATCTGGTCAGGCTCCCAGTGCCAAGCCGAGACGGCTCCCAGCTCGCATTCCCAAGTCGTCAGCCGGCCGGCGTGCTCCCGGAGCCTTTCCTCCAGAAGCCTGGCGACTGTTCGGGCCGGCCACTCCCAGCTGTGGTCCGTCGAGGCCCGGCGGACCTCCACTTCGTACTGATTGACGTCGAATCGAAGCTCTGGGAGATCGACATCATCCTCATACGGGTTGCGCCAGCCGCTCCAGATCACGTGTTGCCCTTCGCGCCTGATGGTCACGTAGACAGCGCCGCAGCATCCTTCCGTGCACTCGGCCACGGCAAGCCGAACCTCATGGGGGGTGTCTGTCGCGTGAAGCGGCGCGTCCGGCCCCAAGAGATAGCGAGGGTCATCTGCCGGGCCTTCATCGAACACTTCGGCCAGGATGTCTCGTCCGTTGACGATCGGTCGGCATTCCACGGCGCCGTGTCGACTTCCCAACGGTGGCACGACGATGCTGAGGGACAGCAGATGCGGTTCTGTGGTCATTGGCTGATGGTCTCGGAGCCAGTGGCAGTTGTCCTGCATATTTCTGCTCGGGAGGAGACGGAGGGCCTCCGTCTTGGACCTGGTGGCGATCCAGCAGATGCTCGGTAACTGGACGGTCAGCTCGACCACACGTTGTGTCCGGCCGTCGGCGACCTTCGTCGAGGACGCCTGTCCGCGTGCCGTCGCCAGTACTTTGGCTGAGCTGGGCGGGAAGGACACCACGTCGTGAAGATCCAAGGACGCGTCCGCCCGCTCGACGATCTCACCTCGCAGCTGCTGCTGGACCGGCTGGAGCACCGGCGCCGCCGGTGGCCGACCACTGCGCACCTCCACCTGCTGATCAACGACCTGACCGCCAACGGAGGTCAGTGCCCCGGTCGTCAGCGGCCGGGCAGTACGTCGACCGGGCCGATGTACGCCTGGGTCGCCTCGTCCGGGAGCCGGACGGCCTGCGCCCAGAAGTAGATCAGCAGGCTGAACGCGGCGATGATCGCCATGTCCCACCACAGAGGGATGACGCCGGTCGCACCGCAGGACACCTTCGACGCCGGTCCTCCGCTGCAGTAGCCGCCCTGCCAGGAGACCAGGCCCAGCCCCACCAGATACACCGGCAGCCACTGGGCGGACCGCCAGTCCAGGTGCGGGGCCCTCGGGTTCAGCCTGAGCAGTGCCGAGCCGCCCAGCAGCAGATATCCGAGGACGATCGCCAGGCCGAGTCGCCACAGGGTGTCCCAGCCGGCCCAGTAGATGATCAGGTTGGAGACGATGAAGGCGACGGGGGCCCAGAACAGACCGCCGGGCAGCCGGTATGGGCGGTGCCGGTCCGGGTCCTGCTTGCGCAGACACCCGAGGGCGAGCGGCGCGCCCGCATACATCAGCACGCTCGCGGAGGTGACGAAACCGACGAGCTTCTGCCAGGTGGGGAAAGGCAGGAAGACGATGAGCCCGACGAGGAAGGCGAAGAGCAGACTGAACCAGGGAACCCCGCGCGCCGTCGTCCGTTCGAAGACCGCGGGCACATAGCCGTTGCGGGAGAGGCCGTACGACACCCGGGAGGCGGCGGTGGTGTAGATCAGGCCGGTGCCGGTCGGTGAGACGACCGCGTCGATGTAGATCAGCGCGGCGAGCCAGCCGAGCCCGGCGGACAGGGCGAGTCCGGCGAACGGCCCCGCCTTGTCGGCGAAGGTCAGATCGGCCCAGCCGTGGGCGAAGGAGCTCTGTGGCAGGGCCCCGATGAAGACCACTTGGAGCGCCCAGTAGACGAGCGCGCCGATGAGGATCGAGCCGATCACCGCCCGCGGAATGTCCCGTGCCGGGTTGCGGCTCTCCCCCGCCAACTGGTCCGCCTGTTCGAATCCGAGGAGCGCGAAGATGATTCCGCCGGTGCTGACGGCGGAGAGCACGCCCTCGACGCCGAACGGGGCGAAGCCCTGGTGGCCGAAATTGCTTCCGTGGAAGGTGGTCCCCGCCAGAGCGGCGATGGTGAGCAGGGGGATGGCGAGCTTCCACCATGTGGCCACGCTGTTGGTGTGGGCGAGCCAGCGGATGCCGAAGAAGTTGACGAGGACGAAGAAGGCCATGAAGGCGACGGCCAGACCGTATCCGGCGGCGGTCAGCTGGTTCTTCTCCGTCTGTACCCAGGTGGCGTGGATGCTGAGGTAGTTCAGCGACGCCATGACCTCGATCGGTGCCGTGGCGGCGGCCTGGAGCCAGGAGAACCAGCCGAAGGAGGCCCCGGCGACGCTGCCGAAGGCGTAGTGCGGGAAGCGCGCGGTGCCGCCCGAGACCGGGTACATGGCCCCCAGCTCCGCGTGGACGAACGCCAGAACGGTGATCGCGAGGGCTCCGATCCCCCAGGAGACGAGGGCGGCCGTCCCGGCCACCTGCGCCGCGAACAGCGCGCCGAACAGCCAGCCGGAGCCGATGATGGACCCCACGGAGGTCCAGACGAGTCCGATCAGGCCGATGTCTCGCCTCAGACCCGGCTTCCGGGACAGCTCAGGTGCGGCCGGCGTCGGCATCTGACAGGCAACCTCGCTCCGGTTTCGACGGGGCGCGCAGCCGTTCCGTCGCGTCCCGTCGGCATCCTCTCCCTATCCCGGTACCGGCCCCCGGCCCGGCCGCTCCGGCACGGCGAGAGTTGCTCCGAACGGAGGGGGCGGGAGGCAGACAGCCACTGCGGCACGGCCGGGCCGCCGGCACCTGCGAACAGCGGGCTTCAGCCCCCGGCCGGCGGCACCGCGGGCCCGCCCGCACCACCGTCGCCGTCGGACGGGTGCCGGTGCCGCAGGGCCGCTGGTGCGCACAGCACCAGCGCGGCCCCGATCGCCACGAGATGCTCCGTGCCGGCCAAGTTGGGCTTGACGATCACCTCGCCGACCATCGCCACGACCACCAGCGCCACGGTGAACCACGCCCCCGTACACACACAGACGCAGACCGCGAGCCCCGTGACCGCCACCGACGGCCCGGTGTCGACGATCCGTGCGTCCGAGGCCGGCAGCCCGAGGAGGCCCTCGGGTCCGATGGCGATGCCGAACCGCGCGTAGAGCGTCCCGGCGAGAGTGCAGACGTAGGCGATGACGAGGGTACGCGGCCGGCCCAGAGTGATCTCCGCAACGCCGAACACGGCCAGCACCTGCAGCATCGCGCCCCAGACGGGCAGGCTGAGCGCGGGCACGAAGAGCGAGAGCGGGGTACGGAGGAGGGCGAGCCAGAGAGGGTCCTCGGCCCGGACGAAGCCGATGTCCTGGATCAGGCCGTATCCCCAGCTCTGGTCCTGGACGATCTGACAGAGCGCGATGAGACAGACCGAGGCGAGCGTCAGCGGGACGGCCCGCCACCCACGGGTGGCCAGGGCCGTCCGCACGGTCACGTAGAGGGGTCCCCACTCGCGCCGGGCGAACGAGGCAGCCATGTTCAACGGCGAGTCTCCAGACGTCTGCGGTGCAGCCACTTCGGCAGTCCGGGCGCCTCCAGGAAGCCCTCGGCACGGGCGCTGGCAAGAGCGATCCGCGGCAGATCGGTGCTCTGGGCGTACAGCAGGAAGCGGGGCTCCCAGATGGGCCGGTACTTGGCGTTGGCGCGGTAGAGCGACTCGATCTGCCACCAACGGGAGAAGAAGGTCAGCAGCGAGCGCCACAGCCGCAGCACCGGGCCCGCGCCGATCCGGGAGCCGCGTTCGAAGACCGCGCGGAACATCGCGAAGTTCAGCGAGACCTGGGTGATCCCGAGGTCGCCTGCACGCTGGATCAGCTCCAGCACCATGAACTCGAACAGGCCGTTGTCCGAGTTCCGGTCACGTCGCATCAGGTCCAGGGAGAGCCCGTCGGCGCCCCAGGGGACGAAGCTCAGCAGGGCACGCGGCCGCCCGGCCGTATCACGACAGACCAGCATGATGCAGCGGCCATCCTGCGGATCGCCGAGACGGCCCAGCGCCATGGAGAATCCCCGCTCCGTCGCTCCGTCACGCCAGTCGTCGGCCAATCCGATCATCTCGGCCATCTCGTCCGCCGTCATGTCCTCGTGACGGCTGACACGGACGGTGTATCCGGCGCGCTCGACGCGGTGGTGTGCCTGGCGGACACTCCGTATGGCACGGCCTTCCGTAGTGAACTCGCCGATGTCGACAATCGCCTCGTCGCCCAGTTCCAGAGCGTTCAATCCGTGCCGGGCGTAAATGATGCCGCCCTCTTCGCTCGCCCCGATCACAGAAGGTGTCCAGCCGTGCTCACCGGCCTGGACCAGCCAGCGGTCGATCGCTCCCGGCCACTCCTCCGGGTCTCCGATCGGATCACCGGACACGAGCGAGACCCCGCCGACCACTCGGTAGGCGACGGCCGACCTGCCCGACGGCGACCAGATGACGCTCTTGTCGCGGCGAAGGGCGAAGTAGCCGAGGGAGTCGCGGTCGCCGTACCGCTCCAGCAGCGCGCGCATCTCTCGCTGGTCCTCGTCGGTCTGCGGGTCGACGGCGCGTCGGGATCTGAAGGCCGCGTACAGGACCAACAGGATCAGGGCCGTACTCATCAGGTTGATGAGCACATTGGCCCAGCCGGGGGTGGCGATTCCCTCGAAGCGGATGTCGTCGTAGGCGAGCGAGAACATGCGGAGCACACCGTAGTGCCAGCGCTCCAGGAAGTCGGAGCGCCCGGCGTCCAGGTCGGTGTTGCTCACGGTGACCATCGTGGTGGCGAGCAACGACCCCACCACCAGCCCGACCACGCCGACCACCGCCGCCAGTTTCGGGTTGGCGCGGTCGCCCTTCGCGTGGAACTCCCGCCGCCCGGTGAGCATGGCGGCGACGAAGAACGCGGTCAGCAGGACCGCGATCCAGTTCTGGACGTGCTGCCGGTACACCGGCAACTCCAGGGCCAGGGCCGTCAGTACCAGTGTCAGCCCGGCCAGGGCGAGATTGAGGATCCAGGCGGCGCGCTTGCGCCGCCGCATGGTGATCGCGAGAAACGCGGAGAGCACACCGGAGAAGAACCCGGCAGTCAGCAGATAGGGCGTGAAGAATTCGTCGTCGTTGTGCCGCCGGATGTCGTTTCCCAAGGACACCCACACAGCGCCGAGGAAGTTGATGAAGGCTACGGCCCGCAGATACCAGACCGCTGAGAGGTATCCGCGCCGTGACCACTCGCTGCGGTCCGCGCCGGGCTGCGGACTCCGTCGGACGCGCCCCATGCGAGCGACCCTAGGGGCTGCGGGGCCCTCGGAGGCGCTCCACGGAGTGCGGTGAACGGGTGAACTCGCCGAGGCGGGCCCGGACGCGTTCAACGCCGCGTACCGGACGGCCGAGGCGGCGGACGCCGTATACATCGGCGTCGAGCGCCGCGGACGGCGGTGGACGGCGACGCAACCGACGGCGCGACGGCCCCTCCCCATCGAGCACATGATCCATCTGTGACGGTCAAGGTCAATCGGGCGGTCCTCACGCATCGGCTCTTCACCGGGATCTCCCGGCGTCATCTGAGCTGTCTGGCACAGGAGTTGGCCCAGCCGTGGCAGGCCACAGTCGAAGGCCGCCGTCATGAAGTACGAGGCGGGGCGAGAAAGCGGGCCGCGGGTGCCGGCGCCCGGCACCAGTCGGTCTTCGTCGACCGGCTGGTGGCCACGCTCATCCACCTGCGGCACGACTTGCCGCACTCGGTGCCGGGGCTGCTGTTCGGTGTCGACCGTTCCACCGTCACCCGCGCCGTCGGCGAGACCGCACTCTCTTGGCCGAGCGAGGCTGCGCGGTCCCCGGCCGGCCCGCCCTGCGTCTGAAGACACTGGCGGACGTATTCGCCTACGCCCAGGCCGAGGGCATCGAGCTCCGCCCGGACGCCACCGAGATCCAGGTTCGCCGGCCCCGGCCGGCCGCGGCGCGGCGGACGCCGTGCGTTCGTCCCGGGCAAGAAGAAACAGCCCCCGACGTGGAGGTCCTCCTGGACGACGGCTACCTCGGCCTCGGACGCGATCACCCGGGCCAGGCGATCACACCACCCAGGAAGCCGAACAGGAGCGCACTGCCCGACGTCCACCAACGCTGGGAACGCGGCCCTGCGCCGCGAGCACGCCCGCCACCAGAGCGCCGAGCTCAGTGGTCCAGCAGACCGGCCGCGTTGATCCGGTGCAGATGGATGAGCACATCGTGCGAGGGCAGCAGCGATACGGGGTACACCGCGTGATCCGGGTACGAGGTGCCGATGCTGCGGGTCGGCCGGGCGACCGCCAGCCAGTTGCGGGCCGCCGCCGGCGCGGTGCGCAGGTCCACCATGTAGTCCCGGTGGCGCACCGCGTCCAGGGTGCGCTCGTTGCTGCCCCGCCCGGCGGGACCGACGGTGTACCGGGTCAGTGCGCCGTTCGGCCCGTCGGCGTTGAACGAGCCCTGGTCGAAGGTGAACCCCACGCTCAGATAGGACGAGCCGATCTTGTCGCGGATGAACGCGCCCTGCATCCTCGGGTACTCCTTCGGGGAGTAGGTGTCGTAGCCGACATGGGCGTTGTGTGCGGAGAGCAGCACCCGGTCCCCGGTGTGCCGCTGCCACCACACCGTGTTGTCCGCCATCACCTGGTCGCGGTAGCGCATGGCCGCGGCGCCCTGGGTGGGCTCGTTGAAGTCGTAGCTGTACCCGGTGGCGGTCTGGTCGATGGCCCGGACATGCTGCACCGCCCAGGTGTACGCCTCCTGCTCGGCCTTCCCGCCGCCCGGCCGTTGGCCCTGCAACAGTGCCAGCGCCTGCCCGGTGCGCTGCGCCATCTCCTTCCGCTCGGCGATCGGCTTGGCCAGATAGGCGTGGACATAGGTGTCCACGTCGGTGGTCGGGCGCAGCCCCTGGTACAGAGCGGTGAACTGGGGCAGTAGTGCGGGGAAGCGCTGCCCGACGTACGAGGTCAACCGGTCGTACAGGTCGGGCCCGGCGTAGCCGAAGTCATTGCCCATGAACTGCACCGGGTCGCCGGGGTGCGCCACGTTCCACGAGCGCATCCACTCGATCAGCCTCAGGTATTCCTGGTTCTGCCAGACCTGGTAGGAGTTGCGGAACTCGTCCCGCATGATCTGCCGCGGGTCGCCCTTGCCGTACCGCACATAGCCGTTGAGTCGCTGACCGGTGCTCCAGGGCGCCTCCAGCGCGAAGGTGCGGAAGCCCTTCTCCTGGACCAGATAGCGGAACGCGCGGTGCTTGAAGGAGAAGAACTCGTGTGAACTGTGGGTGGCCTCGCCGATGCCCACGATGGTGGCGTTCCCCACCATCCGCCCGAGCGGGCGCAGATCGCGGAAGCCGCCGGTGGGTTCGGTGGACAGCAGCGGATGCGCGGCGCACTCGATGGCGCGCACCGCGTCCTTCTCCTGCGGATCGCCGGGGGTGGCCGGGCCGCGGAGGTGAGCCGCGGAGGTGGTGGCGGGGGCGTGCGTCGGTGCCGGCCCCATCGCCTGGACCGGGGCGGCGGCCGCCACCAGTGCGCTGGTGCACAGGGCCGCGGAGACCAGGAGCCCGTTCTGCTTTCGCGTCAGTCGTGTCATGGCTTCCAGCGTGGCGAGCGGCCCGGTGATGATCCATCCGCCCAGCTCCCGGATCCGGGGGTGGCGCTGGGTCCACCGAGGGGTGGGGCTGGGTCCGCCGGGGGCGGAGGCAGCCCCACCCCGCTGCTTGCTGTGCGCGTGACGCCGTCCGCACCTCCGACACCCCGGTACGCCCCCTTCCAGGGAAGCAAACCGACCGCTCAGTATGTGCGTCGGTGATGTCCGGCCGAGGGAGTGCTGACAGTGGACACGGTGCGCGGTGCGGGAGTTGTGGTGACCGGGGCAGGCGGCGGGATCGGTGCCGTGCCGGCCCGCCGATTCGCCGCGGAGGGTGCCCGGGTGGAGGTGAACGACCTGGACGAGGCCAAGGCACGCACGATCGCCGAGGAAATCGGCGGGACCGCCGTACCCGGTGACGCCTCGCATATCGTCCCCGCGGCGAGCAAGGCGCTGGGCGGTGGCATCGACATCTACTGTGCCAACGCGGGCATCGCCCCGGCCGGTCGTCCGGAGGCCGAGAGGAGATCTGGGCCGACGACTGGGACGTCAATGTGATGGCGCACATCCTCGCAGCCCGGCAGTTGCTGCCCGGCTGACCGGAGCGCGGCGCGCCGCGTCACCTCAAGCGGGGTTCTCGACCGCGACGGGCTGGCGTTCCGGCGCGAGGCCGGCTGCGGGGAGTTCTACGCCGACGCCGACGAGGTCGGCGAGGACCTGGCGGTACTCCGGGTGCCGTGCGAGATCGTGACGGCCTACCGGTTCCCGCCGGCCAACGGCCGCTCCCAGCGCTCCCGCAAGTGTGGTACTGGATGGCCACCTTGCCGGTGCGGCAGGGCGAGCCGGCCGGGGCGGCACAGGTGAACATCGGGCAATCATTCGAACCCACGCGCTTGAAGTCGTCGGCCACAGCTCCGAACCGTTTCATGAGGGTGTTTCAGGCGTCCACTCGTTTGCAACGGCTCACGAAACACGATCGCCGCAGGTGGACCGCCGGGCGGGCGGGTGTTTCATGAGCGACCATCTATGAAACATCGGAGTGACGTACTCAGGCCGGTAAGTATGGATGCAGCCCGATGTGCCGCACGCCGCAATGCGCGGTACACGGCACGTCGGCGCTGTCCGCCCCGGCGAGCATGTCCGCGGGCAGCGACACCACCAGGAACCGCGCCCGCGCCGAGCAGCACGGGCGTCCCTGCCTCGGCCGATCGGGAAAGGTCAGCCGGCGCGGATCTGTAGAACGATGCCCGTGCCGGGGGCGGTGTCGAAGTAGGTGAACCCGCTGCCGTCGGGCCGCCTCCCTCGCAGCAGTACCTCCAGCCCCAGCTCCGTGGGTCGGGGTGGGCGTGGACGGTGAGGACCTTCACGGGGTGCTCCTGTTGTCGGTGACGGGGGCGGGAGAGGCGGGGGCTGCTGTGGTGACGGCGACCGCATTGGCCCCGACGATCACCGTCATGGCGAACCATGCCGCCGCGTCGAGGTGCTGGCCGAGCACGACGAGGCCGATCAGCGCGGCGAAGACCGGGTTGACGCTCATGAACACGCCGAAGAACTGCGCGGGCACCTTCCGCAGGGCCAGCAGATCGGCCAGGAAGGGCACGGCCGAGGACAGCACGCCGGCGGCCGGCGCGCAGGCCAACGCGGTGGCGGTGAGGGGATGGCGCCACAGCACCACGATGCCGATGGGGAGGTAAAGCACGCCCGAGAGCGCGGCGGCGGCGGCCGAGCCCTCCAACCCGGGCAGGCGGCGGCCCACCGCGCGGTTGAGCAGGATATAGCAGGCCCAGCACACCGCGGCGAGCAGGGCCAGGGCGATACCCAGGTAGTCGGTGGAGGGCGACGGCCGGGCGAGGACGACCACCGCGGCCGCGGCGGCCACCGCGCACAGGGCGTCGAGACGGCGGCGCGAGCCGGCCAGGGCGACCGCGAGCGGGCCGAGGAACTCCAGCGTGACGGCCAGCCCGAGCCCGATGCGGTCGATGGCCGTGTAGAGGGACAGGTTCATCGCGGCGAAGACCAGCGCGAGCCCGAGGACCGGACGCCACTGCGCCGCGGTGAAGGATCGCGGCCGCGGCCTGCCGACCACCCACAGCACTGCGGCGGCCACCCACTGGCGGACGGCCACCACGCCTGCGGGCCCGAGCACCGGGAAGGCGAGCGCCGCCATTGAGGCTCCGGCCTGGTTGGACAGGCCGCTGCCGAGCATCAGGGCCACACCGGCCAGGCGCCCGCCGGCCCGGCCGGTGCCGCTGTCGTGGGTGTTGCCGGAAGTATGTCCGGCGCCGTGGTGAGAACTCTCAAGCACCATGCCGTCCACGGTGGAGCCTTCGCGACGATACGCAAAATGCATCCACCGGCACATCGATACGCTGGGCGTATGGGTGGGCGACGGAGCCCGGCCGACCTGGAGCCGAAGCACCTGCGCTGCCTGGTCGCCATCATCGACACCGGCAGCTTCACCGACGCGGGCCTCGCGCTGGGCATCTCCCAGGCCGCCGTCTCCCGCACCCTGCACGCCCTGGAACAGCTCCTCGGCGTGCGGCTGCTGCACCGCACCAGCCGCGGACGTGACCCGATGCGAGAGTTCCGGTGGCCGTGGAACGGTCACGATTCCACAGTCGCCGTTGGCGAATGCCCTTGGAGGCAGGCAAGTTGTGCTGGGTACCCCGAGTGACCGGCGTGGATTCGGCGCACAGTCAGGCCGGACAAAGGCGGTCGGATGTCACGGCCGCCCGAACGGTGACGCTTGCAGATGGCCGCAGCGTGGGCCTCGACCGCGCGACGCCCGAGCTCAGAGTTGGTCCGGGTTGCCGAACAGCAGGGAGTCGAGGCCCCTGCGCACGCCCACCGTCTCGTTCACCCGGCGAACTGCCAACAGGGCTCCGGCGATGTAGGGATCGGGGTCGGCGCCGGGGTCGTAACGCATCACAAGTCGTTCACCGGGACCGGCGAACACGATCTCGGTGGTGACCACGAAGCTCGGCAGCCGGATCGAGTGGATGCGGCTGTCGGAGACCTCGGTGCCGCGTGCCTCCACCGGGCCATGCAGATTGCCCAGCGGGACGGCAGGCTGGGGTGCGCGGATCGTGCCGAGCGTTTCGGCCAGTTCCCGGGATGTGCCGCTGGGCACGTCTGGCTCGGTGTCGCCGGCGTAGTCGATGATCTCCCAGTGGCTCAGGTGTTCTGCGGCCATGGTGGCGGCGTGCCGCAGTACTGCGGCCAGGACGGAGAAGTTGCCGGCGGCAATGACACCCGTGTGGTGCTCGTGGGCGAGCCGGTCGATTTCGGCGTAGTCGTCGGCGGTCGGACCGCTGGAACCGACCACGACGTGGACTCCGGCCCGGACGGCGGTGAGTACGTTGGCCCGGACAACAGCCGTGCTGGTGAAGTCCACCAGCACGTCCACCGGAGCGGCCCGGAGTGCTGCGGCCACCGAATCGTGTACCGATCCACCGCTGCTGGAACCGACCCGTCCGCCAGCGTCGACCCGGCGGCCGAGCGGGAGACACCAGCGGTCAGGACGAGGTCGTCGGCCCGGTCGATGGCCCCGACAATGGGCGGAGCGGCCCATCCGGTGCTACCGGCAAAACAGACATTGACGAACGCCGCGGCGGACGATCACCGGTCTGACGCCCTTCGCCCGGACGAGACGGCAGTACTTGTCGTGGTCGTGGCCTCGGTCGCCGAGGAGCGCGTCCGGTCGCCTTCGCGGCCGCCCGGCCAAGCCGGCGACGGACGGAATCTTCGCGAGCAGGGGCATCAGCCGCGTGGCGTCGAGAAGCGAGTCGCGAACCACCCACCTCCCGTTGCGCATTGTGGCGTACTCCTCACACCCTGCTGCGTCAACCTCTACCGTTCCACGAAATACACCCTGACTGTTCATCAATTCTGGTTAGAGGCAAGGGGCTTCGGTCGGCGCGCACAGGGATGGGCAGGCAGGACCGTGCCCACCGCAGACGGTAGCCAATGCTCTACCCACCGGGTTTCATCCGTTCGGCGGTTGTGTCACCCCTGCCGGGATGCGCCCAGCCCCGACGCGGTATTGGGTGGGTCCTGTGGCCCGACGACTGCGGTACGGCCCCGGACAGGGCTGTGGTCACGTAGGCGGATCAGGGCCTCTCGCCACGCTCATCAGGGCTCCTTCGCGGGACGGCGAAGGAACGGCGGCATCGGATCTGCGACTTCGAGGCCGCAGCTGCGGGGCACCGCCGGTCGGACCCGTCGGCGTCCTCATCGAGGGAGCCGAGAGGCAACAGGGGCAGTGATGAACACCGGACCGAGCATTCCCGACCCCACAGGCCGGAAGGACGCGGACCCTCAGAACACCGTGTATCGCGTCGAGCAGCGCAACGGAATGCCGTACCGATCAGAGGTCCACGCACTCGCGGATGTCGCCACCTCTCGCCACGTGGAGCCGGAGCCCAAGGAATCGGACGGACCCCGGCCGCAGCACGAGCGGGACAAGGTTCACCCCGTTCTGCGCGAGTGGCTGGACAACCGGGCGGCGAACGAACGCGAACAGGTCGTCGTCGTTCTCGACGACTCGGTGCCGATACCGCGTTTCCCGGAACCTGCCACGGACGAGCCGCCGGAGTCGGACCGCAACCGCGCGCTCCTGGACCAGGCCCGGGACATCATTTCCGCGATCGAGCAGCAGCGGGCGGCCGGGTACGAACGGTTCCAGGCCGGGCTCGGAGAATACGAGGCCGAACCGGTGGAGCGCTTCTGGCTCATCAACGGTGCCGTGGTCGACATGCCCCTGGCGTCGGTGGAGCGCATGGCGGCGCGGGACGACGTGGTCTCCGTGGAGCCCCGGTTCTCCGGCGAGCAGCCACCGCAGAGCCCGCAGGTCGGTGACGGCCGCACCAGTCTGGCGTCCGAGCCGTACTTCACCTCCACGACCCCACCGTGCAACGGGGGCAGGATCGGACTGCTGGACACCGGGGTGCGGTTCTCTCACACCCAGTTCACGAATCCCTCGCACGTCTCCTTCCGAGGAGACTGCAACAACGGCGGCGCGAACTGCAATACGGGCACCGGCCTCAACCCCAACGACGACTGCTGGAACCACGGCACCTCATCGGCGGGGATCATCACGGCGAACGCCAACCAGGGCAACAACCTTCGTGGCGTCACCAGCATCACGCTGGACAGCTACAAGGTCTACGCCACGGGCAACCCGTGCCAGGGGCTCGACCAAGCGGCGGCGGTGCGGGGCTTTCAGGCGGCGGTAGCGGCGCTGCAGCCGGTCATCGTCGCGGAGATGCAGGGAGGCGGCGACCACCTGAGTGCCATCGCGCAGGCGGCCGACGCGTCGTTCAACGCCGGGGCGGTCGTGATCGCCGCCAACGGCAACAACGGCCCCAACGCCGGGACGGTGAACTGCCCGGCCAATGCCCGCCGGG
This sequence comes from Streptomyces sp. NPDC059832, assembly GCF_042731715.1. Lineage (NCBI taxonomy): Bacteria > Bacillati > Actinomycetota > Actinomycetes > Kitasatosporales > Streptomycetaceae > Streptomyces > Streptomyces sp. NPDC059832. Next base: position 553,578 of record NZ_JBHWIY010000001.1, on the reverse strand, counting down.
CCATCGGAGTGGGGTGCTTCGACCTCCAGACCGGCCAGCAGAGCAACTTCCAAAGCCGCGGCCCCACCGCCGACGGCCGAACCAAGCCCGACATACAGACCCCGACGAACGTCACGACGGCGAGCAGCACCACCGACACCGCGACGCAGGTCTTCGGCGGGACCAGTTGTGCCACACCGTTCGCCGCGAGCGCGGCCGGGCTGCTGCGCAACTGGCTGAGAGGCGGCACCGGCACCATCGACCCCGGACAGGTCTACGCGTCCCTCATCCTGTCCGGTCAGACGCCGTCGTTCAACAACACTTCCGGGGCCGGACACGTACGCCTGCCCTGGGGAGGACTGCAGACCTTCGGCAAGATGGCCATCGCTCACCACGCGACGGTCGACCTCGACTTCGGCACGATCAGCAGCGCGGCACCCTTCATCGACGCCGCCATCTGGTGGCCCGACGGCTCCGTGCACAGCGACATCGACGTCGCCCTGGTGGACCCGTCGGGCGTCGTACGAGCGTCCAGCATCTCCATCTCCAGCGTCTTCGAGCGGTGCAGGGCGACGGCCCCGATCGCAGCAGGTGTCTGGAAGGTACGCATCACCGGATACAACGTGCCCTCCGGGCCGCAAACCGTCTATGTGTCCGCTTACACCCCGGGCGTCTGATATCGACGTACACGGTTCCCAGCCGTGGTACGTGGAGCGACCCGAGCCCGAACTGGACGTCCTCGGCACCTTGGAGTCCGCGCCGAGGGTCACCGGCCCGGACAACCGTCCGACGTTGTCATTCGTCCTACGAACGCCCGACAGTGCCGTGGACGTGTATGCCGCGGGGGTCGAGGACACGCTCGCGTCACTGTCAGGCCGCCGTATGCGCTTCCGCGGCAAGACCGTTGATGCAGGGCTCCCGGGCGCGGCGCCTGAGCTGTGGATCGGGTCGGCGTGTCCGGTCGATGAGTAGGTGGTCGCGCGTGCGTCTGGGGCAGGTTACCGCTGATGGCGGGCAGCCCCGAGCGGTCCGCCCCGGCGCGTGCGCGCGCCGGGGCGTAGCCTCGTGCGATTGCCCGCAGTCCATTGCGCACCACGACGCGTCCCTTGCGCACCGTCGCGCCGGACGGCCAGCCTGCGACTGACATCGCGCCAGTTACCAAACACCCCGCCAGGACAAAACGCTCTTTGAGCGCTTCAGTTGGTGGGAATCGCCAGCTGAAGCGCTCAGTCGCACGTGGTGAACGAAGGCAGCGTCGCGGCCTGCAACAATTTCAGCTTCCGCCCGATAGCGCCGGGGCCCCGGCTCCGGGTGGGGCCCCGGCGAACCGCAACCGGCCGGCGGCGGCGAAAGCGGCCCCTTCCTCGTTCCCGGAATGGGTTCAGATGGCGAACAGCAGAGCGGCGCTGCCGAGGACCACTACGGCGGTGGCGAAGTGGATGCCGTACGCGACCGCCTTCGTGCCGCCGTGGCGGAGCACTATGAGCGTGTCCCCGAGCGGCGCCAGCGCGACGAGAAGCATGAACCATGCCTCGGCGCGGGCGCCGGCGAACGCCAGTAGCGCCAGGCCCAGCAGACCGAAGGTGAGGTCTCGCAGGCCCTTGATGGTCAGGTACGCGGGGTCGCCGCCACTGGGCGCCGCGGGCACGCCGTAGCCGGCTGCGGACGCGACTGGCTGGAACAGGAAGCGCACCCCGATGAAGACGACGAACAGATCGAGTACGACGGCCAGGGTGTACGCGGTGACAGTCATGACAGCTCTCCTTGAGCTCGCTCCGGAATATAGCGACGCTAGCAACAGGAGCGAAGCTATCAAGGCGTCGGCAGATTCACTAGCGCCGCTAGAGTTTTAGGTATGACGATTCAGACGCGCCGGGAGCGCGAGCGGGCGGAGCGGGAGCGGCTGATCGTGTCGGCAGCCCGGGAGCTGGCCGAGGCGGAGGGCTGGAGCGCGGTGACCACGCGGCGCCTGGCGGCGGAGGTCGAGTGCGGAGGTCGAGTACAGCCAGCCGGTCCTCTACAGCCACTTCAAGGGCAAGGACGCGATCATGGCAGCGGTCGCGGTGGAGGGCTGCGCGGAGCTGGCGACGGCGCTGCGCGCCGCGCGCACGGACGAGACGGACGAGCGGGGCGCGCTGGCCGCGGTCGGCGCGGCGTACACAGCGTTCGCGCGGCGGCGGCCCGCGCTGTACGACGCGATGTTCACGCTGGCCGTGGATCTGCCGTTCGCCACAGCCGAGGCTCCGGCCGAACTCCAGGCGGCGTTCGACGAGCTCCGCCAGGCCGTCGCCCCGATCGCGGCCGACGGCGACGACATCGGACTCCTCACCGAGACGTACTGGGCCAGCCTGCACGGCCTGGCATCCCTCACCCGCAGCGGCCGCCTCCCCGAGAAGGCCCACGATCGCCGACTGGCCTTGCTGGTAAATCACCTCGCAGCCTGAGCCCGGCACCTCTCGAAGGCATACCCCACGGTGATCGCCTCGGCCATGCCGGTCAGCTTGCTTCGTCGGCGCCCCAGGGTGAGTGTTCCGGTGGTCGTACGCCTGGAGAAGTGATCGCCATCCGTCACGCTCAGGAGTGGGAGCGGTTTCTGCGCGAGTCGGTGGCGGGTGCTGCCGACGCGCCCAAGGAGCCGTCTCGCGGGCCCGCGACGTGGCGAAGCGGCTGCGCGCGGAGCGCGGCTGCGGCTTGGAGGGCTGGCGCAGCTACACGCTCGCGCGGCCCAAGCGGAGCGCGGGCTGGTACGTGGTCGGGCTGCCGGCCTCGCTGGTGCTGCTGGTGGTGGCGCACGCACCGGGGCGGATAGTGGACCTGTTCGCCGGCGACGACCCTGACTCCCCGCCGCTGGCGGCCGAGACCGCCCGCCCGACCCAGGCACCCCCGGCGGAGGCAACCCAACGCCCCACCATGGACGAGACGTTCCGCGGCTCGCCGGCGGCGAGCTGGGCGAGCGGAGCGGCGGGAATCACCGTGCCGAAGGCCGGGCGGTCGGCCGGATGAACGCGGCCCAGGTCGAGCGGGCCCTCGCCCGCAGCCGGAATCACAAACCATCGCGCGTCGGCCGGGGGCCGGCCGACTGCCCACATGCGCTATTATTGATCTTGACAGTTCGCCGGAACTTGCGGTGACTGGCACTGCGTTGGTGGTCCAAGGAAAGACGCCCCGCTTCCCGTGGGGAAATGCAGGTGCAAGGCCTGCCCAGCGCTCACTCACGAAGCCCTTCCCTCCACCGGGGAAGGGCTTCGTCACGTTCCCCTGATGCAACACCTTCAAAGAGCGTCACCTGGGCCCTGCCGCCTACTTCGCATCCGAAGCCGCCACCCGCACCGAGCGTGACGAACTCGCCCGCAAGGCCGACATCCCCGAGCAGGGACAGCCCCTGGCCACGGCCCGAAGCCGCCCGCCCGAAGGCCCTCGAAGAAGCTGCTGAACGCAAGCGGCAGGCAGCAGCGCGCACTGCAGCTGCTGACCGAGCAGGAACCTCGGACGCACGCTCTGAGTTGGTGACGACGACCAGGTCGTGCCAGCGACCGGCGAGGACACCACGTGGCCGGAGGCCAGCGCCTGACCTGCTGCCGGTCACGCCATCTGCTCCAGGAGCCGAGGGCCGATCGCCCGACCGGCTTTCTCCGCGCCGGCCCTGCGCAAGGCGGCGGCCTGGGTCGCCGCGGCCTGGCGGCGGCGCTGTGCACGTGCCTTCTCGATCGGCTGGCGCCGGACGACGATGTCGGCCTCGGTGGCGTTGTTGGTGAGCTACGAGTGAATGACCAGAACTCGGAGCAGGGCTGGCCGCTGCGCAGGCATGGCGCGCATACAGGTAGACCCGGCGGTCCGCTGCGGGCCCGAATCGGGCGAGGCCACCACCATGCGGGCCCTGTCGCGCTACCGCGAGACCTACGGGCCGCACATCCCGCTGGGCGCCGCCGGGCAATTGGATCTCATCCTGGCGGAATCGGACCCGGCAGCCCGGCTTGCTCCCAACTCCGGCTGCAGCAAGGACGATGCCCGTGACTCGGAGCACTCCCTCCTTGCCCACGGGATGCTTCTCATCACCGACGACGGTTCCCTGCGGATGACGATCCCACCCGACACCCCGATCTCCGCGCCGAACGGCGAGTGGGCATTCGTCGAGAAGAAAGCGGAAGCGCCGGCAGAACTCATCGACACGACCGGCTGATCTCCCACACTCACGCGCTACGACCTACCTGACGGGGCACAGCAGGCGTGGGCGTGATGGCGGTGAGGCTCCACGCCGCCGAAACCGTGCCCGGCCGCCCGGCGGAGCTCCTGGCGGCACTCCGGGTACCCCGGGTACCCACCGGTGCCCGGCGCGGGGAGACGCCGGCCGTGCCCGTCGGCGCCCGCGCCGTGCACTGGCTCGCCCTGGTCACCATCGAGCCCACCCCGCTGTTTCCGATCGCCGTCGAGGTGGAGCTCACCCCGAAGTCCACAGCCACGATCCGGGGAGGGCGGCGCCGGGGCCGATGGAGCGAGGACCTCAGCCCGATTTCTCACCGATCCGGAGCGGGTACCGCTTCCCGTACCTGGTGGCCAGAGCCAGGCTGAGGGCACGAACACGCCAGGGTCGGGCGGGGTCAGCTGTTGCCGCCGCTCCCGCCGCCGTTGTTACCGCCGCCCCCGCCGTTGTTGCCGCCGCCGTTGTTACCTCCGCCGCCGTCAGTGGTGGGCGGCGGGGAGAACAGGTTGAGCAAGCTGCCCAGAATGTCGGGCTTGAAGATGTTCGTGTTGCCGCAGATGTTCGACACGCCCGCGTCTCCACCGACGGCGCATGCGACGGCGGGGTTGCCCTTGCGGCTGCCGTGGACGCCCGAGTCGGCGACGGCCCAGCTCGCGTTCGTGAGAACGAGGCCGGCGGCAGCAGCCGCTACGACAGCGATTTTCCTGATCATGTTTCTGCCTCTTCGTCGGTGGCTTTGTGTCACGCTATGAGCCACGTGTGCCGCTACCGCTGAGGCACGGTTGTCGCTCCGCAAGTTGTGGGATGACTCCACTCCTTTGCACCAGGCATGGGCGAGGACAGTCCGACCACTGATCACTCCGCTGACCGGCGAAGCATTGAGTCGCGCTTGCCCGGATCGCCGGCACCGGCCTGAGCGTCCCGCGGCCGCCGGGCGAGCGGCTGCTGCACCACCTGACTGTCGCAGACGCCGGGATCGCGCTGGAGACGGGCGGGTACGCCGTGCTCTCCGAGCGGAAGTGCACGCCGCCGAAGTCGTGCAGGGCGACCCCACTCCTGCGGGCAGCTGCGTGCCGCCTGCCCGGTCGAGGCGCCGGAGACTCCGCTCTACGACGAAACGCAACGTGCCGGGTGACGAGAACGGGTCGGCGCTCACGAGAGGGACAGCCGAGCGGGTGTGATCCGGTTCCTTGCTCGTCCGTCGGCATCAAGAGGCAGCACTGCCGACAACTTCTGACAGCTCGTCAGCCGACTCGGAGGTCAGACGGTAGAACCCCTGAAGACTGATCGAGCGCTCAAGACGGCCATCCACCACGTACTTCAGGCCGCGGGTCTGGCCTCGGCGGTTACGCCAGGTGAGCCTCGCCAGCAGATCGCCGGGAATCGGATTCCGTAAGTGATCACTGCCCGTGAAGCCAGCGGCGTGTGATGTGATGGCGGAACTTCACCTGTCCTCTGCGGATCTGTGGCGGGGCTCGCTGCTCCCACGCCTGATTCTCACGGGGGGCTTGCGTGTCGAGGGCGCTCCTGCGGGACACTCGCCGGATACCGGACGAGAAGGTGTCTGGCTGCTGTCGCGTCGGCCCGCGCGCTTGGGCTGACCCAGGACGACTCCGGCCACGACCAGGGCCAGTCCGCACAGTTGCTGAACGGTCACCACCTCCCCGGCGACCGCTGTGCCGAGCAGCACGCCGGTAACGGGGTTGAGCAGTCCGATCAGTCCGACTGTCCCCGCAGGCAGGTGCCGCAGCCCGGTGAACCAGGCGGCGAAGGCCAGCGCGGTGGCGACCAGGGCGACGTAGCCGAACGCGAGGAGCGTTGATGGGGAGAGCGCGGGTGGAGGGCCCTCCACAGCCGCGGCGACTGGGAGCAGGAACACACCCCCGGCGGTGAGTTGCCAGGCGGTCGAGGCAAGCACGTCGGCACCACCGCTCCACCGTTTGGCCAGGATGTGACCGAAGGACGACACCAGCATGGCGGCGGCCGCGGCAAGGACTCCCGGTACGCTCACCCCTTCCACCCCCGTGAGCAGCATGAGACAGACCCCGCCGAATCCGACCGCCGCGCCGGCCAGATGGGCGGTACGGGGCCGCTCGGACAATAGGGGCCAGGCGATGAGCATCATCGTCAGCGGGGACATCGCCATGACCGTCGAGGCCGCGCTCGTCGGAAGCAGTTGGGAGGCGGCGTAGACGAGGACGAAGAACACGCTCATGTTGAGCAGCCCGAGCACCGCGGACCGCCCCCACCACGCGCCGTGCGGCCGCTGCCTGCACAGGGCCAGCAGGACCAGTCCGGCGGGCAGCGCCCGCAGGGCGGCCCCGTACAGCGGGCGGTCGGCCGGCAGGAACTCGTGTGTGACGAAGTAGTTGGTCCCCCAGGCCACCGGCGCGACTGCGGTCAGTGCGACCCAACGCATATTAGCTTCCACGGAAGACAATATAGCTTCCCGGGAAGCTATATTGGAGTCCATGGAGCACCATCAACCGCTGGACCGAGTGGCCCGCATCCAGGCCGACTGGCACCTCGAACGGCCCGACGTCGACGTCAGGCCGCAGGGCGTGATCGGCCGACTGCACCGCCTGGCCAACCTGCTCACCGAGGAGCTCTGCCTCGTCTACGGCCGCTACGGGCTCAGCGAGGGGGAGTTCGATGTCCTGTGCGCACTGCGCCGCGCCGGTGAGCCCTACGAACGGGCACCCGGCGAGCTCGCAGCGCACACCATGGTCACCACCGGCGCAATGACGAAGAGAATCAACCGCCTGGAGCGAGCCGGACTCGTCACCCGCCGCCGGTCGAACGACGACCAGCGCGGCCGGATCGTCGCCCTCACCACACCTGGACGCGAACTCATCGACCAGGCGTTCACCGACCACATGCACAACGAACGCCACCTGCTGGATCTGCTGACGCCGGTTGAAGCCAAGACACTTGAAACGCTGCTCACCACCTGGCTCTCCCGCATGGAACATCCGCGTCCCGCCAACAGCGAGTGACCCACCACGCGCATGTCGCTCCCGGAGCGCCTCACGCAGAAGCTGATGCTCCTGAGCGAAAATCACGCCCGGTACCGCTCACCGAAAGTTCCCCTACGTGCGTGGCCCGGCACGACACGGCCCAGCCCCGGTGGCCGGCCGAGATCCTGTCCGTGCCTGGACACCCCGGCCGGGAGACACCGCCGCGGCCCACGGATTCCTTTGCCCCGCCTCGACTCCCAACAGGAGACGGATGGTCGGCTATCGGTCCGGAACTTGGTGCTCAAGTGCCTTGCAGGGCACAGGACTGCACGCCGGTGGTTGCAGCCGCAGACGACGGCGAAGCCCACGCTACCCAGGCTTACGCCTGACGATGCCGATTCAGTTCCCATTGGAGGCAAGCCGTAAATTAAAGCGCCGACCTGTTATTTAACGACCGGAAAGGAATTGTTCAAAGGATGGTTCGCCACCGGATTGAACAACCCGCGAATCTCCCTCACCCGGCCACATAGGTGCAGGTCACGCGGGGGCTGGCCTGGGCAGGGGAAACCCCCCATTCTTGAACTCGTTCCCACGTGCGGGTGCGGTGGAATCGTTCGGCCTTTCCGTTGGTCCGGGGACGCCAGGGGCGGGTCCAGCGTGGGCTGATCCCCGGGTCACGGCAGATCTGGCGCCAGGTGTTCTTGGTGTAGGCCCAGGCGTTGTCGGTCAGGACACGCTCGACGGTGATGCCTCGTCGGCATGAAGTCGGCATCGTCTACATATCAGCCGTCGACGTGGAGAGTGTGCCGCGAGGCCGGCCCGCCGTACGGAGGCACCACTCGGCCGACGTCCTGCTCGCGGCCGGACAGCGCTCTGCTGACGTTCCGTCGGCCGCCCCGCCCCCCGCCATCGGGTGCGACGCCTACCGTCCCCGGCTGCACCGAGATCCCTGCCAGGCCGTCGAGAGGGCACCGCGGACCAACCTGCGTTGTCAGTGGCCCTCGTTAGTCTCCCCCTCATATCGCAGTTCAGGGGCTTCGTGGCCCTTGGTTCGGGCTGCGCTGACATCTGATGGACAGGCGGAGGGGCACGGCTGATGGCGTGGCTGGCAGCGGGTGAGGGGTACGAGATCACCCTTGAGGACGGGCGTGTGGTCGCACGGCGAGTCGGGGGGCGGCAGTTGAAGGCGCTGCCGAAGGCGTTGCGCGACAGTCCAGAGGTCGACGGGCTGAGGCAGCTGGCCGAGTGGCTGGACCGGCACGCGGCCTCGTGCGTGGCTCAGGTGGATGCCTGGATGGTGTCGTCGCTTCCGGTTCCGACCGAGCTGATCGCGCGGGTGTGGCCGGACGAGGTATGGCAGGCAGCGCTGCGTGACATGGCCGTCGTGGGCGACGATCCGGACGAGGTCGGCTTCCTCCGGGACGTCACCGGCGACGGGGAGCTCAAGGTGGTCGACCTCGACGGTGAGACCGTGCGGCTGTCGCCGCGCACGGTGACGCTTCCCCACCCCGTGCTCCTGCCGGACCTGGACGACGTACGGGACTTCGCGGCCGACCTCGGCATCACCCAGAAGGTGGAGCAGATCCACCGGGCGACCTGGACCAGGCCGGACGGGCCGGATGCCGGGCGTCCGGAGACGGCGACGGAGGTACGGGACTACGCGGGCGGGAAGTTCGCCTCGCGGTTCGGTCTCGCGGCGCGCGCCACAGGCCTCGGCTACCGGGTGTCCGGTGGCTACGCCACGTGCAAAGTACGTGATGGGGGCCGCAGCACGGAGGCGTCGGTATGGATCGGCGAGCCGTACTGGGACGGGGAGTCGGAGACCGGCGGGCTGAGCTGGCACGACGAGGACGGCCGCGCGGTGCGGCTGACCGAGGTCGGGCCGGTGGCCTGGTCCGAGGGGATGCGCATGGCCGCTGCGCTGTACGCCGGCCGCACGATCGAAGAGGGTGGGGACGCGTGAGCGGGACGGTTGGGAACGACAACAAGGAGCTGCTCGCGGCAGGCGCGGTCCTCCCGGCCGACGCACGGGGTGCGGGCCCCTCAGCGGTCGAGCTGACCGCGCGGGCCTATCGCCACGCGGTGTTCGGCGAGGATCGGGTCGTCGTGCGGCTGGCCGCGGCCGAACTGGGCCCCGCCGAGGACCTCGCCGCCGGCTTCCTCGGACTCGAGCCGCAGGGCGAGCCGGCCGTGGTCGGTCTCGGTCGGCGCCAGGAACTCGGCTTTCCCGAGTGGGTGCTGGTGCACCACCCCGAGGACGGGCACCACGCCCTGGCGGTCGTGCCGGAGCTGGACCGGCTGGCCCGGCAGGCCAAGACCAAGCCCAAGGCCGCCCTGGACGCCTGCCACGAGCTGGCCGGGCGGCTCGCCGCGGCCGTCCCGCACTTCCTGCCCGTCTTCTACGAGCAGGCCGCGCGGGTCTTCCTCGGCGTCGAGAACAGCACGTACGCCGGCCAGCTGTTCGGCCGTGCCCGCACGAGCGAGGCGCAGCACGGGCTGACGGTCGACGAGGACCGGCTCGACGCTCTGTTCCTGGAGTTCGCCCTGGCCGGCGCGCTGCCGGTGAAGGTCCTGACCGGTTACGGCAAGGACCTGTCGGCCCGGCTCGCGCCCGTCGAGGCGTACGAGCGGTTCCGGCGGCTGTGCGTGCGCCGGACCGCCGGGGGTCTCGCGCCGTCCGCCCAGGCCGCGGTGGAGCTGAAGCGGCTCGCCCGCGCCGCGGCCCTGTCCGGCAACGAGGCGGAGCAGGACTACCTCGCCGAGCTCCTTCCGCTGCCGGCCACCTTGCGGGCCGCCGCCGGTTGGTGGAAGTCGCACCGCGGCGCGCTGGTCGCGCTGGCCCGGCGCGTTCCGTCCGTGCGCGGCACGCTGCTGTCGATGACCCCGCCCGGGGACAACGGGGATATGACCGAGCTGTGGCTGGGAGTCATGGCGGAGTCGGGGGCCGACGCCGGTCTCGCGGACGCCGGCCTGCCGCAGGAGGAGCAGTGCTCCGACGGCGCGGCGGGCTGGCTGGAGCGCTTTCACGGTGCCCGGCATAGCGGTTGGGGGCCGCGCCCGACGCCGCCCGCCCTGCTGGAGCTGGTCGAGCGGGCGGCCGGCCGGCTGCGTGTCGATCTGGCGGCGCGGCCCGAGGGCGAGCGGTTCCTGCGGATCGGTGTCGAGGACGTGAACCTGCTGGACCTCCTGCTCTCGCTGGAGATCGCGGTCGCCGCCCCCGAGGAGAAGTCCGCCCACCACCAGCGCGTCAGCGCCCTGAACCTGTCGGACTGGGCCCGCGGCGAGGAGCCGCGGGACCTGGTCGCGCTGGCGGCCGACCCGCGCTTCCGGCCCGCCTTCGGGCGCGGAGCGAACAGCTACAACAGCGCGTCCTCCGGTGCGGACGTGATGCGGCGGCTGGCCGCCTCGCCCGGCGGCCGCCCGATGCTCACCGAGTGGATGCGCGAGGTGGCCGCCTCGTCGGTGGCGGCCGGGCTGCCCGGACTGCCGAAGGCGATCGAGCGGCTTTCGTGGCTGCCCTCCGAGGCTCTCGCGCTCGCGCCGCAGGAGGTCGCGGCCGCGGCCGGTGCCGATCTCGGCGAGGCCGTGGCGCGCACGCTTCGGGGCGGTCTGTGGGAGGAGCTGCGCTGGCCGGCGTGGGAGGAGGCGCTGGCGGAGCTGGCTCCGGGGCACCACACCACCGAGGGTCTGACGGTCGTCGAGGCCTGGCCGTATCTGATCGTGGCCAACGCGACGCAGGTGCGCGTCATCGACGCCGACTCCACCGTTCTCGTGCACGATCTGCGGATGCCCACCACGTCCGTGTGGCGGACGGGCTTCCACTACGTGGACGGTGCGTTGCTGGTGTTCTGGAGCACGTACGGTCGCGGCGAGCCGCAAGGCTACTGGCACACCGCGCCCGACACGGTGTTCGCTCTCGCCGGCGCCGGCGCCGGCTCCTGGGCCATGCGTTCGGATCACCTCAGCCTGCAGCTGCCCGGCGGCGGCCGCACCACCGGCGGCGGGGTCCTCCACAGCGGCGACACGAGGCTGCCCGCGGAGCGCGCGCTGCTGTCCGACGGCATGTCGTACTGGGTGTGGCAGGACAGGGACGGGGAGGCCAAGGGCGGCTGGCTCGAATACGACCCCGTGGGCGGTGCGTACGGCCGGCGCTCGCAGCCCGGTTTCCTCGCCGACGCGTTGCTGCGGCACGCCCCCGGGGCCGAGTTGGCGGCTGGCTCGTGCTGGCTGCGGCCCGCCCCGGCGGTGGCGGGTTCCGCCCAGGGGACGTCCGCGGACGGGCTCCTCGGCTGGCGTGTCGTGCGGCTGTCCGACGGCGGCCACCACGGCGAGGACACCACCGGACGGGTCGTCACCCTTCCGAAGGGCGGCGACCGGCCGGTCGCCGCGCTGACGTTCCCCGGCGACGACCGGCCGCGGGCACTGACCCAGCAGTGGCGCGAGCTGTTGCTCAGCGACCCGGAGGGCACGGTCACGACGTCGGCCCAGTGCGACCACCGCAACGAGCTGTACGGGACCGCGGCTCAGGCCCTGCCGCCGCTGCCGTACCTGTACATGCTGCGCGCGCGTGATCCGCAGGGGTCGGCGGCGCTGCGGGGCGCCGACGCGGAGTCGGCCGGCGTCCTGCTGAAGGCGGCTGTGCTCGCGGAGCGGGTGGCGGACCTGCCCGAGCTGGTTGGCGCCGCACTGCCGCAGGTCTCGGCACCCGAGCTGGTCGCCGGCGTGGTGAAGGTGCTGCGCTTCGCGGTGCGGCAGCAGAAGGCGCTTGACGCCGTGGCCGCACGGCTCGACCCCGCCGCCGAGCCCACGGAGGTCCGGGTCCAGGGACCGAGCGACCACATGCTCGCCAAAGCGCTGCACGGCATCGTCGATACCGGCTACTACCGCTACGGCGCGGACACCGACGTGACCCACCGATACCTGGAGACTCTGGCGTCCGTGCGCGCGGACACCGCCGCCACGGCGCTGCCGGGCCGGCTGCACTTCGATCTGCCGTCGCTGCCCTACTCGGGACTGCCGTTCGTCTCGCTCTTGGACGAGCCGGCCGCAATCGCCTACCGGGCCGTCGCGCCCGGCAGCGACCCGGCACACCGGGCAGCCCTGCTCGAAGTCCTCGGCCGGGTGGACGCGCTGGGGCTGGCCTCGACGGCGGCCTCGGCCGGTCACTGGCGCCGGGTCCTGGTCCGCCTGGCGACGCCACACCTGCACACGCCGGACGGCCAGCGGCGCAACGTCGCGCACCGCAGTGTGCTGCCCCTGGGCGGCGGTGCTGTGCTCGGCATCACCGAGCACAACTCCGGCGTCGACGACGGGTGGGAGTTCGGCGCGCTGCTCCACGACCCGAGCGGCCGTTTCGAGGTGCCCGGCCCCTACACCGTGAGCAGTGACGCGCCGGTGGGCGACCGGGTGCGCGGCGCCGACTGGCTGACCGGCTTCCTCGGGGAGGCGCAGTCCCGTGAGGCGGTGCCCTTCCTGCCGGAGGCCGCCGACGAGTTCAGCCGCCTCACCGGTGTGTCCCGGGCGCTGGCCCGGATCGTTCTCGCGGGCATGCCCGACGTGGACAGCTGGGAGAACAACTTCCTGCCGACCGAGCTGCGCAAGGCGCTCGGGCTGAAAGTGGCCGAGGCGGGACACGCCCGCGACGAACTGCGCGCGCTCCCGGTCGAGGTACGCCGGGCGGTGCTCGCGGCGCTCCTGCCCGACGACCCGGCACGGCTGTGGAGCGAGGGCCCGGACGTGGCGTCGGCGACCGCGGTGTGGAACGAGAAGGTGGGACGGCGCCGGCAGGTGCCCGACTGGCTGGCGGCGGAGGCTGCGCGAGCCGCGCGCAGCGGCTGGCCCGTGCACCGGGCGCTCCCGGCGCTGCTGGAACCGGCGTCGTCGCCGGAGCTCGGCGTCGACGTGCCGTGGCGCATCGAGGGCGATCACCCGGCGACGGCGTCCCCCGCCGATGCGCCGTTCACCTCGGAGGTGCTGGCCGGCTCGATGAGCCTGATGGCCTGGCTGGCCCACCGGCTGCCCGCCGGAGATCCGGTACGGGCGGCGCTGCCGAGTGCGCTGACCGCCGTGCGGCAGCGTCTTGCGGCACCCGAACTGCTGCTCTCCGCTGGGCACTACACGAGCCTCGCGGACTTCCGGAAGGTGGCCGGCGCCCCGACGGAGACGGCACCGGACCACGAGCGGTACGGCGCGGTGCTCATGGCCACGCAGGACGGCCAGCCCCAGCCGGCCATACGGCCCGCCCTGCTGGACTCCACCGGCTCCGACCCGTACCTGGTGGCACTGCGCGGCGCCGATCAGCAGCCGACCGGGGTCGAGACGGCCCTGCGGCGGGCGCACGACCCGGCGTTCGCACGGCTGCTGGCCGACCCGGGCGCGCCCGCCGCCGGCGCGGCGGACGACGAGGGCCTGTGGTGGCCGCAGGATCCGTCTCGTTCGGTGCCCGAGCGGGTGGCCGAGGTCGCCGAGGCACGCGGTCTGACCGCCGACGCGGCGACGCTGTACCTGATGCTGCTGGCCATGCCCGACCCGACGGACCGCAACACCGCGCGATGGACGGGGTGGAAGCCGGCCCGTCTGAAGACGGCGCGGGCCGAACTGGCCGAGACCGACCTGGTGGTGTCGGCCGTACGGGCCCGGTCGGGACGCTCGCTGGTCTTGCCGGGGGCCTGGGCGGAGCAGTCGGCGCCCGTCCTGCCCGTCGAGCAGTGGAAGCTGCCGATGTACGGGGTGGCCACGGGCGGCCGGCCGGTGCTGGGCACCCTGGTGCCGGTCGAACCGGCCGCGGAGCTGTTCACCCGGGCCTGGCAGCGGATCCTCGACGGCGACCTCCCGCGCTTCGAGGAGCTGAAGGTGCGGCGTACCAGGCGCCGCCGCTGAGGCGCCGCCGAACGGCACCTGAGCCGACGCTGACCGGCCGCCCGTCGTCAGCACGGCGCGGCGCGCCCGCCCCTGGGTGCGCCGCGCCGGTCCCCGACCCGTATGAACACCTGTCGAACCATGACGAAGGAAACCCGCATGACCGTCACCGAACAGACCGCACCCGTCCGGCAGGGCCAGCCGGTCGAGGAGCGCCACGCCGCCGAACTCGCCTTCCTCGCCGCCCAGGACCCCGGGCCGCGGCCGCCCGGCTGGGCGCTCACTCCTCGTGCGGTGGTCACGTTCGTCTGCGGCAGCGACGGCGCGGAGGCGGCCCTGCCCCGGCGTCGCGCCGGTCTGCCGTCGAAGCTGGTGATCACCCCGAAGTTCGTCGGCGAGCGCGCGCTGGTCGAACGCTGTGTGGTCACCCTCGCCGGAGAGCGCGGGCTGCTGCTCACCGGTGAGCCCGGTACGGCCAAGTCGATGCTGTCGGAGCTGCTCGCGGCCGCTGTCAGCGGGACCAGTGCCCTGACGGTGCAGGGCACTGCGGGCACCACCGAGGACGCGTTCCGCTACGGCTGGAACTACGCCCTGCTGCTCGCCCAGGGCCCCACCCCGCAGGCCCTGGTGGACTCCCCGGTCCTCGCCGCCATGCGGGCCGGACGGGTGGTGCGGGTCGAGGAGATCACCCGCTGTCTGCCCGAGGTTCAGGACGCCCTCGTCTCCATCCTGTCGGACCGGCGGATCAGCGTTCCCGAGCTGACCTCCACCGAGGACGCGGTCGTTCGCGCCTCCCCCGGCTTCACCGTCATCGCCACCGCCAACCTGCGCGACCGGGGCGTCTCCGAGATGTCGGCCGCGCTGAAGCGCCGTTTCAACTTCGAGACCGTCGACCCGATCGCCGACGCCGACGCCGAGGCGGTTCTGATACGCCGCCAGGCTGTCGCCGCCGTGCAGCGGGCGGGCGCGGCCTTCGCCGTCGATGACGCCGTCCTCGACGCCCTCGTCACCGTCTTCCGCGACCTGCGCTCCGGCCGCTCCGACGAGGGCTGGGACGTGGAGCGGCCGGGCACGGTCATGTCCACCGCCGAGGCCGTCCAGGTGGCGGCGTCGCTGGGGGTCGCGGCCGCCTACCTGCCCGGCGACGACGTGCTCGACCTGCTGCCGGGACATCTGCTCGGCGTGGTCCGCAAGGACGACCCCGCCGACCACGCACGGCTGCTGGGCTACTGGGACGGCCCGGTGCGCCGCCGCGCCGAGAACGGCTCGGCGATGTGGCGCCGGCTCTGGGACCTGCGCGGGAGCCTGCGTTGACGACCGCCGATCCACGGACGGCCGTGGACGCTCTGGCCGCGTCGCGGGCGCCGTACCTGCTGGGAGTGCGCCACCACAGTCCGGCGCTGGCCGCGGTGGTACCCGCCCTGTTGGAAGAGGCGCGGGCCGAGGTGGTCTGCGTCGAGCTGCCGACCGACTTCCAGCCCTGGCTGGAACACCTGGCGGACCCCGAAACCATCACCCCGGTCGCCCTGGCCGGGGCGGGCGAGGGAGGACGGCTTTCGTTCTACCCGTTCGCGGACTTCTCACCGGAACTCGCCGCGGTCCGCTGGGCCAGAAGCCGCGGGGTGGAGGTCGTGTGCTGCGACCTTCCCCTCGGTGACCCGCGCTGGTCGGCGCGGGCACTCGGGCCGGTGCGCGAGCGGGACGGGAGCGAGGCCGATGCGCCCCTGGGGGCCACGGGTGCGCTCGACGCCGGTCCCGACGCCAGTCCTGACCCTGCTCCCGGCGACGGGACGGCGCGGGTGCGGCGCTCGTACGCCGAGGCGCTCGCCGCCGCCGGGACCGGCCGGGACGGTGACGATCTGTGGGACCGCGCGGTGGAGGTGCTGGCTCCGGGGTGCGCCCCGGACGCGGTGCGCCGAGCCGCACTGGGCGTGGGCTGGGCCCTGCGCGCCGACGCCGCCGTACCCGCCGCCGACCTGGCGCGGGAGGAACGGATGCGGCAGGTGATCGCCTCTGCCTCGGCGGACGGGCGCCGGGTGGCAGCCGTGATCGGCGCCTTCCACGCGCCCGCGCTTCTCGCGTCCACGGAGGCGGATGCCGGAACGGAGGCCGGGGCCGGGCCCGCGGGCGTCTTCGGCGCTACGGAGCGGTCGGCCGTCCCGTCCGAGGCCGCGCCGCGCGGTGCGGGGCCCCGCACGTGGGGGTCCGGTACGGACGCGGCAGGGGTTTGGGCGGCCGGCAGGGCCGGGGAAGACGGCGCCGCAGCGACCGAGGGCTCGGCGGTGACCTCCCTCGTGCCGTACTCCTTCGACCTGCTCGACTCCCGGTCCGGCTACCCGGCTGGAATCCGCGACCCGTTGTGGCAGCAGGCGGTGCTCACCGCCGCCGGCGATCCGGAGCGGATCCGGGAGGCGGCTGCCGACGCGGTGACCGGCCTGTGTCGCGAGATGCGCCGCGGCGGTCACACCGCGGGGACCGGCGAGGGCGCCGAGACGCTGCGCCTGGCCTGTGACCTGGCCGCCCTGCGCGGACTGCCCGCCCCCGGGCGCGGCGAACTCCTGGAGGCCGTCACCACTGTCCTCGGCCAGGGCGAACCCCTGGGCCGGGGCCGGGCCCTGGCCCGCGCGCTGGAGGCCGTGTTCGTCGGCACCGCACGCGGCCGGATCAGCCCGCACGCGCCCCGGTCCGGTCTCGGCCCCTCGGTCGAGGCCGAACTCGCGGAACTGCGGCTGCCCCGACCGGACGACCCCGACCGCCGCGACCTGCGCCTCGACCCACTCCGTTCACCGCTGGACGGCCGCCGCGAAGTGCTGCTCCAGCGGCTGCTGGTGATCGGCGCCTCGTACGGCGAACCCCTGGACGTGGCGAGCACGGGCGACGGCACCGCGCTCGGCACCAGGTGGCGCCTGACGTGGACGCCGTCCGTGCCCGCACGCCTCGACCTCGCGGGCGTGCGCGGGGTGACCGCGGCCCAGGCCGCCGCCGGTACGCTCGCCGCGACCGCGCGCCACGAGGCCGCCGAGGGCGGCCCCACCCCGGCCCAGATCCTCACCGGGCTGACCGCCGCCGCGCGCTGCGGCCTGCCCGAACTGGTCGACGCACGCCTGCACGAGGCCTCCGTCGTGCTGCCCGACAGTGCCGACCTGCCCGAGCTCCTCCAGGCCCTGGACCTGTTGGAGGGACTGCGGCGCGGCCACTACCCCGACACGATGCAGGACGCCCGCACGACGGCCGGCGCGCTCACGGAGGAACTCCTTGACGCCGCGGTCCGGTCCCTGCCCGGCCTCGCCGGGAGCGACAGCGGCGCCGACGCCGGGGCGCTGGTGGCGCTGGCGGACCGGACGGCCGCCCGTCATCTGGGCCTGCGACTGGACCGGGCGCTCGCCGGGCTGGCGGCCGAGGGCTCCCCGCTCATCCAGGGCGCGGCCCTGGCCGTACGCGTGCTGCTCGACCTGGACGACGCGGCCGGGCTGGGCGAGCGTACGGCCGGCTGGATCGACGGGGCCACGGCTCCGGACACGCGCCGGGCGCTGGCGAAGCGTCTTGCCGGGCTGCTCACAGCCGCCGGTCCCCTGCTCCAAGCGTCGCCGGACGCGCTCGCCGCGCTCATGGACCGGGTTGACGCGCTGGCCGACCAGGACTTCCTCGACCGGCTCCCGGCCCTGCGCGGCGGCTTCGACACGCTGGCCCCGGCCGCGCGCGACAGGCTACTCACCACCGTGACGGAGCGGCTCGGCGACCGGCTCGACCTGTCACTCGACGCCCCGCCCGAGCTGCTCGCCCTGTGGGCGGCGGCCGACGCGGCCGGATCGGCAGCGCTGAAGGCCCTGGGCCTGCCAGGCGCGGACGCCGACGCAGGAACGGACCCGGGCCCGGACTCGGACTCGGACTCCGCCGACAATCCCCGCCCCGTACCCCCACCCGCAGCGGACAGCGCCGCCGCGGACGACGCGGACCGACGGCTCGGCCGTGCCGACCGCTGGCGGCTGCTGCTCGGCCGCCACAAGGAACGGCTCACCTGCGACGCGCGCCGCTATGCCCACGCCCTGGACGAGCTCTACGGCCGCGGGCGCGGCGAAGGCGCCCAGGACCTGGCCGGCGGCGCACCAGGTCAAGGCGGCGGTCAGGACCCGCCCTTCCCCACCGCGCGGGAGTGGGCGCAGGAACTGGAGGCCCTCTTCGGCACCGACGTACGCGAGGAGGTCCTCGCGGAAGCCGCCGACGCGGGTCGCACCGACGTGCTCGCGCAGCTCGATCCGGCGTCGGTACGCCCGTCGGTGGAGCTGCTCGGGTCGGTGCTGTCCCTGGCCGGAGGCATGCCCGAGGCCCAACTCGCCCGGCTGCGTCCGCTGGTGAAGCGGCTCGTCGACGAGTTGTCCCGGGAGCTGGCCACCCGCCTGCGCCCGGCGCTCACGGGTCTGGCCACCCCGCGCCCGACCCGACGGCCCGGCGGGCGCCTCGACCTCGCCCGTACCCTGCGGGCCAATCTCACCCACACCCGGCGGACGGAGGACGGCCGGCTCGTCGTCGTACCGGAGCGCCCGCTGTTCAGCACGCGGGCGAGCAAGGAGGCGGACTGGCGCCTGGTCCTCGTCGTCGATGTCTCCGGCTCGATGGAGGCGTCGGTGATCTGGTCGGCGCTGACGGCCGCGGTCCTCGGCGGGGTTCCGACCCTGTCCACGCACTTCTTGGCCTTCTCCACGCAGGTGATCGACCTGACCGACCGGGTCGAGGATCCGCTGTCGCTGCTGCTGGAGGTCCGGGTCGGCGGCGGTACGCACATCGCGGCCGGTCTCGCGCACGCGCGTTCGCTGGTCACCGTGCCCAGCCGCACGCTGGTCGTCGTGGTCAGCGACTTCGAGGAGGGCGCACCGCTCGGCGGGCTGCTGGGCGAGGTGCGTGCCCTGGCGTCCTCCGGCGCCCACCTGCTGGGCTGCGCGGCGCTCGATGACACCGGCACGCCGCGCTACTCGGTGTCCGTGGCGCGCCAACTCGTCGCGGCCGGTATGCCGGTGGCCGCCCTCAGCCCGCTCGAACTCGCCCGCTGGGTGGGCGACCACCTCCGTGGAGAACCCCGTTGAGCACCGAACTCCTGCCTCCCGTCGCCCCCGACGTCCTCGCCGACGCCGTGGAGCAGCTCAGCGCACGGCTGCGCAAGAAACTCGACTCGGCGATCTCGGGCTGCGCCGGCCAGGCGTCCGCCACGGCCGACGGGACGGTCGAGGTCCACTTCGGCGAGGACGCCACGGTCACGCTGCTCCCGGGCCCGTCCGGCACGGTCACGAACGCGGAACAGGCCGTGTGCACCTGCCTGTTGGCCCCGCGCTGCCTGCACCGGGCCGCAGTCCTGGGCGCGGCACCCCTCGCCGATGGGGAGGGCGACGCGGGCGGGGGTGACGACTCGGGTACGGGTAAGGCCGCAGGCTCGGGCACAGCCTCCGACACGGGCGCGGGCTCCGAGGAGGCCGCGCCCAACACCCCCGCCGCCGACGCTGCGGCCACGGCTGTCTCGCCGGCCGCCCTCACCGCGGCGCAGGTCCTTGCCGCCACGGCGCTGTGGGACGCCGCCGCCGAAGCCCTGTCCGCCGGCGTCACGGCGGGCGGCGCCGTGGTGCAGGCCGAGCTGCTCCGGGCCGCCCACACCGCGCGGCTGGCCGGGCTGCCGCGGGCCGAAGCGGCCGCGCTGCGAGTCGTACGGAGCCTGAGGGCCGCGCGGGAGCGGAGCGAGGGACAACGTCTCGCCGACCTCACCGGAGCCTTCCGTGAGCTGCTGGCCGGCACCGCCCTGCTCGCCTCCGGGTCGGCCGACACGGAGGCGGCGGGCTCCGCGCGCCGGGTCTATGAACAGGGCGGCAGCCTGCGGGTGTACGGCCTGTGCCGGGAGCCGGTGCTGTCCGCGACGGGGTACGGCGGAGTGACCACGCACCTGGTCGGTTCGGACGGCGCCGGTTACACGGTGTCCGACGTGCGCCCCGGTGGCCTCGCCCGCGTGAAGGGTGCGGGGTCCGCGTCCGTGGCGCTCGGCGGTGCTGTCCTCGACCACGCCGGGCTGGCCCGCGGGGGCCTGCGGATCGTCGGCGCGACCGTCTCCGCGGACGGGCGGCTCGGGGCAGGGCGGGGGGTCAGCGCGACGCCAATGCGCGGGGTGGACTGGTCCGAGGAACCCGCCGCCGCCCTCTTCACCCGACCGGTGCGGGAGGTGATGGCCGCTGTGCTCGCCGACGGCGCGCCCGAGGCGGGCGGGCCCGGCAGGACGGCACCGAGTCTGCTGGGCTGCGACGTCGAGGTGATCGGTGCGGCCGGCGACTCTGTCGTCGTCCGCGTCACCGGTGAGGGACCGCTGCTGCGGCTCCGCCCCGCACACCCCCACCCGGAGCTGCCGCACGCCGCCAACCTGCGCCGGATCGCCGAACACCCGGGGCTCGCCCTGCGTGTGCTCGGCCGTCCCGACCTGGACCGGGCGGCGACGCTCCGGTCGCTGGCCGTCGGGCCGGTGCCGGGGGCGTCCGCCACGCTGCGGCTGCCGGACGCGTGGAAGGGCCGTGCCGACCTGGGCTACGACCGGCTCCAGGGCGAGCACTTCCCCCGCGAGACGGCGGGATCCGCGGACAGCGGGCCGGTCACCGCGGGCCCCGACCCGCTGGCGGAGGCACCGCTGTGGCGTGTCCGGCGCCTGCTGGAGACGGGCGTCGCGGGCGGTCGCCGTGCCGTGGCCGAGGCGGGCCGCGGGACGGACGCGGCCTCGCTCTCCGCCCGCCTGACCCGGGCGGAACTCGGCGTAGCGGCCCACCTCGCACAGGCCCTGACAGCGGAGGCGGGCCGCCGCCCCCGCGACACCTTCGGCCGCCTGAC
This sequence comes from Streptomyces sp. NPDC059832, assembly GCF_042731715.1. NCBI lineage: Bacteria > Bacillati > Actinomycetota > Actinomycetes > Kitasatosporales > Streptomycetaceae > Streptomyces > Streptomyces sp. NPDC059832. Next base: position 532,731 of record NZ_JBHWIY010000001.1, on the reverse strand, counting down.
CGACCCCTCGGCCGACGCCTACGCGAGGGCCTGGCTCGCCTCGGCCGTGCACCTGGCGGCTGCGGAACGCTCGCTGGTGGCCGCGTCCTGGTCGTGACCTACCGCTGAGCCCACCGGGCCGCCGGGGCCGCCCGGTGGGCTCAGGCGGTCCCGGGCCCCGGTCCTTCCGGCGTTCCGCACCACCGGGTGTGGCAGCCTGTCTGCGAACTCCTCCACCGAGCCGCTCCCGAACCACCGGTCCCTGCTACCCGTGTTCGACACCCTGGGCGCGGCAAGGTTCGGCGGCACGGCCCGGTTCCGCATCGGTGTCGCCCGCGGGGGCGACGCCCTCTCCGCGACCGCGACCGCGACCGCGACCGCGACTGCGACCGTGGCGGTGGCCGGTCAGGCTGGGCTGGCGTATCTCTGCGGGGGAGCCCTTATCCCCTCTCCTTCAGACCGTTCAGTACCAAGTCCGTCAAGCGCTCCGGGAGGTCCGGCTCGATCGGGCGGTGGCCGAGCAGGGAGCGGGTCTGGAGCGGGGAGCAGAGCAGTTCCAGTGCCAGGGCCGCGTCCGTGTCCGCCGGAAGTTCCCCGCGTTCGACGGCCCGGCTGATGATGGCGCCGGCCTGATCGAGGCGGGACTGCCAGAAGGTGTGCCAAGCCGCGGCGAGGTCGGGGTCCTCGGAGCTGAGTGAGGCCTCCCGGGCAACGGAGCGGCCGATCGGGGTGGCCAGGTACTCGGCCAGTGCGCGGGCGAAAGCGGCCAGGTCGGTGCGGACGGCTCCGGTGTCGGGGACGGGGATGCCCTCGTCACTGCCGACCAGCATGGCGTCCAGCGCGAGCTTCTCCCGACTGCCCCAACGCCGGTACACCGTGGTCTCGTTGACCCCGGCACGGGCCGCGACCTCGGCGATGCTGAGCCGGGCGATGCCCTCCTCGGCCAGCACCTCCATGGCGGCTGCCAGAACGGCCTGGCGGACGCGCGCGGCGCGGCCTCCGGGGCGGCGGACCGGCTCCGGTGCTTCCTCAGTCATGTGTCGATCACCTCGACCACCACCTTAACGCAGGGCGGCTTGCATTAAGTGCCGCCCAGGCGCATAGTCGCTAATGCAAGAGATCCGGCTTTAAGCACAGCAGGAGGCATCACCATGTCCTTCACCTGGCCCCTGGACCCACAGGACCTGTTCGTCGAGCGCTACCCGCAGATGACCCTCGGCCTCCCCGTCGACGAGGTGGACGCGGTCCGCGCCGCCGTCACCGAGATGTGGCCCGACCGGCCCGGCAGCTGGGTGTACGAGTGGTCCGCCCTCGCCGCCCGGCACGCCGAGGCCGGGCGCCACCGCCTGGCCGCGCAGGCGTACGGCTGGGCCAAGTTCCCCTCGCTGGCCGACGACCTGAAGCGCACCGCGCTCGCCCGCCAGGTCGAGCAGTACGCCCTCGCCGCCCCCGGCTTCCCGGTGGAGTTCGAGCGCCGCGCGCTCACCGTCCCGTACCGCGGCGGCGAAACCACCCTGCCGATCCACCTGATGGCCGCCCCCGGCCTGCCCGCCGACGCGCCGGTCGTGCTGGCCAGCGGCGGGGTGGACTCCTGGAAGACCGACCTGCACGGCATGTGGGAGCAGCTCGCGCTGGCGCTGCCGGTACGGCTGCTGCTGTTCGACATCGTCGGCACCGGCGAGACCGCCCACCTGCCGATGACCCCGGACGGCGGGGCCGAGGTGATTGCCGGACTGGTCTCCTTCGCCCGCACGATCGGCAACGGGAAGGTCGGCCACTTCGGCATCTCGATGGGCGGCTACTACTCCGCCCGGACCGGGCTGACCGGGGCGGTCGACGCCTCCGTTGTGCTCGGCGGCCCGGTGGAGCGCTCCTTCGCTCCGGGCCGCGGCTTCGCCTTCGGCATGGACGGCATCGTCGGCAACGCCCTCGGCTTCGACGCCATGCCGAGCACGGCCGCGCGCGAGGAGGCCTTCGCGGCCTTCGACCTGCGCCCGCTGCTGGACCAGGGCGCCAACGGGCCGATGCTGGTGGTCAACGGCACCGAGGACGTCCACGTCCCACTGGACGACACCTTGGTGTTCGAGGGCCGCCGGGACACGCGGGTCGAACTGATCCCCGACACCGGCCACTGCGCCATCTCGCGCTTCGACGAGGCGATGGCCGTGATCGCCCCCTGGCTGAAGGACACCCTGATCGGCTGATCCGACGGTCCTGTCGCAACACGAAGCCACCAACCCACGAGCGCTGTGCGTGGCGTCGCCGAGAGGAGACGCTCACGCACAGCGCTCGCGGATCCGCACCGGCGTTCACAGCAGCGATGGGTCCCCCGGGGTGCCGTCCGGGTGGTCGCGGGGATCCGGTCGGGATTCCAGAGGGGCCGCACGAGTTCGTCCCGCATGTCGATGAAACAGCGCCGCTTGTCCGGGCCGTACGCCCGGCCACACCCGGTAGCCGACCGACCTGCACCGCTCCATGCGGTGCAGGTCGGTCGGCACGAGTTCTGAACCCGACCTCCTACCTCGGTGCGCAGGGCCGTGGCGGTTCGGGCCCTGGCGGCCCAGTCGGCGGGCAGGAGCGCACCCAGGGTGGCGATGAGCAGGCCACCGAGTGCGAGCGGGAACAGTTCGGTTGCGTGGTGGACGGCGATGACGGACGCGGGGAAGCGGAGCCCCGCGCTGTCGCCCCTCGCGGGGATGGCCCAACCGTGCAGGACCACGCCGAGCGGCACGCCCAGAGCGCCTGCGACCGCTCGCTCGAACGCGGCCTGGAGCTGGGCGCGGGTCAGCCGTGCAGCCCTGGCAGGCGTCGGCGCGGCTGCGCAGCAGAACGCGCAGGACGGCATCGGTCAGGGCGTCGCACCGGTGTCCGTCGCGCGGCCGGAGCACGGCAAGCAGCCGGGCCGGCCCGAGGGGACGCTCCCGGTCAGCGGTGTCCGCTGTGGTCGTGGGCGGGGGTTACGAGCTCGGGCTGTTCCTGGGCGGGCAGCGGGGGCGCCGCCTGCCGGGCCAGGTTCTCTCCTTCGATGTCGATGTCGGGGAGGATGCGGTCGATCCAGGCGGGCAGGGACCAGGCGCGCTTGCCGAGGAGGGCGAGGGTTGCCGGGACGATCGTCATGCGGACGATGAAGGCGTCGAAGAGGACGGCGATGGCGAGGCCGAAGCCCAGGGCCTTGATCATGGCGTCGTGGGAGCCGACGAAGCCGGCGAAGACGCTGATCATGATGAGGGCTGCGGCGGTGACGACGGTGGCGCCGTGCTCGAAGCCCGTCTCGATCGCGGTGCGGGCGTCGGCGCCGTGGACGTACGCCTCGCGCATGCGGGTCACCAGGAACACCTGGTAGTCCATGGCCAGTCCGAAGACGATGCCGACCAGGAGGACGGGCATGAGGCTCATGAGAGGACCGGTCCGTTCAAGGCCGATCAGGTCCTTGAGCCAGCCCCACTGGAAGACCGCGACGAGGGCGCCGAGGGAGGCGAGTACGGAGAGCAGGAAGCCGAGGGCGGCGGTGACCGGGACGAGGATCGAGCGGAAGACGAGGATGAGGACGAGGAAGGCCAGGCCGGCGACGAGGGCCAGGTAGGGCACGATCGCCGCGCTGAACTTGGCGGAGATGTCGATGTTGAGGGCGGTGGTGCCGGTCACGAGGGACCGTGCTCCGGTGTCCGCCTTGAGGTCGGTGGCCAGCGAACGGATGCCGTCGACCAGGTCCTTGGTGGCGTCGCTGCCCGGTGCGCTCCTGGGGACGACCGTGACGATGGCAGTGTCACCGCTCTGGTTGAAGGCGGCCGGGGTCACGGCGGCGATGTCCGGCAGCTCGGTGATCGAGGTGCGCATCTCCTCGGCGCCGGCGCGGGTGACAGCGGGATCGCTGTCGTCGATGGTCACGGTGAGGGTGCCGTTGAAGCCGGGGCCGAAGGACTCCGCCAGCATGTCGTACGCCTTGCGCTGCGTGGACGAGGTGGCCTTGGAGCCGTCGTCGGGCAGCCCGAGTTCGAGGTCGGCCGCGGGCACGGCGACGACGCCCAGGGCGACGACGGCCAGGAACAGGACCCTGCCGGGTGTGCGCAGGATCCGGGAGATCCACCGCTGCCCCGGTCCGGTCCTGCTCCTGGCGGGCGCGGTCCGCTTGCGGGCCTTGCCGGCGACGCGTTCGCCGATGAAGCCGAGGAGGGCAGGGATCAGGGTGACGGCGACGAGGACGGCGAGGGTGACGGCACCGGCCGCCGCGAGGCCCATGGCGGTGAGGATGGGAAGGTTCACGACGGCCAGGCCGGCCAGCGCGATGACCACGGTCAGACCGGCGAAGACGACGGCGGTTCCGGCGGTGCCGGTGGCCCGCGCGGCAGCCTGCGGGGCGTCGTGGCCGTCGGCGCGTTCCGCGCGGTAGCGGGAGACGATGAACAGGGCGTAGTCGATTCCGACGGCGATGCCCAGCATCGTGGCCAGGGCCGAGGCGTTGCTGTTGAGCCCGAGCGGACCGCTGAGCGCGGTGATGGCGGCGATGCTCACTCCGACCCCGACCAGTGCGGTCAGCAGCGGGAGACCGGCGGCGGCCAGGGAGCCGAAGGTGATGACGAGGATGACGGCGGCGAGAGCGAAGCCGATGGCTTCGGCCGTGTGGCTCTGCGCGGGTGCGGCCAGGGCGTTGCCGGTGGCCTCGACGGTCAGCCCCTGGTCACGGCCGGATTCCAGGGCCTCTTCGAGACCGGTGTGGTCGGCGTCGGTCAGCTCGGCGTCCGTGGCGGTGTAGGTGACCTGCGCGTAGGCGGTGGCTCCGTCCGCGCTGAGCGCCTTGGCCGTGAACGGGTCGCTGACCTGGCCGATCCGTCGCGAGGACGCCTTCACCTCCGCCAGCGTCGCCTCCAGGGCGGCCTTGTTCTCGGCGGCAGTGATCTTCTCCCCGTCGGGGGCCCGCAGGACGACCCGGACGGCGGCGCCCTCGGCGTTGGCGGCCGGGAACTTCTCTCCCAGCAGGTCGATCGCGCGCTGCGCCTCCGTGCCGGGCAACGTGACGCTGGAGCCGGCGGGGCCCGAACCGGCGGCGCCGGCGGCGCCCATCGTGCCCAGGACGAGCACCCACAGAAGGACGACGAGGCGGCGTCGCGCGAACGCGGTCCGGCCCAGCCGGTACAGGAAGGTGGCCATGAAGGGGTGACAACTCTCTGTCGGTCGGTGCGTACGAAAAGAAGGGGCTGATCCACGGGGTGCCGGTGGGGCGGGACCATCCGCTCACGGACCCGGCCCACCGGCACCTGCCGGCCGCGTCGTCCCCACGGGCAGTCGGCACAGGCTCCGTCCCGGTCCATGCGCGGACGGGGCGGAGCCGCCCGGCGCGGTACGGACCCCGGCCCGGTCTGAGCCGACGTTGTCCGCGTGTGCCGGACCCGCTGGCCGGCGGACGGGCCTCTGGGTGTGGCACCGTCCGCCGTGCGTCCATGATTCCGCCGCCGCCGGGTGCGCTGTGTCGGCCTTTCGTCCAGGACCTGCGTCGTGGTGTCGGTCATCCGGCCGACACCACAGCCGTCTCACGCTCCTACGCTGGGCAGCGTGGACTCGTATCTCCCACTTCCCCCGGCCATCAGCAAGCTCATCAAGGTCAGTGGCGTAATCGCGTTCACGCTGACCTGGTTCGCGGATTTCGCCGCCGTGCTCAGCATGAACCCCGATCCGTTCGGCACCCCCACCACCTGGCTGCCCGTGGTCGTCACCGGCCCGCTGATCGGCCTGAGTGTCCTCGGCACACCCCGGGCCCCCGCCCTGCGTAAGCGGATCATCGCCGCCGTGACGCTCTCCCTCGCCCTGACCGTGTGGAGCCTGATCCAGCCACCCGACATCACCTGGTGGGGTGCGCTGGAAACGTGCGGACTGCTCTGCCTCACCGTCCGCGCCACGGCCCAGCCGTGGCGGCCGGTCACAGCGGCGGCCTGGGCCGCCGTCCTCGGCATCACGACTCTTCTCCTGCCCCTGCGGCCGGGATCACAGCACGCCCTCGTCGCCGGCACCTACAGCCTCACCGTGGCACTGGCCGTCTGCGTCGCCCTGGGCTGCGCCGCCCGCGCGCTGGAGATGCGCCGGGAACGGGCCGTGCACGATGTCCGCCAAGCCGAACGCCTCGCGCTCGCCCGGGACCTGCACGACCTGATCGCCCATCACATCACCGGCATCATCGTCCAGGCCAACGCCGCCCTCACCATCCAGGCCACCGCGCCCGACGCCGTCGACCCCATCCTGCGCAACATCGCCGGCTCCGGTACGGAGACTCTGGAGTCGATGCGCCGCCTCGTACGCGTGCTACGAGAGGACGACCACGCCGCCCTGCGCCCCGGAGACCTGCTCACCGAACTGGCAGACCTCGTCTCCGCCCACTCCGCCGCCGGCCCCGACGACAGCCCGGCGCGGCTCGACCTCACGGCAGCGGCCCGCACCACCCGCCTCAGCCCCGAAGTCGAACTCTCCGTCCTCCGACTGGTCCAGGAAGCCCTCACCAACATCCGCCGCCACGCACCCGGCGCCCCGGCAACCGTCCACCTGGACGTAGCCGCCGACCGGTTCCAGGCAACCGTCACCAACACCGCACCGCCCGGAAGAGCCGCCTCACCCGCCGGCGGACGCGGCGGCTTCGGCCTCCTCGGGCTGTGCGAGCGCGTCGAAGCCCTCGACGGAACCCTCCACGCCGGCCCCCTCTCCCACGGAGGTTGGCAGGTCCAAGCCGTATTCCCTCTGGTGCCGGCCGTCGGCACCCTCATGCCGGACGCCCCGCCGCCGCACTGACCGGCGCGCGCTCACTCGACGGGGCGTACCGTGCCGTGGGCCCAGGCCCACGCCGCGATCTCCACCCGATTCCGCGCCTGAATCTTGGCCTGGACCCGCGCCAGATACGTCTTCACCGTCGACAAGGAGAGGAACAGCTCACCGCAGATCTCCTGATTCGTGCGCCCCACCGCCACCAGGCGCACGATCTCCAGCTCACGCTGACTCAGCCCGGCAACGGCCGCTCCTTCCGTCCCAGGACGCAGTCCCCGCTCCGACTCCTCCAGCCGCCTGAGCAGACGAACCGTCACCGACGGCGACACCAGCGCGTCCCCACGGGCCGCAGCCCGCACGGCCTCCACCAACAACCCCGGTGAAGCGTCCTTCAGCAAGAATCCGCAGGCTCCGTTGCGCAGCCCGGTCCGCACATAGTCGTCCTGGTCAAAGGTCGTGATCAACACCACGTTCATCGGGTCGGCCACCTCCGACCCGGCCAGCTGACACACCACCTCCAGCCCGTCCAGGCGAGGCATACGAATGTCCGCCAGCACCACATCCGGGCGCAGCCGGCGTGCCTGCTCGACGCACTCCACGCCATCAGCCGCCTCCCCGACCACGCGAATGCCCGGCTGCGCCCCCAGAATCAAGCTGAATCCGGTGCGCACCAGCAACTGGTCGTCGGCGATCACCACGTCGATGTGCGTTTCTGTCACTGTCTCTTCCTACCAGTGCTCCGACTCGGCGGTTCGACCCCCTGGCAGCCGCACGGTGTTGACCGAGGCATCGCCTCGAAGAAGAGACGATCGCGATGCGCCGCCACCGCCAGCCCTGCCCCCGAACCGGGGCGCCGGTAAGAGCGCCGGCCGCAACGGAGAGTGTCACGTTCGACGGCGTGTGGCGGGGTCGCGCTCGCTCGGCCACGGCGCCGAACTCCCGGGCGGGCTCCTGCGGCGCCCCGTGGCGGCTCATGGCCGTGATCCGTTCCGCGTCGCCCATCTCCTTGGCCGTGATCACCGCGCACAGGCCGCCCGGTCACCTACGACGACGGCAGTCGAGCCTGGTGCGGCCTCGGTGGCGTCGGCTGCCCACCAGCGGGTGCCCAGCAGGCCGGAAAGGGCCGGCAGACCGGGCCAGAACTCCTCGCCGGCGTCTCGTCGGTGGCGACCAGGATGCCGCTGGCAGCGGTGGGACCGGCGAGGAGCGGGCCCGTTCGGTACGTGCCGGGCGGGCCCGGCACCCGTGTGCAGAGCCACCGGTGGGCGGCGGGCCGCCGAACGGGGCTCAGTACGTCTGGATCTCCAGGAGATTCCCGTCCGGGTCGCGCAGGTGCGCCGCCCGCAGCCCCCAACCCGGCAGCTCCCGGGCCGGCGCCACCAGGACCCCGCCATGCCGCCGGCACAGCGCGACCGCCGCGTCCATCGCCGCCGCGTCCGCGACGGGCACCACGAGGGTCGCACCGCCCGCAGCAGGAGCCGGCGGAACCTCACCGACGAACGCATCCCGCTGGATCACGGCGAACGCGGTCGCCCCCTCGGGCACGTCCCAACTGGCGTACCCGGACACCGCGTCACCGCGCGCGAGCACATATCCCGTCAGCTCGGGCAGTACGGCCGCATAGAAAGCGAAGACGGCCGGATAGTCCCCGGCGAGTACACGCGGATACAGAGCGAACATGAGTACCAACCTACTGGGCCCCGGTCTTGGAAAGTACGACCTGGCGTCCCGCTCGGCGAAGGGGCACCGTACGCAGATCCGTGAGGCGCTCGGCTTCGCCCGGCGACCCGCACGGATGGGGAACGGCTGACCGCCTGGCTCGCTGTCGAGGTCTGCCCTGTCGAGCTGGTGGAGGGCCGGCTGCGCGACGCCCTGTTCGTGCGGTGCCGCAGCGACCGCCTCGAAGTACCTGCTTGTGATGTACAGATGCCAGAAACGACTCTGCGGCTGAGCCGGGGCTTTGGTGAAGGCATGGTCAGTGGCGATGACAGGGCTGAAGACGCCGGGCTGTCGTCGTGATCTGCGGGTCTGTCGGAGTCACCCGCCTGACCGAGGCCTGGTGACCGTCCAGAAGGTCGCAAGCACCAGCACCACCGGACCGATGGGTCGAGGGGATCCCCCCTTCCCATCCACTTGCTCCACCAGGTATCTTGCATCGCATGGAACCAGGTGATTCGACCAAGCAGGCTCGGGCAGCCGCCCAGCTGCGCAAAGGGGTACTGGAGTACTGCGTACTCGCCTTGATGCGGGACCGTCCCCGCTACGGCGTGGAACTCCTCCATGCCTTGGAGGAGTCCGGTGCCCTGGCCACCAGCCAGGGCACGGTCTACCCGCTGCTCTCCCGGCTCCGCCGCGACGACCTGGTCACCACCACCTGGCAGGAGTCCGCCTCCGGCCCGCCCCGTCGCTACTACGCGCTCACCGACAGCGGCCGGGCCGCACTCGACGAGTTCAGCCGCGTCTGGCCCGGATTCCGCAACGCCGTCGACGCCTTCCTGACCACCCCGCACCAATCCACCGGAGACCTCGCATGAAGACCCCCACCGATCCCGTACGCGACTACCTCTCCGCCGTCGAGCGCGAGGCCTCCGTGCTCCCCGCCGACCGTCGCCAGGAACTCCTCGCCGACCTCGCCGAACACATCGAGGTGACGCGCGCCGAACGCCCCGACGCCGCGGTCGGGGAGGTCCTGGCGGAGCTGGGAGACCCCCGCACGATCGCGGCGACGGCGCTGTCCGAGGCGGAGAACGGGGCCGCCGGGACCTCGGCCCGAGGCGATGTGGGTGCACCCGCCCGACGCGGCAAGGTGCACCCCCTGGTCCCGCTCCTGATGCTCACCCTCTCGATGCCCTTCATGATGGTTTTCTCCGCTGCCCCCGGCCAGCTGTTCGGCGTCCTGTTCCGCATCACCGGCGCGGTACTTCTCTGCACCTCGGTGCACTGGACCGCCGTCCGGAAAACCACCGGCGTACTGCTTGCCGCCGTTCTGCCGAGCGTGATCATCAGCACCTGGAACCTGTCCAACGGCGGCCCGGAGGCCGGCACCCCGGCCCTCCTGGCCAACCTGGCGATGCTCGCCCTGATGGCCGGCACGGCAGCATGGCTCTGGCGGGTCCGCCGCGCCTGAGACGTTGCTTCCGGTCTGCGGGTTCGTCAAGAGCCGTCGGCCGACCGGGAAGCCGAGGCCCGCCAGCGCCCCGAGGCCGGCGGCGCGCAGGTGAGCCAGGACGTGATCGTGGCGGGCGGCGGTGATGTCGTGGGTGCGGCCGGGCCGGGCGGCGGATATCCGGATCAGGCGGCCTCTCTCGTCGGTGAGGGCGAGGAAGTGCAGGCCATGGCGGCGGTGTTTGCCGGAGTAGTCCCGTCGGTCGGCTCTTCCGGTGCGGCGCTGGGTGGGGATGAGGGTGCCATCGATCAGGACCACCTCCCTGCCCCGTTCGGCGATCTTCTTCAGGGCGCGGTCCAGACGAGGGGCCTGCGCGGCGAGCAGGGTGATCAGCTCGTCGCGCCAGCGGCGGACGGCGGTCCCGGACACGTTGTTGCCGCCGGCCATATCGGCCAGGCGCTGGTCGTGACGCAGCACGGCCAGGACGATCACCGCGATCCTCCCGGGCGGCAGGACCCGCCACCTGGACCGTATCGCCTTCAGGTGACGGCGCAGCACGTCGGCAAGGTGATTGGCGGTGCTCGTGCACAGTGGCAGACGGCACTGGTGGACAAGCGGGCAGGAGTCCTCGGCGCGTTCTTCGGTTCTCGTCACACAACTCCAACGGCCACCGGGGGGCACCCCGGTTACGCCGTACCGCACCGCTGCGGGCGGCGGCGTCCCGGAGCGCGCGGTGCGGGATCAGCATGACCGCCCGACCACCCACCTGGCCCGGTACCGGCACAGCCGAAGCGCGCTCGTCGGCCAGCTGCTCGCTCACCCGCTCAAGGGCGCGTTCGGCGACGGCGAGTTCGTCCCGTTCGGCCCTTACCTCCGCCAGCTCCTTGGCCGGCTGTTCTTCGAGTACAGCCGCCCATGACCAGCGCGAGTACCCCGAGAACCGGTCACGCCAGCCCTTTGACCAGCGACTTCAAGTTGGCGGAGGCTCACAGCAGGACACTCCTGCCGATGACGACGTGCCTCCACAGGTACCGGCAGGCCCCGCGGCGGCAAGCGTAGCCTCGGGCCCTGCACATCACTCAGTGAATTCGCCGCGCCTGCCTGACGGCCCGGCCCCGGAGGCGCGTGACGCGATCAGCCCCTGGCACCTCCGGCTTGGCCGATCGATGATGGGCGTCCGCAGCCTGAAGTTGTGTCCCGCTCTGCGGGCCTGCGGCCACGGTCCGTCGCCGGGCATACGGGCGTGGGGGCCTCCGGAGTGCACCACTCGTCAGCCGGACTGAACACGCTGCACGGACAGCGCCGCTTGTCTCTCGGCCCAGAAACGGCAGACAGCCCAGCCGGCACCGAGCACAGCCGCCGTCCAGACGATGACCTCGGCGAGAACAATCGCCGGGGTCAAGGTGAGGTGCGGCCGAGGCGGCAGCACGACCATCTGCACGGCAGCGCCCACCGGAACCGTCAACGCCGCAAGCAAGCCGACCAGTCCAGGCTGCCTGATGGCTGCACCCACCACACCAAGGACCAGTCCGAACGGCACACCCACCACCAACCAGCTGACCATATCCATGTCGGCCCCCGAGACGAAGGCATCCGTCACGTAGTACGCCACCGTGGCAGCGACCAGCGCGAGGGCCCCGACCAGCGCACCGCGGACCCATGTCCCGGCCAGCCAGCCCATCGCCACCGCCAGCGCGGCCCAGGACCAGCCTGCGTCCACCAGCAGGCTGAGCACCTTGGCGGCCTTGGCCCAGACTGTGCCCGTGAGCGGCATTCCGAGCTCCGCATACGGCGACGAAAGCGCGTTGACGAGCGAGGTAGCCGCCCCGAAGCCCACCCCGACGGCAAGGCTTCCCACCATGATTTTCATACCGAGAGGGTATCCAGTGCGCTGTGACGCCCCTCCGAGCTGTCACTGACCGTACGCAAGCCGGGCTCAACGCGCCGCCCCCCGCCGTACACAGGCCTGGCTCGGCGTGGACCGAGCTGCCCCGCACCGCGAGTCCGAGCGACAGCGAGTTCTGCCAGCGAGCTCTACCAGTGGTTGCTTCACCATGCCCGGCTGATGGGCTGGGCATGGTGAAGCGGTCGACGAGGTGGACGGTGTCACTGTGCCCCGGCGGCGCTTCCTTCTCGTGTGGGCGTCGATCGCCCTGGCCGATCCAGGGTGAAGCCGCTGTTCTCGCAGCTCGGGGCATGGTCTGTGCGTCAGGCACATGAGACGGTCCCACAGCGGGAGGGCGTAGCGAACGCAGTCGTTACGGCTCCTGGCCGGCGAACCCAGTCGCGTGAGGTGAGCGCCGGCGGTCAGGCCGGGGTGGTTTGCGGCCGATTCCCCGGAGCAGCGTGGTCAGTCGGCTGCCTCAGGGCGAGGACGATCAGCAGAACGAACGCGGTGAGGGCGGTGAACGTGCGCAGGTTGTTGAACAGTTCCCAGCGTCGCAGGATCTCCGCGTGATCGGCCGGGGCCGAGGTGAGCGCCCATTCCTTGATCCGGCCGTTGATCGGCACATTGCCGAACCGGGTTATCAGGAAGGACGCGAGGGTCAGCAGACCTGCCGTACCCGCGATCAGCCGGGCACGGCCGCGTGTCAGGGCCGCGAGAGTGAGGGAACTCAGCGTCGACACGGCCATCGCCGCCTGCATGGTGATGCCGTTCATCTTCATCAGCTCGGCGTGGAATGACAGCCGCATGTCGAGTGGTACAGCGTTGAAGGTGGGGACGAGGTTGGCCGCGCCGTAGCCGAATGCGCCGGCGAGGAGGCCGGTGGCGAGCAGGGCGAGTCCCCGGAGAAGTCGGATGCGCATGTTCGTTGGCTCCAGTACATGGGTGCTTGTGGGGCCAGGTCCGGTCAATGGCCTGGGTGTCGGAGGACCCGAACCAGACCTGTGGTCCGTCACTGGCGGTCGTCGAGTTCCGTCGAGGGTCCGGTCACCTGGCAGCCGGTGACTGGCGCGACCGTGACAGTTCTCCGGCTGTCCGCTGCAGAGATTCGGGCGACTTCAACTCGTGCTGGTTCTGCGGGGCGGCGTAGGGCGGAGCGGGTTGCTGCCTGCGGTGTCGCCGTTGGCCGGCAGGCATGCAGGTGACCGTCCGGGGACTACCGCGGTCACACCTGCGCAGCGAGGAGGAAGCGACCGCCCGGTTCGCCGCGGAGGTGTCCTGGGGGGAGCCGTCGGCCGTATGCGAGCAGGAGGAGATCCTGTGCGGCGCCGGACAGAGGCGTTCCGGTACCGAAGGACCAGTCGAGATCGTCGGCGCGGAGTTCGATGCCGCTCAGATCGGCTCCGAAGAACTTGAGGGTCTTGGCGTCGACGCTCTCCAGGAGGATGCGCACGCGGTCTTCGGGAACCCGGCGGCCGAGGCCCAGCGCGACCGTGATGTCCAGGCCGTGGATCACGTCGTGGCCCAGGGCCGCTTCGATCCCGCCGACCGGCGGCTTCCAGGGGTGATCCGCGTTGTCACGGAGCAATGCGGCGAGCTCACGCGTCGAATGGGCAGCCGCGTCCTTGTGGGCGCAGCGATCGGTCATCCGGTGGAGATTGCCTCGCGATCTGACCAGTTCCCACGCCATCTTGGGGAGCGAGTACCGAAACCCCATCGTCATGTGGGCCGCGACTTCCCGTACCCGCCATCCCCCGCACAGGGTCGGTGCGTCCCATTCGTCGGCCGACAGGCCATCCAGCATGGCTGCCAACTCTCGGCGTTCGGCCGCGATCACGGCTCTGATGTCCGCCGCTGGTCTGCGGTGCGTCGTGTTCCCCATGGCTTCAAGGCTCTCGGCAGGCCCACCATAAGTCCAATATTTTGCATGTCTCACAACTAGAATGATCAGTTATGGACATTCGGCAGCTGCGGTACTTCGTCACCGTCGCGGAGGAAGCCAACTTCACCCGCGCCGCCGCCCGGCTGCACCTGGCACAGCCAGGAGTGAGCTCCCAGGTCCGGCAGTTGGAAAAGGAGCTCGGGCATCTGCTGCTCGACCGCTCCGGCCGGTCGGTGACCCTGACGGAGGTGGGCGAGGCCGTGCTGCCGTACGCGCGGGCCGCGATCAGCGCCGTCGAGGCGGTCCGCCAGACCGCCGACGAGTTCACCGGGCTGCTCCGCGGCCAGGTCACCCTCGGCCTCGTCTCGGGGGCGGCCGCAGCAGCCGATGAGTTCGACCTGGCCGCCGTCCTGGCCCGCTTCCACGCAAACCACCCCCAGGTGGAGATCTCCCTGACCGAGGACACCTCGGAGTGGATGCTCACCGCGCTGCGCCGGGGGGAACTCGACATCGCCATGATCGGACTCGCGGACGAGGAACCCCCACCGGGCATTTCCCTCCAGGTCCTGGTCGACGAACCCCTGGTCGCAGCCGTCGCCCCGGACGACCCCGCCCTCACGTCCCCGGACCGCACGAGCATTCCGTTGGCCGAGCTCCGCGATCGGCCGCTGATCAGCCTGCCACGTGGCACAGGCATCCGCGGGGTACTCGACCGTGCGTGCGCGCAAGCCGGGTTCCAGCCCCACATCGCCTTCGAAGCGGCCGCTCCGCTGCTCCTTGCACAACTCGCCGCCCGCGGCCTCGGCGTGGCAGTGGTCCCGGTCCTGCCCGCCGACGAGACGTCGGCCTTCGGGCTGCGGATGCTGGAGATCACCGAGCCGCGGCTACGCGGCCGGGTCGCTCTGACCTGGCGGACAGACGGTCCCTCCAGCCCCGCAGCCACCGTCTTACTGGACCTGCTGCGTACCACCCTCACCGCGCCAGGGACCGACTGACCGGTCAAAGTCGAACAGCGGGCAACAACAGCAGCACGCCCGCCTCAAGTCCCTTGCCAACGAACATAGTCCGCCCTGGTCAGCGGAGCACCGTCGACTGTCTTCGCCGGCAAAGGACACCATGGACACCCGCTCCCGGAAGGCGGGTTCCGGCTCATCTTTCCGCGAAGCGGGCACCGTGGTGACGGCGCTCTCACTGCTTGGGCCTCACGGTAGTCATTCGTGCCTGCGCTGGCCGCTCGGCGGGGTCGCAGGTCCGGTTGTCCAGGAGGCAGCGCGGAGTACTTGCGCGGCGATCTCCAGCACGGTCAGACCATCTGTCGGGACACGGACGGTTCCCGCTGGAGCCTCGGCATCCAGACGCCGCGCCATTCGCAGGCTGCGCTCGATGTGCGCGACAAGTTGTGTTCCGATTTCCCGCTGCGCCAGTCTTTGCCTCACGGTGGTCTCGCTGGCCGTGAGCAAGACATGGGTGACTCTGACCCCGTTGCCGCCCATGGCACGGCTGATCATCGGCTCTTCGAGGATGCTCACCGTGTTGGTATAGATCAGTCGCCTCTGGCCGAGCGCAGCGTAGTTCGACCAGACTGCGGCGATGTTCCGTTCGGTGATCGATGTGCGGTGAGGGTCGTTGGCAGGGGCGGGATGGATCTGGTCCATGAAGTCCCCCTCGATCAGACAGTGCGCCGTCCCCACCTTCTGCAGGGATGCGGATACTTCCCAGGCGACGGTCGTCTTCCCGACGCCCGCACCACCACCGATGAGCAACAGTTCATAGGAAGGCATGGTCGATCAGCTTGGCAGAGCCCGGGTCGGGGGGCACATTGTTTTCCGGCGGTGACTCTGACGCAATTGACCTCGTGCACGGAGGAGCCGAGCTGAGGGTGGGAGCGTTTCCGCCCGGCAGCAAGACAGAAACAGGTCGTGGCACCGTTTTCGAGCGCGTGGACGTGTACGACCGCCCGATGCCCATGGGCAAGGAGAACCTCTTGCCCGGTCTGCCGACCGGGCAGGAGAGAATCCACGCTCAAGTCACGGCAGGGGCGAGGCGCTTGACTTCCCGCAGGGTGGGGGCGGTCTCGATGCTCTGGATGCCAGGGAGCCGGCTGATGCGCTGGTCGATGTAGTCGTACAGGTCCGCCGGGTCGCGGAAGATGCCGCTGGCGACCAGGTTGGACGTGCCGGTGATGGCTGCGGCGAATGCGATCTGCGAGTGGGTGGCGAGGGTTTCCCCCACGATGCGCAGGTGCGCGGGGGCGACGTTCAGCCAGATCCGGGTGGCCATGTGGTAGCCGAGGAGCTGCGGATCGAAGTCGACAGAGAGATTCAAGGCACCCTCGCCGCGGAGGCGATCGAGGTGGCGCTGGACGCTGGAGGGGGAGCGGCCGGCGGCTGCGGCGAGTTCGGGCAGCGTCGCACGGCCGTCTCGGGCCAGCTCGGTGAACAGAATGTGGTCGGTTGCGTCCAAGCCGAGCGGGGCGGCGGTGGATGAGCCGGAATCCACCGCGGCCGCAGTGCCCTGCGGCTCGAACCGGGTGGCGTGCCAGGTGCTGGTCGCACCGACGAAGATGCGCATCATGCAGTGAGCGCTGACGGAGAGCACCCGCGGGGTGCGGGGGAGTTTTCCCAGCAGCAGTGCGTTGCGTTCCTCAGCTGTACGGGCGTTGAACGCGCAGTAGAGCTCGGTGCCGCCGGAGGCGAGGGTGACCCAGCTGGTGTCGGGACGGCGGGCGAGGGCTTCGGCGATGGTTCCGGCGGCGTCCGGGGTGCAGTGCAGGCGCAGCAGCCACCGGCTCAGGCCAAGGCGGGAGGAGACGGGCTGGCCGATGATGCGCAGGCCGAGGGCGCGCAGCCGTTGGTAACGGCGGGCGACGGTGCGTTCGGAGACACTGCGGTCTCGCGCGATGCGGCTGAAAGGGGCTCGGCCGTCGAGCTGGAGGGCCCGGAGCAGGTGCTGGTCGAGGTCGTCCATGGTGTCTCGATCCACCGGTACACCTTATTTCTTCGCCGGATGATCCCGCTTTCAAGAGTACGGCTTGGGCCGGAGCGGGACGGACCTGGATGGTGACCAGGTCGTTGTCCACCCGGTGTGAAAGTTGGGAATCCATGCGTATCTGGGGGCCGTTGGCCGCCATCTGCCTGGGCACGTTCATGTTGCTCGTCGACGTGACGATCGTGCTGGTGGCGCTGCCTGCCATGTCGGAGTCGCTGGGCTCGTCACTGTCCCAACTGCAATGGGTCGCCGACGGCTACGCGCTCGCGGTGGCGGCCGCCCTGCTGGGCGCCGGGATGCTGGCCGACCTTCACGGCCGACGCCGGATGTACGCGGGCGGACTGGTCGTCTTCGCCCTGGCATCGGTCGCCTGTGCGCTGTCGCCGGGCATGGCCGTACTGATTGCCGCCCGCATCGTGCAGGGACTGGGTGCGGCGGCGATGTTCACGACCACGCTGTCCCTGATCAGCACCCTGTACTCGGGTCGCCGCCTGGCCCTGGCCTTCGGCACCTGGGCGGCCGTCGCCGCCGGCGCCTCCGCCCTGGGGCCGATCCTGGGCGGCCTGCTCACCCAGGCCCTGGACTGGCGGTGGATCTTCTACGTCAACGTCCCCGTCACCGTGACCGCCCTGACCATGACCTTCCGCTACATCCCCCGCACCGCACCACCGGTACGGGACACCGCACGGCGCCTGGACGTTCCCGGTCTGGTGTTGTTCGCGATCGGTGCGGGTGGGTCCGTCCACGCCCTGACCGAGGCACACGTCCAAGGGTGGGTATCGGCAGGGACACTGGTGCCACTGGGAGCAGCACTGGGCGCGTTCGTCGCCTTCCTGCGAGTGCAACAGCGCCGCTGGCACCCGCTGCTGGACCTGTCGCTGTTCCGCCGGCCCGCGTTCACCGCTGCGATGCTCACGATCGCGGTCGGCGAGGGCACCGTCTACGGAATCATGCCGTACACCTCTCTGTGGCTGCAGTCCGTGCAGCACCTCTCCCCGCTCGCCGCCGGTCTGGTCGTGCTGCCGCACGCGGTGGCTGCCGCATCGGTAGCGGTGCTGGGCGGACGCCGGAGACTCAAGCCCTCCCCCCGCCTGCCCGCCCTCGGGCTCGCCCTCGCCGGTCTCGGGGTCGGCGCCGAGGGCTTCCTGGGACCCGATTCGGGCTGGCCCGTCCTGGTGGCGGGCCTGGCCCTGAGCGGGGTCGGCATGGGCCTGATCTTCCAGGTCGCCGCAGCTCTCGCGCTGGGCTCCGTACCGGCCGAGCATGCGGGTACCGCCAGCGGCGCCTACAGCACCTTCGAACAGCTCGGCTACGCCTTCGGAGTAGCGGTCTTCGGCGCCCTGGCCGTCTCCACCATGACCACGTCCCTCCGCAGCAAGGTCACCGATCCCGGCGGCACCGCGCAGACCCTCTCCGGCGGCGGCGCCGACAGTCTCCTGGCCCACGTCCCGGCCGCACAGCGCACCGGTCTGGAGCACACACTCCATGCCGTGTTCGCCACCGGGCACAACACCCTCGCGCTCACGGCGGGTGCCGTGGCCCTGGCCGGAGCTGCCCTCGTGCTGTGGCTGTCCCGACAGCCCCGGGAAGAACGCTCAACGGCCGCAGGCGAAACCACCACTGACGCCCAGCCGGCCACAGCCGCCATCGAATGAGCCCGGCGGCAACCCGATCCCCCACCAGCCGATCCGCGACACAACGCACGGAGCGAAACATGTCCTGACTCGCGCAGAGATCGCCGCACTCCCACGGGCCGTCTTCGGCCTCACTCATACCCCGGCCCTGACCATCGACGTCACAGGAGGAGCCACCATGGCCACCACCCCGATTCCCGTCATCGACCTCAGCCGCTGGACATCGCATCACAGCGCAGACCGGGAGCGGCTCGCCGCTCAGGTCGACCGCTCCCTGCAGTCCACCGGCTTCCTGCTGGTGACCGGACACGGCATCGAACCGGAACTGCCCGGCCACGTACGCGCCGCGGCACACGACTTCTTCCACATGCCCCAGGCGGGCAAGGAGCACTACGACCAGAACCGGCGCGGCTGGATCGGCCGGGAACGGGTGACAACCGCCCGGTCCGAAGGCACCCACACCCCGCCGGACCTGCTGGAGGTCTGGTCATGCGCCGTCGATTCCTCCGCGCGGCCCGGCAACGCACAGCAGATGCCCTGCGACTGGCCCGACGAAGTCCCCACCCTGCGCCCGCTCGTCACCGCATACACCGACCGGATGCGTACCCTGGCCGATACGCTCCTCGAAGTCATGGCGACCGCGCTGCGCCAGCCGGCCGACTTCTTCACCCGCCACACCACGCGCCCGCACTGGGACTTCACCATCAACTGGTACCCGGCGGCCCACGAAACCGGCACCGCCGCCCCCGGCCAGTTCCGTGTCGGACCGCACACCGACTTCGGCCTCATCACCCTCCTGAACCGGCAGCCCGGCAAGGGCGGCCTTCAGATCTACGACGACGAAGCCGGCTGGCAGGACGCCCCCTACGAGCCCAGCGCCTACACGCTCAACATCGGTGACCTCATGGCCCGCTGGAGCGGGGACCGCTGGCGCTCCGGCCGCCACCGCGTTCTGCCGCCGCCCCCCGAGGCCCCACAGGAGGAACTCACCTCACTGGTGTACTTTCACGCCTGCGCACCCCACACCGACATCACCTCGCTGCCGACACCCGTCGGCCGCAGGCCCTACAGCCCTGTACGTGCTGGGGACTACCTCCACGACAAAATGCGAACCATCCTCGGCTGACCCCCGGGTACACGCCGGCCCAACGCTGCGCCGTCAACAGGCCGCCCAGGCAGAAGCCCGTCAAGCAATGGCCCGGGTGGCCGATCACCAGGCCGACATGGGCGGCCCCCGCACCTGCACAACATCTGCGACGCCTGCCCCTCCAGGCCGCATCGAGCGGGCACTTCGCCCGGAAACCGCCCCGAACCCGTACCCGTACCTGTACCCGTCAGCACCATGCCCGCTGAATCACCCACCAGCGCCGCCAGACCAGCGCGCCCGAACATCGATAGCCGACACCGTCGTAGAGGCTGTCCCGAGTTGTTCCGCCGCACGCAGCGCCAGCGAGGCCGCGAGTGTCACCCCGGGATGCGCAGCCAGTGCGACGACCCCCGGAGCGCTCGCCAGCGGTGCGCAGAGCACGCCGTCGCCAGCCGGGATCGGGCGGACCCCTATGGTCACGTCTCCCAGCACCGGTTCCCGCGGCAGTCCGAACGCCTCCCTCACGGCACTCAGGGACGCGCGCACCCGCGCCCGCGTCGCCGTCTCCGTCTCGCCCGGGACCACGTCCTCGGCGCCGACGAAGCCGTGCCGGATGGACGGCCGGATCTCGAAATCCGGCGTGGACACCACCCGGTCCAGGCGTAGTTCCGGTGCGATGAAGGTGAAGCGCGCGGCCGGGACACCGGGTACTTCGATGTGCTCGCCGAGCTGCTCCGCGAGGGCGGGCAGGCCTGTCCCGCAGGCGAGTACGATCCGATCGACGGCGAGTGCCACTCCGGTGCCCTGCAGCTCGTAGCCGCCCGCCCGCCGCGCCCGGATGCGATCCACCCGAGCGGCGACGACGGTGGCCCCGCCTGCCCGCGCGCGGGCGAGGAACGCGCGGCGCAGGTCGTCCGGCTCGACCATGCCCTCGTCGCTCGCGTACGCGACGACCGGCGGCGGCACCCGCAGGCCGGGAAGGAGCTGTCGCAGCGCCTCCGCCTCGATGGTCGCGACGCCGGGACCCGATTGCTCGGCGAATCGAGCCGTCGCGGCTGCGGTGGATGCCCAGCTCACGGCGCCGTTCCAGGTGATGGCGCCGCGCAACGGCGGCGTCGCCGTGACGTTGCGCAACACGCCGAGCGACCGGGCGAGCTCGTTCCGATCGCGCGCGCCCGACGGTGGCTCCGCCGCCGACCCGTGCGAGTTGAGCCAGCCGAACGCCACATCCGTCACCGGCGGCCGCGACTCCTCCGCCGTGCAGACCACGACGGACAGGCCGCGGCGCACGAGCTCGTCCGCCACCGCCGCTCCCAGCGCGCCCGAGCCGACCACGGCGACGCGCATCATGCTCTCCCGGACCATTCGCCCACCTCTGTTTCCTCGGCGACCATGCGCACCGCACGGCGACGGAGCTCAAGCGGGTACGGGGAAGGCCGTGCCATGACTCGATCCTTTCATCAAATCGAGTCTCCATTCGAGCCGGGGCGGTCAGGCCTTGCACGCTTCGCTCCTGGCACCTTCTTGTGCTTTGCCTGCGATCTGAAGGTGAAGGGCGAGGAACTCCAGGAGCTGGGAGACCTCGGCCAGGAAACGATGCCGGCGAAGAACCTCCGCAACTACCTTGGTTCCGAACCGACGCCGCTGCCGCTGCCGAGAGCGCTGAACCTCGAATCGATCGACACTCTCGGCAGGCCAAGGAGCGTCCGGGCCGGCGGTGGTCGCCGCGGGTGGCGGCGAAGGCCCTTCACGCCATCGCGGAAAGGATCGTGTGGGGAACCTCGAGGCCCTAGGCGAGCACCCATCGGGGCGCGTGTCCGGGTTCGGCCGGGCAGGTGAAGACGTGCAGGTCCCGGTCCCGGCCGAAGCGGAGCCGGGTGGGTTGGGCAACGGACGGACCGCCCCGGATCGATGGCTTCCCCCGCAGGGACGGGTCGCGGTCCTCCAGCGGTACCCAGCTGTGCGAGTCGGCGTCCATCTCGTCGCCCCCGGCCGTCAGCAGCAGTCGCATCGGGGTCGCGCAGGACGCGCAGTCGATGGCCATCGGGCCCGTCGACGCCCAGCTGGGAAAGCCGCCGACCCGCCAGCCGGGAGGGATCGACAAGGCGGACTGGTAGTTGGGGGCGTCGCGGCCGTGTTCCGACGCCTGGGCGTCGTCCCACGCGTCGATGCGTGCGATCAGCGGGGCGGGCAGCGTGTCGTCCTCCGCCCAGGGATAGGTGTCCACCTCTTCCGGGTGCAGGACACACGGCTCGGGAAGTTCGTGCTCCCAGCGGAGCAGGGGCACTTCGGGCGGAGCGGTGAGGAAGCGCTCAGCGCGCTCGGTCTCCCGCGCCCGTCGCCACCGCAGGCGGTAGCGGCGCTCCAGGTACGGACCGTGGGTGAACGGGCAGCGGAAGAGCTGCACCAGGTCCGCGTCGTCGGGCCCGGACGCAAGGCCCGGGACATCACGGCGGAAGAGCTGGGCGAGCCCCACGAAGGGCACCGGTCCGTCCTCCCCAGGCGTTCCGGCGCCGGGCCACGGCCGGCTCGGCGGCCACGCGCCTGCGGTCCGGGCGCCGAGGATCTCGTCCGGTGCGTACCCCTCGGTCTCGCGCTGGTGCGGCTCGCGGCAGACCGGCCACGGTTCGTCCTCGGGCCACAGCATCGGCCCGCCGACATGACTGTCGTGCATGTCGGGCCGCCCCGGCCGAGGGTGCAGGCGGGTCGTCCGGCCCCGGTAGAGGGCCAGCTCCGGGAACACGGCCTCCACGGACACCGGTCTGGCCGGCGTGGTCCTCGTCATGCGCAGACCGTACGCGGCCGGGGAATCGCCATGCGAACGGATTGCCGCGAGCCCGGTGCACCACCCGAGGCTGACGTGGGGGCCTCCCGTTCTAGCCATATGTGCCCTTGACAGTCGCGGATCGTCGACTTGGCCGGCCTTGTTCCGCGGTGAGGGAGAACGACCACGAGCGACCACTCATCCATGTGAGCGGCTGTCCAATTCCAGGGGTACTCCTCACTGAACGTCATGAACTGACGTACGACCCGAGTTCGCTCGTCGACCGTGTCCGGTTCCAGCCGACGTTCGCGCTGTTGTTGCCCCCACCCATCCAGCATCGCCTCGAACACGGCTTCCTCCGGGTGCAGCAAGAACACCCCGTCGACGAGCTCCAGCCGAGCCGGCCCCGGCGACTCTCTGTCGCGCCGAACCACACCGCCCACCACCTGGCCCACCTCCCAGGTCCTGTCCTTGGACGCGCTGCGCAAGGTGGTCAGCAAGCATGTTGACGGAGCCTGCGGGCAACGGCATGATGACCGACTGCGTGGCCTACGCCGAACCTCCCGCGACCGTCCCCGGCACGGTCTCCCCTCGGAGGCAAAGGGACCAGCGTCTCAGGTCGTTGTTGCAGCCCGATCGCCTCGGGCGAGGTTGCTGGGGAGCCGTCGCTCAAGGCGTGGAAGGCAGCGATGACAGCCCGTAGGAACTTCAAGCACCAAGTACGTGCCCGCGCCGCCAAGACCGGCGAGTCCTACACGTCCGCCCTCCGGCACTTCCGTCCGACTCCACCAGGAGAGGTCATGTCGGAAGCAAGGAATCCCCAGAGCGTGCGGCTCGCCGTAGCGCAGACCCCCGTACGCGATGACCCCCGAGACGCTGAAGCGCTGCGCGAAAGCGGCCGTGAGGTCCGTGCTCTGATGCGCGAGGCCAGTGCTCAGGGAGCGAGGATCGCGCACTTTCCGGAAGGCGCGATCTGCTTTCCCAACAAGCTCGTCATGTCCGTCGACGGCCCGGACGCGGTCGGCCCGGCGGACTGGGATCGGTGCCAGTGGCCGGTGCTCCACTCGGAGTTGGCCGCGATCACCGAGTTGGCGCGCGATTTGCGGCTGTGGACGGTGATCGCCTCGGTGCACCGCCTGACCGAGCCGAACCGCCCGCACAACAGCCTCTACGTAATTTCCGATCGCGGCGAGGTCGTCACGCGCTACGACGAGCGCCTGCTGTCGAAGACAAAGGTCTCGTACATGTACTCGCCAGGCATCGCACCGGTGACCTTCGACGTCGACGGTGTGCGCTTCGGCTGCCTGCTCGGAATGGAGATCCACTACCCGGAGTTGTTCGCAGAATACGAGAAGCTGGACGTCGACTGCGTCCTGTTCTCCACGACCGGCGTCACCCCGGCCAACAGCGCAGCCCAAGCCCAAGGCCACGCCGCGGTCAACAGCTACTGGGTCAGCTTCTCGGTACCGACACAGCACAGCGCCATCGCCCCGTCCGGAATCGTCGCCCCCAACGGAGACTGGCTTGAGCAGTGCCCCGCGGACGGCTTGCCATCGGTGGTGGTCGTGAACCTTGACGACGGTTCCGAGGCTGCCGCCGAATCAGTGGCCTACGCACGTCCCTGGCGTCGTGAGGCACGCGCGGGCGTCTACGCCGAGCACCAGGTGACCGACCCGCGCAGCGAAGACCGCACTGCGGCCTTCTAGCCTCGCAGACCAGCGGAGTCCAGGCGGCTCCCTCGGAGCGGGGCGTCCGACGGGGCCGTCCGGTGGGTGAAGCACCGGAGTCCGCCAAGGGGTGACTCCTGAGGGCCCTCAGTTGCAGATCGGGAAGGATGCCTGGAATGCCAGGCGCTGGTCGGACTCGTCGCCGATGCAGGCGAGGACCCCGTCGAGCGCGATGAACTCTTCCCATGCCGCCCGGCCAGTCGCTTCGGCCAGCCGGGCCACGACGAGATCTTCCAGGTCGGGGACACGCTTGTTCTTCCAGATCTTGTCGGCGAGGCTGACCATCAGGTCTTCCAGGCCGACACTCGCGTCCGCCCATGACGCATGAGTCGCGGCGAAGCGCGCCAGTTCCGGGCTGATGCCGTGGCCGAGCAGAAGGGCCTGCCCGGCCTCCTCGTGCGCCGATCCGGGCCCGGAGAGTTCGGCGAGGTGCACCGACTTTCCTACGTCGTGCGTGGCCGCCCCGAAGAGCACCGCCTCGCGGTCGAAGATCACAGTGGGGTAGTGCTGTTCCACCCAGTCGACCAGCTGGTGCGCGACGTCATGGACGGCTCGCAGGTGAGCCGCCAGCCGCGGCGGACTTCCCAGCTCCGACAGAAGTTCCATGACACGATCCGGCAGAGGGAGCAGGGGCGGATTGATGGTGCCGCTCATGGCTCTCGACAAGACAGTGCTGGTCATCACCGCGTCAGGGTACTGACAGCGGGCCCCTCTTGTGTCCGTAAGGGGAACCCCCCAACGAACAATCGCGATCCTGCTCGGCGGGAGAGAGCGACCTGCGCTGACGGCGTCTCATTTAGGGTGTCCGGTGACTTGTTCGCTGAGCGGGGGCTTACCGTACGCTTCGGGCGTGAGTGAACGCGTCGGCTACGCGAGATGCAGTCCGGACAAGCAGGACCTCACCGCCCAGCGCGGGATCCTGCTCGGCCTGGACGTCCCGCAGGAGCGGATCTACCTGGACCACGGGCCGACCGGAACCAACCGCGACCGGCCCGGCCTGGCCCAGGCCCTCGCGGCGGTGCCCGCGCCCGCGCCTTCGACCTCCGGCGGGCAGTGACGTGCTGCCCTACGTCCACCGGGTCACCAAGTACGACCCCGCCGACCGCGATGAGCAGGGCCACCACGCCGGCGCCGAGCCCACGATCAGCGACCACGGACCGGTCGAAGCCGCCTACCTGCAGGCCGTTGCCGCCTTCGCCGAGGACACCGGTGTCGACCGACTGGCCATCCGTGAGCCGCAGATCGGAGGCTTCGCCCGCTTCGGCTTGGAGCCACCGCTCGACGGCTACGGTCTGGCCGGCCTGTTCCCGGCCGGCCTCGCCGGGTTCCACGATGGTGTGCTGGTGCCGATCGCCGTCGGCCTCGAACTCGTCCGGGCCATGCTCCGCGACAACGGCGCCTGGTGCCGCCTGGAGGCGGAGGGAGCGTTCGCGGTGCACGTCGGCTGGGACCAGTACCTCTACATCGGCAGCAGCCGCCCCTGCGAAGCAGCGCTGACCCGTACCCGCGCGCTCGGCCTGTTCCCGGAACCCCTGGACGCATCGCCGTACGACTTCGTCCCCGACGACCCACGACACGTGCAGCGGCCGGCCGACGCCGACTTCTGGGCCCGCCTGCACTGGACCGTCAGCGCCCACCACGCCACATTCCTGGAGGAGACCTACGCCGGGAACGCCTCCCGGTGGCACCGCCTCACCCGCGACAACATCGAGGCGGTGCAATCCCAGCTGACCCCTCGCGCCCAGCTGGCGGTGTGGCCGGACCTGCTCACCGATGTCGCCACGGCCGTGGCCTCGCTGCCCGACGAGGGCCTGGTGGAGATCATCTGGGAGGACGAGGACGGGCAGATCACCAGCACGGTCGCGGACGATACCCAGTTCGACGCAGCTACCTCCCAGCTCACCAGCGCGTCTTCTGCCGGCGTCGTATCCCTGACCACCGATGAGCATCACCCTCTGTTCACCGCTGTACTGCCCGACAGCGACGGTGTTCTCCGCGCACGCTGGCAGACCGAGCCGACGCCCAGCGACCGGGACTGGGCCTTCCTGAAGACCCTGCGGCGCGGCCAGGTCGTCACCGGCACGGTGACGACCATCGCCAGCTTCGGCGTCACCTTCGTGGACATCGGCGGCTTCACCGCGATGATCAACATTCCGGAGCTGTCCTGGCGTCCGATCAACCACCCGTCCGATGTCGTCAGCGTCGGCCAGGAAATCACAGCCGAGGTCCTCGACGTCGACCTGGTCCGGGAACGAGTGCCGCTGTCGCTCCGAGCAGTGCAGGAAGACCCCTGGCCGCGGGTCGCACAGCAAATCGGGCAGGTGGTCACCGGACCGGTCACCAAGATCGTCCCCTTCGGTGTCTTCGTCCGCATCGAAGACCGGGAGGACGGCTTCCAGGGGCTGGTGCACACCAGCGAGCTGGATGAAGCGTCCGAGAACGAGATCGAGGTCGGTGATGCCCTCGCCGTGAAGATCATTGTGGTCGATATCGCGCGCCGCCGCATTGCCCTGTCGCGTACCCAGGCCCGCACAACCAGCCCTGAGGACGACAGCAAGGGTGGATCAGCAAGAGGAGCCAGCAAGCCGAGCTCGACCGGGGCATAGCCGCGCTTCCGGTGGCCAGGGCGTTCACCGGGATCCGCCGTCCGGCCGGAGGCACACAGCGCGTGGCGCAGGAGAACTCCCCTGACAAGGCTCTGGACCGCATCAGGTTCCTGGCCGACTTGAGCCACAATCTTCCGGGCATCGCACGGCCACGGCCCAGGAGACCGCCCCGTCAGGGTAAGTCCTCCGGGAGCTTCGAACAGGCGATGGCCGAACGACCGATGAGCTGAGTCCGGAACACCGCCAGCCCAGAGGCGCGGGCATGGATGCTGCGTCACATCGAACAGGCAGGGCGAACCTGGATGCCGCCCCCACCACTGCCGGCATCCCGCAAGAACCCGTCGCCGATGACGCCGCAGCAACGGGTCGGCCTTCTGCTCAGGCGCTGGCCGGTCAAGACCCCTGCCGAGCTCCAGCCACTGCCTCCGGAAGCGAACGTGCGCCGTACTCCCGGAGACCTTCGCAGCGCTGCCCTCGACGGGCGCGCGGTCGACCTCTTCCTCACCGGTCGCCGAAGGTCACCTCCTTCGCGTCCTCGGCGTACTCGAAGTTGCCGGTGAAGCCCCAGTTCTTCCAGCCGCCGTCCCCCTTGTCGGTGATGGTTCCGCTGTCGAGGGCGAACACATCGACACCGTCCACCACCGCAAGATGTTCGAGGCCGGACACCCCGGAGAAGGAGAGGTTGTTGAACGATTTCGCCACGATGATGTTCTTGCCGGGGAAGCTGCGGCTGTACTCGTCGATCAGTGAATGGGTCAGCTCGGCGTCGTCGCCCGGCACCTTGCCCGAGTAGTCGGTACCGGGGTACGGCCCGCCGTCCGTGTACTTCGGCGACTCGTCGTCGAAATTGACCGTGCCCGATCCGGTGGCAGTGGAATCGGCCTCCAGGTCGGCGGGTTCCGGCTGGTCGAAGGCCACCTCCGAGCCGTCGCGGGTGAAGTCGCCGTAAAAGGCCCAGTTGGTGTAGCCGCCGTCGCCGTCGTTGCTGAACTTGCCCTTGTCGAAGACGTAGATGTCGAACACGCCCCGGCCCGAGGCGATGTCGTCCTCGTTCTCGGCGCCATGGTATTCGTTGGAGTTCAGCCGGTACCTGCCCCGGTGGACGAACGAATCCGGCTCCTCGGCCCAGTGCGACGCCTGTTCCGAGTGCATCGCGACCACGTTGTAGTCGGGGTAGCAACGACGCATGTCGTTCACGAGCATCCGCACCGCCTGCGTCGATCCCTCGTTGTCCAGCGGGGAATACGTGTCGTAGTACCGGCTCCGATCGGGCGGTTCCTGTCCCTCGACCTGGCAGCCCTCGTCGCCGGGCTTCCAGCCCTCCTTCCGCTTGGGACGGGGCGGCTCCTGGAACGTGACGGTGCGGCGGTCCTCGCTGATGTCGAACACGCCGTGGAACGCGCGGTTCTTCCATCCGAGGTCGGCGTCGTCCGCCCAGGTGAACTTGCCGGTCTTGAACGCGTACACGCGGTACGCGGTGCCGCTGATCTCCACTGTCTCGATCAGCGCCGTACCGTCCATCTCCTGCAGGTTGCCCTCGTGGGGCTGCGCGATGACGATGTTGTAGTCGGGGAGGCAGTAGGCGAGGTCCGCAAGCGCCAGCTTGACCCGCTTCTCCTTGTTCTTCTCGTTGTCGATCTTGTCGATGACGAAGTTGACCAGCCAGGAGTACCCCCAGGCGGCGGCCTTGCCGAGAACGCCGCTGCCCGGAACGGACACCGACGACTGCGATTCCCGCGGCTCGAAGCACAGGTCGGGGAGTGCGTTCACCGTCTTGCCAGGAGACTTGCCGACGGACTTTCTGACGGACTTGCCGACGGGCTCGCCGGCTTCGGTACGGAAGAGGGTGCCGGGCTTGACGGGGTCGTCGTCGGAACCCGTCTGCCGATAGTCGCGCTCGCGCTTGACATCGTTGTCGCCGAGGCAGTCGCTGCCGCCGCCCGGCGCCGCACCGATGCGGCAGACCTGTTCGCGTGCGAGGCGGGAGATGCCGCCCCCGATGGTCGCCGCGGCGATTGCACCGACCACGACGGCAACGATCCCCAACAGGGCCAGGTACTCGATTGCCGTCTGCCCCGCGCTCGCGCGCATGTCCAGGCGTATCCGGTCACTGCGTTTCACGCGTCACCTCGTCGTGGATTACTCGCGTCACCGGAGCCGTATGCCTGCCGGGGCTCGAACTGTAACGACGGCCCCTGGACCCACAGGTAGGGTCCGGGGGCCTGTCCCCCGGACCCAGATCACTGGACCCAGATCACCGGCCCTGGATCACCGGCCCCGAACCCGGACCTGGACCCGGATCGGGGCCTTCGGCAAGGGCCGGCCGCCCCGTCGCCGCACGGGAGAGCCCGCCCAGGGCCGCCGTCGGCCTGCCCGGTCGGGTCCGCCGCACGATCGGCGGCCCGGTCCCCGGTGGCAGCGTCATGGTCGGGGCTTGTTCGCGAATACCCAGCGGTTGCCCGCCAACGCGTCGTTCTGCTCGGGCAACGGGCCGCGTCCGTGATGACGGGTGAAGTCGAAGGGGGTCCGGACCGATGTGTCCCAGCCCCTGCTCACCAGGTCCCCGGCGGAGTCGGGCCGCGGCTCTCTGTCGAACAGGTTGAGCAGGTCGATGCCGATCTGGTGTGCCGTCGAGGTGTAGAGCGGGCTGTCGCGGTATTCCAGCAGGTCCTTGTCGAGCTTGACCTCGAACGCCAGCGCGCTTCCTCCCGTGCTCAACCGGTCCACCGTGTCGATGAGGTCCGTCTCGGCGGCGGCGGGCAGGTAGAACAGCAGCCCCTCGGCCAGCCAGACGCTCGGTGCGTCCGTGTCGAACCCGGCGTCGGCCAGCGCTCCGACCCAGTCGGCGCGCAGATCGATCGGGAGGGGTACGCGCGCTGCCTTCGGGGTGGCCGACAGTCCGTCGAGCACCTTGTGCTTGAACGCCAGCACGCCTTCCCTGTCGATCTCGAAGACCACGCAGCCGGGCGGCCAGTCGAGTCGGAACGCCCGCGAATCCAACCCCGCCCCGAGCAGGACCACTTGTCGGACGTCACCCGTGTGCACCGACTGGAGGAGAAAATCGTCGAGGACCCTCGTCCGCAGGCCGAAGTATCGCGCGAACCGCCCCCACAGCGGGTTGGTGTCCCCGTCCGGAACCTGTTGCATCCGGACCGGCCAGCCGGCGGACGCCGGTGCGGCGAGCACGAAGTGCTCCGCATAGACGTCCCGTGCCAGGGTGTCGTGGCGGTGGGTCTCGATCGCCCGTGCCGCGGCGACCAGGAGAGCGGTCAGGCCGACACCTCCTTCCACGCCTTCCACTCCGGTGTTCAGAGACGTTGTGCCGACCACATGTGCTCCCTTGGGCGAGTTGAGACCGCGAACAGCGAGGATCGCGAATGACGGATCAGCGGCGGACGCACGGCGCCACCGCTCAGGGCGCTCCGTTCCTCGGGGAGCGCCCGACAGCACACATTCCTGCGGCCGGCGGACGGGCAGGGGCGTCGAACACCTCGCTCATCGGCTCCTCCCCTCCGGAAGCAGGACGGGTTTGACCACGCGGCCCGCGTCGCAGTCGCGTTCGGCCTCGTTGATGTCAGCGAGTGGGTACGTACGGATCAGCTCGTCGAAGGGAAACCGCCCGGCCTGCCACAGCCCGGTCAGCCGCGGAATGAGCAGTCCCGGCACCGCGTCCCCCTCGCAGATGTGGGAGATTCTCCTGCCCCGGTCCAATGTCCCCGGTTCGAGCGGCAGCGCGGTACGGAGCCGTGCCACCAGACCGAGATGGCCAGTCGGACGCAGGGCCCGGAGCGCGTCGTTGATCAGCTGGGCGGAGGCCGTGGTGTCCAGCGCGTACTGCGCGCCGCCGTCGGTCAGTCGCCGGATGCGGCCGGGCAGGTCGGCCGATGCGGCATGCAGTGGGATCGCGCCGAATCGTTCGGCGAGGGCCAGCCGTTCGGGGTGCCGGTCGACGGCCACGGTGACCGCTCCGGAGGCGGCGGCCGCCATCACCGCGGCCAGGCCCACCGCTCCTGCGCCAAGGACCGCGATGGTGTCGCCGGGCCCGGCGCCGAAGGAGTTGAAGACCGCTCCGGCGCCGGTGAGGAAGCCACAGCCGAGCGGCCCGAGCAGTTCGACGGGCAGCGAGGGGTCGGCCCGGACGGCATTGCGGGCGGGGACCACCGCGTACTCGGCGAACGAGGACTGACCGAACCACCGGGGGGCCAGTTCGTCCCCGGCCGCGTCGGTGAACCGCGCGGCCTTCTCCTTTCGCCCTCCGAAGAGATTGATCGAGGCGAAGGAGTCGCAGTAGGCCGGGGCCGCGTTTATGCAGTTCCGGCAGTGCCCGCAGGAGTCGAAGCTCAGCACGACGTGGTCGCCGTTGCTCAGGCCGGTGTGCGAGCCGCCCGTCTCCACCACGACCCCGGCCCCCTCGTGGCCGAGCACCGCCGGCAGCGGTGAACGGCCGTCCGAATGCCGGACCGCGAGATCGGTGCGGCACATCCCGCAGCCCGCGATCCTGACCAGGATCTCGCCGTCGGCCGGTCCCGTGTTCAGGATCACCTCCTCGACGGCGAATCGGCTCTCGTACGAGCGCAGTACCGCCGCGCCAAACCTCATCGTCACGCCTCCTCCGGACGGTGCACGACGAACGGCCTGAGGTTCCCGTAGAGCCCCCACGGCCCGCCCGCGACGCCGACACCGCTCTCCTTGATGCCCGCGAAGGGCTGAGCGAGGGACAGTTCGGCGTGGTGGTTGATCCACGCCGTCCCGCACTCCAGCCGGTCGGCCACCGCCTCGGCCCGGTCGAGATCGGTCCCCCATACCGAGCCGCCCAGCCCGAAGCCGGTGTCGTTGGCCGCCTCGACGGCTTCGTCGAGGTTCCGGTACGGCAGCACCGGCAGGACCGGACCGAACTGTTCGTCCGTCACCACCGGGCTGCGGGGCGGGACATCGGCCAGGATCGTCGGGGCGTAGAAGTAGCCCGGTCGGTCCGGCCGGTGGCCACCGGCCACGGCTCGGGCACCGTCTGCCAGGGCCTGGGCCGTATAGCGCTCGACCCGGGCCAGTTGGGGGATGTTGTTGACCGGACCCAGCTGCGTGCGCGGGTCGAGGCCGGATCCGACGACAGTGGTCTTCGCGCGCTGCGCGAGGGCCTCGACAACGTCGGAGTAGAGCCGGGCCGGCGCGTAGACGCGCTTGACCGCCATGCAGACCTGCCCGCAGTTGCGGAACGCCGCCCAGAACAGCCGGTCCGCGATCCGCTCCACATCCACGTCCTCCAGCAGGATGGCGGCATCGTTGCCGCCCAGCTCCAGGGTGACGCGGCCGAGCGACGCCGCCGCGCCTGCCGCGACGGCCCGTCCGGTGGGAATCGAACCGGTGAAGGTCACGTGACGGATCCCCGGGTGGGATGCCAGGCGGGCCCCGAGAGGTTCATGACCGGTGATGATCGTGAGCACGTCCTCGGGGAGGGCGGTGGAGATGACGGATCCCAGCAGCCGTGTGGCGAGGGGCGTGAAGGGCGAGGGCTTGAGCACCACCGTGTTGCCTGCGGCGAGCGCGGGCGCCAGCTTCGCCGACGCCAGTTGGAGGGGAAAGTTCCACGGGACGATCGCGGCGACGGGCCCGAGCGGCCGCCAGCGGATCTCGCTCCGTACCGGGCGACCGTCCGTGATGGGCCGGGGCTCGGGGTCGAGTTCGGCGAAGTAGCGCAGGCGGGCTGCCGTGCGGGCGATCTCCGCGTACGACTCGGACAGGGGTTTGCCCTGTTCACGGGTGAGCAGAGGAGCGATCTCCGCCCCGGCGACCTCCACGGCGTCGGCTGCCGCGAGCAGAGCGGTGGCGCGGGCGCCGCGATCGGTCCGCCAGCTGCGCCAGGCCTCGTGGGCCCGGCCGACAACGACGTCCAACTCGTCCGGCTGCTGGTCGGGGGCCTCCTCGATTGCCTCGCCCGTTGCCGGATCGAGGACGGCGAAGCGCTCGCCGACGGTGTCGGGCGACACCTGACGGGGCTGGCCTGTCGCCATGCCGCGGTCAACTCGCGGCGGCAACGGCAGCCGTGTGTTCCCGGGCATGCCGGTCCATCTCCGCCCGGAAGGCGGCCACCAACTGCGGCTGAATCCTTCCGGTGGTGCGGTCGCCCCCCTCGCAGACCGCCCCGCGCACCCCCACGATGTCCGTGCCGATACGGGTCAGCGTGCTGAGGTCTCCCACCTTCACACTGCCCGCGAGGGCGGCGAGCAGCTCGGCCTCGTGGGCCCGCCGGACGAACTCCGCGCAGACCTCCGGCGGAACGTGGTCGAACAGCCGGGTCCCGTCCTTGACCGCGGTGTCGAGCATGGCCGCGTCGGAGCCGGAGCGGAGGGCGATGTCGGGCAGAGCGAGCGGGTTGACGCAACCGATCCGGTGGGCGTCGGCGTAGCCCGAGGCGACGACGAACGCGTCCGGCCGGTAGTCCTTCACCGCCCGGACGACCCCTCGCATGACGTCGATGGCCTGTTCGGGCGTCGTGCATCCGTAGAGGCCGACTTTGATGTACGTGGCTCCGGAGACAACCGCACCGAGCGCCGCCTGGGCCACCGTGCCGGGCTTGTACGGCACGTCTCCCACGGTGGCGGACACCGGCTTGTCCGCCGGGACCGCGTCACGGATCTCCTTGATGACCCACGGGAAGTTCGCGCCGAGCGAGCCCTCGTCGGGCTTCTTGACATCGACGATGTCGAGGTGATCCGCCGCCTTCGCGCAGTCGAGGGCTTCCTCGACGCTGTCCGGGGAGATGAGAAGCAACAATGTGGACTCCTTCCACCGCATGTCCACCTGGCCGAGAGGCAGGTGTGCGGTGTCGTCTGGATCCCTTGCGGTCAAC
Organism: Streptomyces sp. NPDC059832; assembly: GCF_042731715.1. Classification (NCBI taxonomy): domain Bacteria; kingdom Bacillati; phylum Actinomycetota; class Actinomycetes; order Kitasatosporales; family Streptomycetaceae; genus Streptomyces; species Streptomyces sp. NPDC059832. Next base: position 499,479 of record NZ_JBHWIY010000001.1, on the reverse strand, counting down.
TCATCATTCCCAGGGCCCGTGACCACCGGTAGGGCGCGCGGATCCCGAACGGTGTTGTCACGGCGTACCCGGTGCGCCGTGCACGCCGGTTCGAACCAGCACGTGCCCGAACCGCGGATGCCCTGGCTGTTCACGGACGGCTCGCTGCTCCGCTCCGGCCGGATCGCAGACGTCTGCCCGGATCGCGGACGTCTGCCGGGCTCGCGGACGTCTGCCCGGCCGAAGACCGGAGGCCCGGTTCGAAGACCGGAGGCCCGGCTAGAAGACCGGAGGCCCGCCACCTGCTACGCCGTGCGCAAGACCGTACGCCCCTGCCGACCTCGTCGGCCGGGTCGGGCAGCCCCGTCCGACGGTCGTCGATCCGACGAGGCCGTTCCGCCGAAGGCCGGAGGTGCTCCCATCAAAGGGGCTGGTCATGAAGAGGCTCCCTTCCCTCGACGAGCCCGACCTGCCTGGCGCAGTCCCCGGCGCAGTCAACGCCGGAGGGCGGCAGCCGAACGGCGGAGCGCACCGGGCGCAGCCTCGGTGTGGAGTGTGCGCCCCCGGGGCCGAGGTGCGAGGCCCGGGTCTCCCCTGCCTGTGCGGCACGGCCATGTGACAGGCTCGTGCCCGTGACCCCCGACCTTGTCCTCCTTCGAGCGTTGATCGACGAATCGCCCGCAATCGCCACTCGGCCCGGATGTGGTGCGCCGGAGGCGTGGATCCGCTCGGCCGAGTCGGCCGTGGGCCCGCTCGCGCCGTCGTTCCGGTGGTGGCTGGCCGAGTACAACGACGGCGAGCTCGACGGCGAACCGCTTGCGACGCTCGCCCCACCCGGCGAGCGGGGCACCGACGACCTCACCGCCGAGTGGCGCCTCGACGAGGACCGGCTCTGCTTCTACACCGAACCGGACGGCGACGGCACCTACCACTTCGCGCTCGACCGTTCCGCGGAGTCGAGTACGGGCGAGGAGCACGCGGTGATCCGGCGTGCTCGCCACAACGGCGCGGAGAAACTGGTGGCGGACTCGTTCGCGGGCTTCCTGACCCTGCACGTGGCACGGACCGCCGGGCTCGGCGACACCCCCACTCCCGCGCTGGCCCGGCTCTGGCGGTCCACGCCCGGTGTCCTCCTCCCCAACGGTGTCCAGGTCTACGGTCCGCTGGACATCCTCGAACGCAACGAGACCTACGAGGTGAGCACGTACCAGCCGGACTGGGTGCTCATCGGCGACGACAGCGGCGGGCGCGGTCTGTTCATGCGTCGCGGGAGCGGTCACCGGGCGTCCGTCCACAGCCTTGACCTCGGGGCGGGTGACAACGACATCGACGGCCCCGGCGTCGGCGAGTGGGTGACCGATGACCTCCTCGGCTGGCTGACCGCCGGGGCCGACATCGGGCGTTGACCTGGAGCTGCGACGTTCGTGGGACGAGCCCGTAGAGACCGCCCCACCCCGTCCCGGCCCGCCCCACTCCACACCTGAGCCCGTTGACCAGCGCTGGTGAAGAACTCCGGCTGGAGTACCACTGCGTCACGAGTGGTAGAGCACCCGTGCGACCATCGTGTCGCCGGGCAGGCCGTCCAGGTAGGCGTTGAACATCCGCTTGTAGTCGAGGCCGCCGGCCTCCACCCACCGGCCGTCGAGGGTGAGCAGGGCGGGGGTGGGCAGCACGGCGGCCACATGGCGGGTCACGTAGGTCTCCAGGTCCTCGTCGAAGTGGCGGACGGGGTCGAATGTGAACCGCTCCTCCAGGGCGGGGTCGGCCTCGATCGCCTGGATCAGGGGCTGTTCACGGAAGGCGGCCACGGCGGCCTACCTGGCGTGTTCGGGCTCCAGGTTCCTGACCCGCTCGGCGAAGTGGCGGAAAGGCAGCGCGGGCGGGTAGCGGTCGGCGAAGGCGCGGTACGCCGTCCAGGTGCCGGCCGCCCGGCGGGCCTCGGCGGCGCGGGAAGTGTCGAGGTCGAGGATGCCGCACGGGCCGCCGTGGCAGCGGGAGGGCGGCAGGTCCACGGGGGGTTCGGTCCAGTCGTCGCACCGCACGAGCCGGGGGTCGTCCTCGTGGCCGGGCAGTACGTCGAAGAGACAGCCCACCCCGGAGACGAACCAGTAGCTCCACTCTCCCACCCAGTCCGGGTGAGGGCGGTCCTCACGGTCGTACCAGAAGGGGGCCATGGCCTGCCCGATCGCCTGCTTCAGCCCGTCGGAGCCGACGGGCGGCAGGCAGACGGTGATGCGCTGTTTGCCCATGGTGTCCCCTCCTGTGGTGCGGTCCGTGCCGGGTGCGTGGTCGGACGGCGCGCGTGGTGCGGTGCGCGACCCACCTTTGCAGGTCGCGCCGGTCAGATGGCCGGCAGGGCCGGCAGGAGACGAGTGGGTTCGTCCCGTCGGCATGGGCTCTGCGGCCAGGATCACGGGCAAGTTCATGGGGCCGGGCCGTGAGCCGAAGTCGCCTCGGTGCTTATGCGTTGTGGCCCCAACCGAGTACGGCGGGCGCGGTGGTTTGGCCCCGGCTTCCACTTGGGCCTCTTGTGTGGCCGGGGCGGCTCTTGCGGGCCCGCGTGACGCCTCCGGCGACGCCTGAGGATCGGCGCGGCCGCGGTGCTGACCCGGGCCTGGACCGCGGTCTTCGGTCCCGGGGCACCCGTGTCCTGAACAGGCGTCGGCAATCCGCCGCCGGGATCACAACCGCCGGATCACGGACCTTCCGGAATCCAGGCCGATGCCCATCCGCGGCGGAGCCCCGTCCCGGTCGCCGGCCCGCTGGACGGCCTCTCGTTCCCGCTGCTCCCGCTGCTGCCGCTGCTGCCGCTGCATCTGATTGCAAGTGAAGGCCTCTGCGAAGTCGGCCCTCGCAGCGCGGCCTGCACAGTGAGAGTCAACACGGGGCGGTAGCGGTCGGCTGAGCCGCCCTTAGGGTGGGAGCCGATCATGTGATCCCATCCGAGGAGCTGCCCGCCATGCCGCAGATCACCGTCGACTACTCCGGCCCGCTCGACGCAGCCTTCGACCGCCCGGCCTTCGCGCTCGCCCTGCACCCGATCGTCGTCGACACCGTCGACGCCCGCCTGGAGGCCTGCAAGACCCGCTTCCGCCGGGTCGAGGACTTCACCGTCGGGACCGAGACCGAGGGCCACGCCGTCCTGCACATCGAGATCGGCCTGCTCCACGGCCGCACCGACGCGACCAAGGCCCGCCTTGCGGCCGCCGTGCTCGCTCTGGTCGCCGCCGAGGTCAAGCCGGTCGATGGCGTCACCCTGCACACCTCCGTCGAGATCCCCGACCTGGACGCGTCCTACCGAAAGCGCTGACACACCCACTTCCCGAACACCACGAACGGGCTGTCCGCCGGCTCCCCGGCCAGGGCCTGGCCGCCACGCGAGCAGACACCGAGCCCTCCGCCGGGCGAGCCGGTAGTGCGTGCCCGGCTGCTCCAGGAGCCCGAGCTCTGTATGCGGCCTGCACCAGGCAGTGACCGAGAACCGCGAACTGCGCGGGCAACCGGCCCGGCCCACCCCTCGCATCCGGTTCCTCACCTCCAGGTCCGCAGAAACAGGGCCAACCACGCTCCCAGCACGGTGACCTCCGAGTCGAACACGACCTTCTGCGCCGGACCCGCCCGTCCATCCGGTTCGGCAAGCTTCGCAACAACCGGGACGAGTGTCGCAGGCTTCAAGACCAGGTCTACGCCTCGGCCACCGTCATCGCCGCCCTGCTCGCGGAGAACGCAGTCCTGCGCGAGCAGGCCACCGGACGATCAGCCGTCGTCATCCCTCTGGCCCGCACAGACTTCGTGCCTGGGTGAAGCCCTCCTGACTCTGCAGGTGATACATGAGCCGCTTGTTTGTCAGCCACTTGTGAAGCCTCAGCGCGCGAGCTCGGGGGCCTTTTCCGTGGGCAATGTGCGCATGGTTCGAAGCGGTGACAGGAAGTTGGGGAGGACGCTCAAGGTCATACCGGCTGCACCGATCCACAAGGTGCCTGTTGCTCCGAACACAGAGCCCGAGGCTCCACCCAACAGTCCACCAAGAGGAATGCCACCCCAGGACACGAAGCGAGTCGTTGCGCTCATCCGGCCCAGAAGCCGATCCGGTGTCACGGCCTGTTGGAAGCTTGATTGAGACACAACGCGGACGACTCCGCCCAGCGAAAGAGCCGCGAGTCCGATCGCAGCCACATACACGCTCCAACCTGGTCGCGCCAGTGGCATGAGGACGGTCAACGGACAGGTGACCAGTGACGCGAGCCAGATGACCGGACCTTGCCCGACCCGACTGGAGACCGTGGTTGCCAACAGTGCGCCCAGCAAGGCGCCACAACCCATTCCCGACAGAATGAGGCCAATACCGAAGGGCTGGAGACCTATCTCCCGCTCCAAAAAGACCAGCAGCATGCTTTGGTACATGACCAGGAAGAGATTGAATACCGCATCGCCGAGCATTATTGCGCGCAGGGTGGGGTGTTTCAGAACGAACTTCAATCCCTCCTTGATCTCTCGACCCAATTGATGATGCTCACTTCGCTCTGGCTTCTGTTCGCGTTTCCGGATAGCAATCGCGAGAAGTCCCGACATAGCCATCCCGGCCGAACTCACCAAAAGCGTTGCAGGGGCGCCGATCAGGCCGACCAGCGGCCCTGCCACCGTCGGCCCGCTGATACTGGCCACCGAGCGCATTGTCGACAGTTTTGAGTTTCCCTCCACGAGATTGCTGCGTCCCACCAAGTGCGGGAGATAACTGACGTACGCGACATCGAAGAAAACAGTCAACACGCCATGGACCAAGGCGACTGCGTAGAGCCACCAGATGGCGAGAAGGCCTGCCCACCACGCCACCGGTATCGTCAGGAGGACCAGCGCGCGAACGAGATCAGTGCTGATCATCACCGATCGCTTCCGCATGCGATCGACCCACGCGCCCGCCGGCAGCCCGACCAGGAGCGAGCCTGCCGAGGTCATCGCGGCCAGCAATCCGACCTGGAACTCGTCGGCGCGCAATGCCGCTATGGCAACCAGAGGCAGGGCCAGAAAGATGATGCGGTCGCCCAGCTGCCCGAGCGCAGTGGCAGCAAACAATCGTCCGAAGTCCCGATCGTGTAAGAGGCCGAGCCGGGAGGATTTTGACATTCGAATACCCCACTGTCGAATTTGCGATGTCTCTCTGATGGCATCAACGACTACGGACGGTCGACTCCGAACTCGTAGACCACTTCCCGGCGCACGTCCGGAATGACCATGTCGGCCGTTTCCACCGGACGTCCGTCCGTGTCGTAGATGGTCCGCTCGATCTGAAGCACGAGGTCCCCCACACTGATCCCCAGGAGGTTCGCCTGCACCTGGGTGGCACGAGCCGGGCGCGGCACCTCGACCACAGTCGAGATGACCACGCCGATGGAGCGCATGCGCTCGACCACCCCCTTTCCCGCCAGGGGACCCATCTCGGGCAGCACGATCGGCGTTCCATCCGTGATAGCCATCGGCTCCCAGGATTCGGAGAGCTGGACCGGTTGCCCGTCGGCGAGGAACTCGTAATGCGTATTGACGCAGAGGTCTTCGGGACTGATGGCGAGCCGCTCGGCGATTGCCTCGGGGGCGGGGACGCGCACCTGGCTGTGTGAATCCCAGGCGTCGGCCCTGCCCCGCTCTCTCCCGCCCGCCCAGGAGGGAGAGCCCTCCTGGCGTTCGCGGTGCCGCGAGCGGACCAGCCGCAGGCGCTCGCGCGGCAGGCGGACGTAAGTGCCCGAGCCGGCGCGTCCTTCGAGGAGACCGTCGATGATCAAACGGTCCATGGCTCGCTGCATGACGTTGCGTCCGACCCCGTACTCCTCGGCGAGCCGTGCCCGGGACGGCAGGCGCTCCCCGATCTCCCACTCTCCCGAGAGAATCCGTGCGCGCAGCACGTCGGCTACTGCGAGGTACGGCGCCTCTCGGGGCATGGGCGATCCTCCGGTTGTCCTGCGCTGCGGCAGCTGGTCGTTCCCAGGGGGCGTTGGCAAGCTACTGCACCGGATGAAAGCTGCTGGAGTAGAAATACGCTCGGCGCTCACGCGCCTACGGAGGTTCGCGGCATCGTGCCCGTGATCGCCGGCCGCGGCACCCCGCGCGGAGTCGGGCCGGGCACCTTCGCTGGTGATCGCTTCGATCCAATTCACCATCGTGCGCGAGAACGCCGCAAGGAGCATCAGTAGACGTTGCCGCGGCGACGCTTGGTCTCGAAGGCGCGCTCGGCCTCGAAGCGCGCACGGCCTGGAGGCCCTCGCCGTACAGGTCGATCACACCGGTGCAGGCGGCCGGGGAGAGTTCCGGGCTGTTGCTGAGCCGGCACCGGGGTGTGGACGGCCGCCACACCGGGTGGGTGCGGCGGCCGTGGGTGGGATCGGCTCGTGGTCCGGGTCACTCAGCCCGGAGCAGGGCGTGCAGCTCGGCGGTGTCGATGATGTGGGCCCGTGAGGGGAAAACTTGATGGAGCAGGACGTTGTGGGCCTCGGTGTCCGGGTCGGCGACGCCGTCGGACAGGACGTGGAGCTGGTAGTCGCGGTCGGCCGCGTCGATGACGGTGGACAGGACGGCGCCGCTGGTACTGATACCGGAGACGACCAGAGTGGTGATGCCGCGCTCGCGCAGCTGCTGGTCGAGGTCGGTGGTGGACATGCCGCTGTAGCGGATCTTGCGCACGATGATGTCGCCGTCCTGGGGAGCCAGGCGCTCGTGGATGGCGGCGGCAGGGTCCTCGTGGTGCATGACGCGGTGTTGGGCCAGCGGGGCGAAGGACTTGTTGGTGGCCGGGATCGCGTCCCAGTCGGTCTCGGTGAAGCCGACGCGTACGTAGGCGATGGTGCCGCCGTTCGCGCGAACGGCGGCGATGGCGCCTTCCACGCGACCGAGCAGCGCTTTGCCGTCCCCGCCTTCGGGCAGAGCGGCCAGGATCGCGGGCTGGCAGTCCATGACGAGAAGGGCAGTGTGCGTGGGGTCAAGTGCAGGGGCAGTACTCACGTGAGTGTTCTCCTTGCTGGTGGTGTGCCTGGTCGACGCGGGCGCCCATCAGCGGACAAGCTGCGGGCCGCAGCAGCGAGTTGCGGGGTGTCATGAGTGGCTACGGTCGAGTTCCGGCTCGTGCTGCGGCGTGTGATCGTGTCGGGGAAGCAGGAGCGGGGTGGTCAGGATGAGCAGTCCCGCGACCGTGAGAGCGGTGCGTGGGCTGGTGGCATCGGCGAGCAGCCCACCGAGCGCCGTGAGGATGGCGATGGACGCCTGCTGGCCGATCGACCAGGCCGACAGGGTGCGGGCGACGAGATGCTTGGGGGTGCGTTCGAGCCGGTAGGTGGCGAGCACCGGGGTGTACAGGCTCATGTTGATGATGATCGCCAGTTCGACAGCTATCACGGTGACGAGGCCGACGATGCCGGGACGGACGAAGGCCAGGCCGATCAGCCAGATGGCGCGCAGGGTGCCGACGGTCCGGAAGACCCAGTGCTGGCCGTAGCGGGCCACGACACGGCGGGCCAGCCGGGAGCCGATGAGTCCGCCGACGCAGGGAGCGGCGAAGGCGAGGCCGTACTGCCAGGGCGGGAACCCGAGCTGGCGAAGCAGGAGCACGGCCAGCAGCGGCTCGGTTGCCATGATCAGACCGGCGACGAGCATCTGGTTGAGGTAGAGCGCCCGCAAGCCGGGATGGCCCATGATGTGTCGCCAGCCGTCAAGCAGTGCGCCCGCCCGTGCCGGGCTTCTGTCGGTTGGTTGCGGCGCCTCTTCTCGGCCGCGGATCGCGGTGATGCTCAGCGCAGAGAGCAGGTAGCTGAGCGCGTCGGCCACCACGGTGATGACCGGCCCGAACAGGGCGATCGCCGCCCCGCCGAGCGGTGGCCCGACCGCGATGGAGCTCCAGTTCGTCGACTCGAACCGCGCGTTGGCCACGAGCAGGTCATCCGGCCGGACGAGGGCCTTGAGGTAGGCGCCGCTGGCCGCGTTGAAGGCGATCTTGGCTGCGGCGACCAGGGCCGAGATCACGAGCAGTTGGGCAAAACCGAGCCATCCGAAGGCGTAGGCGACCGGGATCGTCGCCATGACCCCGAACCGGGTCAGATCCATCGCGATCATGACCGGGCGCTTGCGCCGGAACTCCACCCACGGCGCGAGTGGCAGCGCGATCAGCGCGCCCACCGCGGGCCCCACCGCGGACAGCGCCGACACCTCAGCGGGGCTGGCGTGCAACGCCAGCACGGCGATCAGCGGGAATGCTCCGAACCCCAGCCCGGACCCGTAGGCGCTGACCGCATATGCCGCCCACAACCAGCCGAACTGCCGACCCAACGGTCTCCTGCCCACCATGCTCAGCATGCCCCTTTGATGTCCCACCCGAACAGACTGTCGTTGACCAGTGAGAGCTAAGCGAGCAGCACAACAGCAGGTCAAACAACTGCCCTGCCAGCGATTCACAACCATCGGTTGTTCGCTGAGGTGGAGCGGCGTGGATCTCGAAGCCGTGCGTACCTTCGTCGCCGTCGCGGAGGCGGGCCAGTCCCAGGAAACCGCCGCCGGCCTGTCGATCACCCAGTAGGCTGTCTCCGAGCGCATCGCCACGCTGGAGAAAGATCTGGATGTGCGCCTGTTCACCCGCACCGTCCGCGGCGCCCGGCTCACCATCGACGGCCAGGCGTTCCTGCCCCACGCCCGTGAACTTCTCCGGGTGGCGGAGCGGGCTGATGCGTCCGTCCGTCCTGGCCGGCGCGCTCTACGCGTCGATGTCGTCAACCGGCGGATCGTGACAGCGGGTTTCTCCAGGACTTCTACCGCATGCATCCCGAGATCGAACTGGATGTCGTAACCCTGGACGCCGACGTCGACGGCGCAATCGCCGCTGTCGAAGCCGGGACGATCGACGCCACCTGCCACGCGGTTGCCCCGCAGCAGCACCTACCAGACGCGATCAACACTGCTCAAGTGATCGACGAGCCGCACCAGCCGCTCGTCGGACCGCGCCACCCGCTCGCCAACGCCCGTGCCGTCGCGCCAGGGCAACTCGCCGTTCGCCGAATCCGGAAGCCCGGCCTGGACGCCCGCGGCGAGGTGGCCGCCTACTGCGACGAAATCGCCACCGCCTTCGGCGTCACGATCGACGTGGTCGGACCCGTCCTCGGGAACGAGGCACTGCTGGACGAGATCGCCGACTCCTCGGACCTGGCGACCCTGGTCGGCGAAGGCTCGCGGTATCTGTGGCCGGACAGCTATGACCTGCGGCGCATACCGATACGCGACCCGGCACCGGTCTGTCCGATGTCACTGATCTGGCGCGACGACAACCCCCATCCCGCGCTCATCGAACTTCGCAGCCACCTCGACTCCAGACGAACGGACTCACCCGATATCAGCGTCTGGATGCCGAAATGGGAACGGGCAGTCCCGAAGTCATGAGCGAGACACGCACATCATCGGCTTCCCGCACTGACCGGTCGGCGACACCAACAGCCTTCCCTTCCGTCCGGCATCAGCTGCACGCGAGGAAACAGGCTCGACCATGTTGTGATCGCGGCCGTGGAGCCAATCTCATGAGATGGCGCAGTCAGCGCTGAGAACGATCGAGGAGTGCGGCTCATCGGCTGCTATCGCCGGGAGTGAGCAGGCTCGTTGGCTCGGCGATCACCTCTGGAAAGGGCTTGAAGCAGCGGTGGACGTTCTCCGGCCACTTGTGCCGGAACTTCGCCATGAGCATCGGACAGATGACGCCAGTGGATGAGGCGGTGCTGAACGAGCCCCGGAGCCCGTGGCCGGGTCTGCCGACGGGTCAGGAGCGGGGGTCCACCAAAATCTTGACGGCTGTCTCGTTGTGGTGGATCAGGGTCTCGAAGCCTTCGGTCACGAGGTCGTCCAGGCCGATGGTCTTGGTGATGAACGGCGCCAGGTCGATGCGCCCTTCCTGTACGAGCTTGATGGTTTGCGGGTGGGAGTTGACGTAGGCGATCGTGCCGCGCAGGTCGACCTCCTTGAGGACGAGTTTCTGCATGTCGAGCGATGCCGGCTTCCCCCAGATCGAGATGACGGTGATGACGCCGCTGGGCCTGATGGCATCCAGCAGTGCGTCGAGGACGACGTTGACGGACGTGGCCTCGAATGCGACGTCCGCGCCCCTGCCGCCGGTGAGGCGCCGGACCTCCTCGGCAACGTCGGTGACGGCGGGGTCGATGACGTGGTCGGCGACCTTGGTGTCCAGCGCCTTCTGCCGGCGCAACGAGCTGAGCTCGGTGACCGCGACCTCGACGCCCATCGCCTTGAGCACCGCGCAGGTGAGCAGCCCGATAGGACCGGCGCCGCCGACGAGGGCGAAGTCGCCCGCCTTCGCGCCCGAGCGCTGGAACGCGTGGTATCCCACCGACAGCGGCTCGATGAGTGCCGCCTGGTCCAGCGGAACGTCTCCGACCGGGTGCACCCACCGGCGTTCGACGACGATCTTCTCCGCGAGCCCGCCGCCGCGGCCGCCCAGCCCGATGAAGTTCATGTCGGGCGAGATGTGATAGGCCGGGTTGTTCTTGCTCGTGTCGACATCGGGGCGCAGGATGTAGGGCTCGACGACGACGTGGTCGCCCGGCTTCAGTCCCTCGACGCCATCGCCCACCGCGTACACGACGCCGGACATCTCGTGCCCGAGCGTCACGGGGGCGGACTCGCCCGAGACCGGGTGCGGGTGGCCGGCCGGCGGGACGAAGATCGGTCCGTCGAGGTACTCGTGCAGGTCGGTGCCGCAGATCCCGCAGTACGCGACGTCGATGCCCACCGTGCCCGGTCCTACAGCGGGCTCCGGGATGTCCTCGATGCGGATGTCACCACGGTCGTAATAGCGTGCGGCCTTCACTTTGGGCAGGCTCCTTCGTCTGTTTTCTGCTCACGCCTCGTGTCGAGTCTCGCCGTGGAATGAGGCACGCACCTCGCGCGACGCATTCACACTAAAAGCTAACAGTACGGTTCAATATGGCCAGGCGCTCACGCCGTAGGTGGTACCTGACTGACTCTCTTGTCGCAGTAGGCGCGGGATCGTGGGTCGGCGAGGGCTGCGAACGCGGAGAGGAAGAAAGCCCTTTTGAGCTGTTTGTTTCCGCGTCCGGAGGGTTGCTCGCCTCAGATCGATGCCGCCGAGTTACGGGTAGAGGTCGGCGATCCGTCGCATCGCCAGACCGGGCAGACGGGCGACCCGGCAGCTCCACGTCCCTCGCGACCGCCCGGGGCAGGGCGCCGATCGCCGCGGGCTGGTCGACCACGACGAACACGGTCCCGTGCTTGGCCCGGAGCTTCGCGAACACCTCGCACAGTATCGGTTCGCTGTTGAGCGGGCGCTTGTCGAACGCCTTCTTCCCGGCCGGGGTGACGGCGGTGGCGTGGTGTTCGCCCTTGCCGATGTCCAGGCCGAGGAAGACGTCGATGCCGCCGGTGTCAATCACGTGCGTCCTTCGGTCGTGCCTGCCCGGCCGTCCGTCGGCACCGATCGCCACATCCACATCACGAAGAGCCTCCCTGCCTCCCTGCCTCCCTGCCTCCCTGCCTCCCTGCCTCCCTGCCTCCCTGAGAAGTCGGTGGTCATGCCCCTAATCAGTGGGCGGGACCCCGAGAAAGGCAATGGGAGGTGGAACGGGATGACGTCTTGAACCGTACGGGCTTCCGTGGCCCTCGCCCGACCCCCTCGCGCCGATGGCACCGGCCCCCGTGGCGGGGGCCGGTGCCATCGGCCAGGTGGTGCGCTCGGGCACCGTCAGCGCGGTACGTGGACCCCGGGCGTCAGCCCTGGCGCGCGTCCGTGACCTTCCCCGTGAGGAGGGGGCCCTCCAACCACTCGTTCTCCTTGAGGATGTTCACCTGCATCCGCAGGGACTCCTCCGACTCGGTCAGCGCGTCGGTGACCGTGGGCACGGACACTTCGGTGCTCGTCTCGCCCTTGGGGACGGACACCCAGAGGGAGGGACTGTTCGTGGACAGGGGCCGCTCCGGGTCGGCGTCCTCGCCGAGGCTGGAGAGCCACTCCTCGTCGACGTCCTTCGTGGACAGCTCCGTGCCCTCGCGCACCTGCAGGAGGTCGAACCGCGTCTCGATGCTGACGTCGGCGGGCTGGGAGAGCTCCACCTTCCAGGTGAGCTTCTGGCCCTCGGTGACCGAGTCGGCGACCGGGGTCACGGTGACCGTGGGCATGGGGTCGTCGTTCTCGACGAGCACGCCCCCGAAGGCGCCGCCGACCGCCGTGCCGCGCACGGCCTTGGCCGCGACCTCGTGGCTGAGGTCGTAGTTGAAGCGGGAGTTGCCCTCGACCGTGATCGGCACGTCCACGGAGCCACCGGCCTTCACCGTTACGGTGCGGACGGTGGACTCGTGGGTCTCCGGGTCGCGGACGGCGAGCTTGATCACGCCGGTGCCCTTGCCGGTGACTTGGATGGGCACGCGGTAGGTGCGGGTGCCGGAGTCGCCCTCCTTGACCGTCAGCCTGCCGATGTCGACGCGCGGGAGCGCTACGGGGCGTACCGCCGGGGTGCCGGGGCGCCAGCCCCAGGCGTCCATCAACCAGAGCTCGCCGGAGCCGCTGCGCGGGGTGAGCTCCAGCGACTGCGTCCGCTTCAGGTCGACACCGGCGCTGACGGCGGCCTTCAGCGGGACGCGGACCTCACGCGCCCAGTACGCGGCCGTCGAGTCGGAGCCGGGGAGGCCGTCGACGGTGACCTGACCGAGCCCCACCCGCTTGCCGGAGGCGTCGGTGAGGGCGACGTCGAGCCGGGTGCCCCGGGTGTTCGGCGGCACCATCACCCGCAGGGCGAGCACGTCGGAGCCCGCCAGCGAGAAGGCGCGCTCCGGCGTCAGCCGGACCGGGGTGCCCGGCTCGGTCCAGCGGGCCGTGACCGCGTTGCGGCCCGGCTCACTGGTGGTCTCCGCCCAGGATGCGAAGTGCGGCGACCTACCGGGGGCGGAGTCCGGCCTACAGGCCCGGGTGGTACTCGTCGTGATCTGCTGGCACACGCGCCCGTTCGTCACCGAGAGCGGGTCGTCGGGCCGGATCGCCGGGGTGCGGTTGCCGCCGACGGCGTGGGTCAGCACCCGGGCGGGATCGGCCGAGGGCGCGCGCCGGTCGGAGCCGTCGAGCAGCGGGCGGACCCGGTCGTCGCCCGCGAGGAAGAGCCGCGCGGCGGCGGCGATGTAGGTGGCGCCCGCCTTCTGCTGCTGCTTGGCGCTCAGCCGGGTCTCGGCCCGTGCCGAGCAGACCGGGTCCGGGTTGTTCTTGTCGTCCCAGAAGTCGTCGGCGGCCGGGGCCTCGGCCTGGCCGGGCGTCCACTCCGTGTTGAAGAAGTTGTGGTTGGCGCCGACCATGTACACCGCGCTGTGCAGCGCCGTGCCCTGGCCGATGCCCCGGGTGCCGTCGAGGTACATCTGGCCCTGAAGGTCGCTCACATCGCCGTCACAGCCCGGCAGGATGGTCATGGAGGGCACGTCGGGCGTGGGGTTCTGGCCGAAGTTGGTGGGGCCGATCAGGACGGTGCCGCGGATCCGCCAGCCCACCGGCCCCCGGTAGCCGTCCTCGGCGGGCGGCGGCGGGGAGACGCTGTCGAGAGCCGCCCGGTTGACGCCCTCGCCGCCCCGGGAGTGGCCGACCAGGAGCACCTTCGAAAGGTCCGCGGGCTCCGTCGCGCGCACGGCCTTGGGTGCCTTCGCGGGGCTCGCACCCCACTCCGCCCAGCGGGCGAGGTGCCGGCGCACCAGGGACGAACGGGCCTGCGCCCCGAAGTCGGCCGCGCGGCCGTCCTGCGCGTTGACACCGTTCGCGGAGATGGAGACCGTCACATAGCCCTGGGATGCCAGGAGCTTCTGGTCGTGCAGAAAGCCGCGGTAGCTCGGGATCTCCTTGTTGCCCGGCTTGCACGGCCACTCCATGCCCGCGCTGTTCTTGCCGGGCTCGTAGCAGGTGGCGCCGCGGCCGTGGACGAAGAGCGCCAGCGGTCGCTTCCCCGGCGCGTCCGTCGGGCCGACGACCGTGGCGCGCATCTCCACGGGCTCGGCGTAGCCCGGCAGCCTCACCGACTTCAGGGAGTACTCACCACTGATGGTGTGGTACTTACCGGCGACACCGGGGTCGACCGGGTTGGCGGGGAACGGCTCCTGGGGTGCCTCCGCAGCCGACGAGCGCCGCTGACGGGGTGCCTGGCCGGCCTTTGCGGCGTCCAGCCGCCGCGAACCGGCGACCACCTGGAGTTCGCTCACGGGGCCGATCTTCGCCCCGTCGAGGCCGAGACGGAAGGTGCGTTGGTCGGGGGAGGGCTTCGGTACGCCGAGGGTCCGCTCCCCCGAGCGGAACTCGACCAGGGCGCCACCCATGCCCACGGGCTCGGGGGAGCTCCAGACCAGCTCCCTGCCCTCGAAACGCCACCCCTCCGGCAGCCGCTCCCCGGAGGCGCCCGGCGGCGTGCCGGGTATGGACTCGGCGGCCGGCTGCGCATGCGCCGGCCCTGGCACACCCGCCGCCAGCGCCACGGCCGCCAAGGCAGCCGTCAGTACGCGTGAGACCTGTCTCACGATGGTTTCTCCTCATCGTTGGTCATGCTTCAGCGCCCCAGGAATCCCAGGGGCACCCCCCGCACCGGGAGAGAGTGACGTGCCATCACCGGTTGCCCCACCTCGGGGAATCTGACAGGAATCTGACAAGACTCTGACAGGAGTCAGACGAGGTCAGCCGGGAGTCATGGGTCCGGTCCGCTGATCAGGGGGTCCTGGCCCAGCCGCACATCGCGCTGGGTGATGAGGATGGCCTCAGCGTCGTCGCCTTGCCGACGGTGGCGCAGCTACCGGCCCCGGCACGAGAACGGGAGTCAGAAGCCTCGACCGGACGGCGTGACCAAGGACCACACGCCCGTCCACTGTTCGGCGCCCCACGCCTCGTACCGTTGCACCTCGGTGAACCCCAGCTGCGCCGCGAGGCGCATCGAGCGGTCGTTGGCGGTCTGGGTGCAGAGCACCACCGGCTCGCCGGGAAGCGCGTCGGCGAACCAGCCGAGCGCCGCCACGCACGCCTCGGCGGCGTACCCGTGTCCCCATGCCTCCGGCAGGAGCAGGTAGCCGAGTTCGGCCTCCCCGGCATCCGGACGGACATGACTCCGACGCTCCGCGTCGCGCCGGTTGAGCTCGATGGTGCCGATCACCGCTCCGGCGAGCTCGATCACGAAAAGGCCGGGGCGCCTCTCGGGCGTCTCAGGCAACGCGCGCTCGCACTCATCACGCGGCCGGGGGCCACCGATGCAGGCGCCCACCTCCGGCGAGGAGATCAGCTCGATGAACGCCGCACGGTCCCGGGACTCGGGCTCGCGGAGCACGAGCCGCTCGGTCCTGATCGGGGCAGGTGGCCAGGCGGCGGCTCCGAGTTCAGTCATGGCGGGCAAACTGTCGCACGCCCGTCGGCCAGGAACCTCAGCCGACCGACAGCGGCAGCAGCTTCTGATCCGTCGGCCCGCTCTGGATGTCGGTGTCCGTGGCCGGGAGGTCCGGCGCTGATCGCGGCGCGCAGCGCCTCGGTGGTGTCGGGTCGGACGGCCACCGTCACGCGCACCGGTGCGTCGCCGTCTCAGGCAGGCTCGACCAGGCGGTAGCCGATCCTGCGGACGGTCTGGATCGGATCCGGGGGACCGAGCCGATGTCGGATCCGTCCGATCAGCGTGTCGACCGGGTGGGATTCCGGCTGGTGCTGTTCGGCGGCGCACTTGGCCAGCTGGTCACGGGTGACCAGCGCGCCGCCGGCCAGCATCAGGGCCCGAAGGACAGCGGCCTCCGTGACGATCAGGGTCAGCGGTACCCCGCGGCGGGTGAACGTGTTGTCGTGTCGGCCCCATTCCAGATCGCCAACGCGTAACCGGGACGCCTGGGCGGGAACCACGGGGGCGCGGCAGAGGCTGCGCATCCGGGCGGCCAGTTCGGCGGTACTGAAAGGCTTGACCAGGTAGTCGTCCGCGCCCTGTTCGATGAGGGCCGCCCGTTCGCCGTGCGAATCGAGTGCGGTGAGCATCAGGACCGGGCGGGTCCAGCCGGCCCGGCGGTGGGCGGCGACCAGGCGGAGGACATCTCCGTCGGGCTGGGCTCGGTCGGCAACAAGACCGTGGCAGGTGGTGGCACCCAACTTGAGGTCGGCGTCGGCGAGGTCGGCGGCCACGTCGACGTCGAAGCCGATCCTTCGCAGGCACTCGGCAATCACTGCCGCAAGCTCCGGGTCGTGCTGCACGACGAGTATGCGCATGCCGTCAGATTCTAGGCGGTGAGTGCCGGGGCGAGTGCTTTGCGGTGAGCGGCCCAGGCCGGGGAGAGGGCGGCCCTGCCCCACTCGGGAGTCTCGTAGACCACCGGCTCATGGGCTCCGTCACCGGGTGGATCCCCGGTTGGTTTGGTCGTCTGCCGCGTGCTCGTCGGCGGTGCCACCATGGTGGTTCGGGATCAGACTTGAATTCGGCGGTACCGGCGGCGACGACGGCGCGAGCGCCGCCGGAGCTTCCCCCCACCGTGCCCACAACGCCCATAGGCCTTGGCGCTTTGCGGCCGCTTAAGACCGACCGGCAAATGGACCACTCGAGGCGGCGTGTGGTGGGACGCTGATCCCAGCGGTAGCGAATGGTGGCGTGGCGGATCAGCATACGGAGTGTGACGAGTGCTGCGGCCGGGTGGAGGCAGAACTCGACGACGGTGCTGTGCTTCTCGGTGCAGCGTCGTAGTTTGCCGTAGCTGCTCATCCACGAGTGCGTTCGCTCCACGACCCATCGCTTGCCGGCCTGGATCGGGGCGGGCACGCCTTTGCGGGCGATCTCACCGGTGAAGCCCAACTCCTGGAGCAGAGCGCGGGACGTGCTGCTGTCATAGCCCCGGTCGAGGTTGACGTTCACGTCGTCCGGCAGCGGCCCGACCTGGTCCATGGCTGCGTGGAGAGTCGGTCCGAGCAGAGGCGAGTCGTGGCGGTTGGCTCCCGCCGCGACCAGGCCGAGCGGGACGCCGCGGGCATCGGTGGCGACCGAGCGTTTCAAGCCCTGCTTCCCACGATCCACCGGGGACCGGCCCGCACTCTGGCCGCCACACGGGGCCTTGGTGATGCAACCATCCACGGATATCTCAGACAGTTCCAGGCCGATCATCCGGTCGTACGCTTCCAGGGCGAGAACGTGCACCATTTCGGATATCCCCTGCTCAGCCCACTCTTTGACACGTCGACGGATGGTCCGGTCAGAGCATCCGGGGCCAGCGACCCGTTCGTAGCCCGAGCCGTGGACCAAAGCGAGCACCACGTGCTCGAACACAGTCCGGTCGGGGACACAACGGCGGTGGCAGCCAAGCGGGTGGCCCGCGGCAAACTTCCCCCGAGCGGGCAAGAGCGCTACGAACTCGTTCCAGAGGGGTTCGAGCAGGCAAGACGGCAGTACGGGCACGGCTGTCCTTCGTGATCACTGAGGTTTTCTCAATGTTGATCATTTCCAGATCCTCTTGAGGACATCAGCGATAGAGCATCTACGTCCGAAACCTGACTGGTTCAGCGGCCGTCGAGGGTCGGCTCTGTTAGCGGCCTGACGGCTGGCGCGTCGTCGGCCTTCCGGGAGACTTGATCAGGCCTTGCTTTGGGGCGGGGCGGGGTTCACTCGTTGTGCAGCACCTCGGCGATGGTGAGCCGTGCCGCCGAGCGAGCCGGGACCAGTGCGCCGAGGACGGCGATCGCGACGCCCGCCAGGGTCAGGGCGGCCAGTTGCGGCGCGTGCCAGACGTCCTTCATGGACTCCGGGAAGGTGAGCACTCCGGCATGGTCCACGAGCAGCCGGTGTCCGGCCATCCCGAGGGGGATGCCGATCAGGCCGCCGACCGCGCCCAGTCCCGCCACGGACGTCACTGTCATCGCCACGACCTGGCGCGGCGTCATCCCGATCGATTTGAGCATGGCCAGGTCGCGGCGCCGCTCCCTGGTGTTCAGCAGGACGGTGTTGAAGACGCCGAGCGCAGCGACGATGGTCAGCAGCAGCGTGAACGCCGATGAGAAGCCGACTACGGTAGTGGTGGCGGCATCCGGCGAGTCACTCCTCAGCGACGGATAGAGGCCCGAGTCAGCCTCCTCGATCCCCTTGACGTAGGCCTGGGCATCGGCATGGGGGGCGAGCCGGACCGTGTAGCCAACGGCGCTCGTTTCCGGAGCGAGTTCGGCTGCGGTCTGCCAGTTGGAGTCCATGGCCTGGGCGTTGCCCAGCATGACTTCGCCGACGACGGTGACGCCGGTCTGCCTGCCGTTCAGATACATGGTTGTCCGGTCACCGACCGCGAGCCCGTGCTGTTTCAGGAACGACGGCCCGACGGCGACCTCACCCGGTCCGCTCGGCCAGTGCCCCTTGACGATCTGCTCAGCCTCGGCCGGAGCGTCCCCGCGGTAGAAGTTGACGAATACGGTGTTCGTGGTCCCCGCGAGACGCACCTTGGTGAGCGCGCGAGCGGTCACCCGCTCCGCTCCGGGAAGGGATCGCAGCCGTGCTTCGATCTGGCTGTCATCCAGCTTCGGCACGTGTCGGCCTTGTGCGGGCGTGCCCACCTGTACGTCGACCAGCGCGACCCCGCCGTGCTTGCCTGCCTTCCCGGCCGCCACCATGCTGCTGGCCAGGCCGGTCGTCAGAGTCACGGTGGTGACCCCGAGGATGACGGCCGACATCGTCATCATGGCGCGGCCGGGGCGGGTGAACGGCTGGCCCAGGCCCAGGCTTACGGAGCGCGGCAGCCGGGTGCCGCTGAGCTTGCGTTGGACGCGCAGCCCGCGCCCGGTCCGCGGCGCGGTGCCCGCGCTGATCGCCTCTGTCGCGGAAAGCCGGTGTGCGCGCAGCGCGGGGATCAGCGCGGCGGCGGCGACGAGGGTGGGCATGGCCAGCAGGCAGATGACGGGCACCCAGGGGCTGGTGGCAATGGTGGCGGTGCCGGTTTCGATTCCGGAAAACGCGACGTCGAGGATGGGTTGCTCCAGCAGGGTGCCGAGCAGCGTGCCCAGGACGCAGCCCACGACCGCGGGAGCGGAGATCATCGCGAGGTAGACCGCGACCACCTGGTTCGGGGTGAAGCCGAGGGCCTTGAGCACGCCGATGTGCCGGTATCCGGAGACGACCGCCCCGCTGACCACGTTGCCGACGATCAATGCCGAGACCAGGAGGCCGAGCACGCCGAACATCGTCATAAAGGGGATGTAGGAATCGGCCGATGCGGAGAAGGCCTGCTTGAGGGTGAGGTAGGACTGGGCAGCGGTCAGCGAGTCCGCTGGTTGTCCGGCGGTGACCGTTGCCAGGCCGGCGCGAATCCGCCCGTCCGTCGAGGCCGACGTGAAGCGGTAGAGCATCTGGAAACCGGTCGGGTGCAGGGCGGTCATCTGCTCGGGTGATACCCAGGCTCCGGCGGACTTGCTCATGCTGGTGGCGAAGCCGACGACGGTGAGCGGCGGGGCTCCGGGGACATCGAGCTTCGTTCCCAGCAGACGCGAGGGATTGCCGCCGACAGGCGAGTTGACGACGATCTCACCTGGGGCGGTGGCCCAGCGGCCGGCCAGGAGGTCGACGCGGTCCACCGGGCCTGCCGGATCGGCCCGGCCCACCACGGTCAGGGGACCGGCCGACATCCACAGCCATCCCTTGGGGATCTCGATGACGGCCCGGCCGAAGGGGCCGGCCGCAGCCTGGACACCCGGCCGCCGGACCGTCTGTTCCAGGTGTGTGTCCGTGGTCTTCGAGGCATCGAAGGTCGCCACCACATGGGCGCCGCGTTGGCGGGCGAAGGCGCTGTCGAAAGGAGACGAGGCGGCATTGAGCACCGACAGCGCGAGCAGGATCGTCGATGTAGAGCACAGGACGACGAGTCCGATGACGACCGTCTGGACCCTGCGGCGCTTGACGGCCGCGCGCGAGGCCCGCCATACGGCGCTCATACGGTCCGCTCCAATGTGCTCTCGCTGGCCACCCGGCCGTCGGTGACCTCGATCAGGCGGCTGGCGCATCGGGTGGCCAGATGCGGGTCATGGGTGACGATGAGCAGGGTCTGGCCGATCTGGTTGAGGTCGATCAGCAGGTCCATCACCTGCTCGCCGGAGCGGCTGTCCAGTGCGCCGGTCGGCTCGTCGGCCAGCAGCAGGGCCGGACGGTTCATCAGTGCCCGTGCCACCGCAACCCGCTGGCGCTCGCCACCGCTCAGCGCGGCCGGATAGACATCCTTGCGGTCGGCCACGCCGAGTTCGTCGAGGAGTTCCAGTGCACGGCGGCGCGCCTGCCGGGCCGACGTCCCGGTCAGCTGTGCGGCCAGCGCCACGTTGTCCAAGGCCGGCAAGTCGTCGATGAGATTGAAGAACTGGAAGATCATGCCGATATGCCGCCGCCGGAACAGCGCCAGCCCGGTCTCGTTCAACTTCCCCAGATCCTCGCCGTGTACGACGACCGACCCGAAGGTCGGACGGTCAAGACCGGCGACCATGTTGAGCAAGGTGGACTTCCCGCAGCCCGAAGGACCCATCACCGCTACCGCTTCCCCGGCCCGGATCTGCAGGGAGACATCGTCCAGAGCGACCGAGTCGCCGTACTCCTTGCGCACGCCGTCGAGGCGCACGACCACCTGTTCTTCGCTGCTGCCACTCATGTCAGGAAGCTAAGCGCAGCGTCTCGGGTCGAAACATCAGCCTGCTGAGGTATCCCGTCGGCCTCGTCATCCCAGAGATGTAGGGCGTTGGATCCCGGGGATGATGCGGCGGGCGGCGCGGTGCTGCAAGGATGATCACCATGTGGGAATCGGGGACGGGCTGGCTGACCGCCGCTCTGGCGGTGGTGTGCGCTGCCGCTGGATGGCTCGGCGCCGCGCTCGTCCGGGCCCGGCGCCTGCACAGGAAGGCGATCGAGGACCGGGGCCGGCTTCTGGAGCGGGAGCGGGAGAACGCGGCCCGGACCGCCGTCGACGCCGAGCGCGCCCGGATCGCCCAGGAACTGCACGACATCGTCAGCCACAACGTGAGTCTGATGGTGGTCCAGGCGGGTGCCGCGCGCGAGGTGCTGACCACCATGCCTGACGCGGCTGCCGAGGCCCTGGTGGCGGTCGAGGGCGCCGGCCGGGATGCGATGACCGAGCTGCGGCATCTGCTCGGCCTGCTCGCTCCGTCGCAGAGCGGCGAGGACGAGGCCGACCTGACCCCGCAGCCGAGCCTCGGCCGACTCAGTCCGCTGATCGACCGGATCGCGTTCGCCGGATTGCCCGTGGAGGTTCGGATCTCCGGGAAGCCTCACTCGCTCCCGGCCGGGATCGACGCGACCGCTTATCGGATCGTGCAGGAGGCGCTGACCAATGCGCTCAAGTACGGCGACGGGGGGAAGGCCGAGGTGACCGTGCGGTACGCGGACAACCATCTGCGGGTAGAGGTGCTGAACAGCGGGCCCAGCGTGCTGTCCGGCGGAGGATCCGCGACCAGGCCGTCGGGCACGGACCGCAGGGACGGCGCCGGGCGCGGGCTGCTGGGGCTCAGGGAACGGGTCGCCGTGTACGGCGGCGATCTGGACGCCCGACGACGACTCGGCGGCGGGTACCGGGTCCGAGCGCGTATCCCGCTGGACCGGGCGTGACGGCCCCCACGGTGGCCCCACCCCCGCGCGTGCTCATCGCCGACGACCAGGAGCTGATCCGTACCGGGTTCCGCCTGATCCTCACCTCACGAGGGATCGATGTGGTGGGCGATGCGGCCGACGGGGCCGAAGCCGTGGCGTTGGCCCGCAGCCTGCGGCCCGACGTCGTGCTGATGGACATCAGGATGCCGAACCTGGACGGCCTGCAGGCGGCCCGGCTCATCCTGGCGGAGAACCCGGACTGCCGGGTGATCATGCTGACCACCTTCGACCTCGACCACTACGTCTACTCCGCGCTGGCCCTTGGAGCGAGCGGTTTCCTTCTCAAGGACGTCACCCCCGCACACCTCGCCGCCGCCGTCCGTCTCGTCGACACCGGCGATGCCCTCCTCGCCCCCACGATCACGCGCCGCCTGGTAGAGCGCTTCGCCCCCGGCGAACCCAGGCACAGCGTGGGCGGTGACGCCGCAGCGCCAGCGATCCACCGCGACCTCGCCCAGCTCACCCCCCGCGAGCTGGAGGTTCTTACCCTGATGGGCCGGGGCCTCTCCAACACCGAACTCGCCCAGGAGCTGACCCTCAGCGAAGCCACCGTCAAAACCCACGTCGCCCGCATCTTCGCCAAGCTCGCCCTGCGCGACCGCGCACAGGCTGTCGTCCTCGCCTACGAGACCGGACTCGTGTCTCCCGGTGAACACCGCGATTAGCGCCGGTCGGGGTACCGGAATGCGCGAGCCACGCGTGAGCGGACGGCGTACCACGCGCCGCGTCGAGTGAGTGAGTGGCTAGCTGGGAAAGTTCAAGCAGGCAAAATGCCATCGCTAGGAGCGTGGGTCAGTAAGCGGTACTCATGGGTTTCGTGATCGCTCGTGCGGGATGATCTCGGTATACGTGGTGAGGACAGCCTGTTCGAGCCCGAGTCGGTCGAGACGAAGTTCTTCGCTGTCTTCGCGGGGTCAGCATCTCGCGCAGGTCGCTACGGCTCTTCTCATAAGCTGATCCACGCCCATGTCCTGGACAGGAAGCGTGAGATGACAGACGACGTAAGAGCCATCGCACAGCGCATGTATGAGGCATTCAATGCCCGTGACCTCACCGCGGCGAAGACGATCTTCTCCGGCGACTTCGTGAGCCACCCGTTGGGCACCGTTGGTGTCGACAGTGTTGTGAAGGCGTGGAGCGGGCTCCACGCCATGTTCCCGGACATCCAGGTCATCGTCGAGGACATGCTCGTGGATGCAGACAAAGCTGCAGTCCGTACGAGCCTGCACGGCATCCCGGCGGGAGTTGAGGAACAGGCTCTCCCCTCGATGATGGAGATCTTCCGGGTACAGGACGGCCGCATCGCCGAGCTGTGGGGCCTATCTTCACTCAGCCGCCCCGGGCGCTGAACTCAGCGCTCAGCCTCCATCCTCGGTTCACGCGTTGAGCAGAGAACCGGGTTTTCGCTGTTCGGCGGACAGCAGAGCGGCCGTGGGTGATCAGGTGCGGGATGATCTCGGCATGCGGAGTGGGGAGGGTCTGTTCGAGGTCGAGCCGGTCGGGCCGAAGCAGCCGCAGGGCCGTCCGGCGGCGGTGGACAAGCGTTTCAGGGCGTTCGACCCGCACCAGGTTCTGCTGCTGCCCCCGTCTGGACGACTGGCTGCCCCAGGACCATCTCGCCCGGTTCGTCGCCGACCTGGTGGACGAGGTGCTGGACCTCGGGCCGGTCCTGGCGGACTACACCGAGAAGCGCGCCTAACCGCCCTGCAACCCGCGGCTGATGCTGCGTCTGCTGAGCTACGGCTACACCACCGGGGTGCGCTCCTCACGGGCGATCGAGCGCAAGTGCGCCGACGACATCGCGTTCCGATACCTGGCCGCCGACCAGGCCCCGGACTTCCGCTCCATCTCCCGGTTCCGCCGCCGCCACCTCGACGCCCTCGCCGACCTGTTCACCCAGTCCCTGCACCTGGCCACCAAGCTCGGCATGGTCAAGATGGGCCGCGTCGCACTGGACGGCACAAAGCTCGAAGCGAGCGCCTCCAGGCACAAGGCGATGAGCTACGGCCGCCTGATCGAAAAGGAGGAACGGATCGAAGCCGAGATCGCCACCCTGGAGGCCAAGGCCACAGCCCTGCTGGCCGACGCCGAAGCCACCGACACCGCCGAGGACCAGAGCTTCGGCATCGACGGCAAGTACACCGACCTACCCGCCGAGCTCGACCGACGCGAGAAGCGCCTGGCCAAGCTGCAGGCCGCCCGCGCGCAGATCGAGGCCGAAGCCGCCGACACGGCACGCCGCCACGCCGAGGGCCTCGAACGCCGCCGCCAGGAACGCGCCGGCACCCGCTACGAGCAGGCCGTCACCGACGCCGGGCACAAGGCCGCCGCGAAGGCCCGCCCCAAGCCCAAAGCACAGGCCAACTTCACCGACCCCGACTCGCGGATCATGAAGAACAGCGACGGCGCCTACATCCAGGCCTACAACGCCCAGGCCGTCGTGGACGAAGAACACCAGGTCATCACCGCCGCCGACGTGACGACCAACGCCTCGGACGCGCTGAACTACACCACGATGCTCGACCAGTCCGCTGCGAACACCGGCGCCCACCCCCAGCAGGCACTGGTCGACGCCGGCTACTGCTCCCAGACCAACCTCGAAGCTGCGAAGGAACGCCAACTGTCCTGCGGCACCGACACGTTCATGGCCACCGGCCGACTCGCCCACGACAAGCAGGTCCCGCCCGGACCACGCGGACGCATCCCGGCGAACGCCACCCTCAAGGAGCGGATGGCCCGCAAGCTGCGGACCAAGCCCGGCCGGGCCGCATACCGCCGCCGCAAGGCCATCGCCGAACCAGTCTTCGGACAGATCACGACCTGCCGGAACGGCCGCCAACTCCTCCTACGCGGCAAGGACGGGGCCCGCGGCGAGTGGCGACTGCTGGCCGCCTGCCACAACCTCCGCAAGATCTTCCGAAACGCCGGAACAACCGGACTCGCCGCCCTGGCCGGCTGACCAACCCGGCCTCCCGGCCCCGCCACGGGCCCCTGCCAAGCCGAACCCCCGACGAACAGGACGCCGAGCACGGCCTCACAAGCGCCCGCAGGCCGACCGCGACCGATCCCACCGATCACGGTCAGCCAACCGCTTGCTCGTTACTGACCCACGCTCCTAGGCCATCCCTTGTGACTACTGAGCGTAAAGAACTCCGTGATCACGTGGGCTCGTGGCCGTTCTGATGACGCTGCCACCTCACGGGCGCCTATTGCCGGTCGGTCTAAGCCCCGTGGCGGAAGCTGAGACCATGTCTGATCCCATAGTCATTGTCGGTAGTGGCGCCGCTGGTCCGACGCTTTCGTGCGAGCGGGGGCTGGCCGGGGTTCCCACGGTCGTACTGGAACGTCGGTCCGAGCTCCTGGAACGTTCCGGCGGCATGCTTCTCAACGCACACATCGCGGACTTCCTGCGCAAGAGAGGCCTGGAAGAACGCTTCCGGACACCGGATACGCCTACCTGGGGGCGCAGTCACTTCGGTCTCGTCTACCGGGATATCGACGGCGAACTGGCGGAGACCGACTACGACTTGATCGTTCCGCAGTGGCGCAGCGAGCAGTTGCTGCGGGAGGCCGTCGAGCTGGGTGTCGAGGTGCGGCTCGGCCAGGAGGTCATCGGCATCGAGCAGGACGCGGACGGCGTGACGCTCACAGTGGTTTCGCAGGAGGGCCCAGCAGTCTGCGTGCCGCCTATGTCGTCGGGTGCGACGGGCCCCGCAGCCTTGTGGCCGAGGCGACCGGCTTCGAGTTCGAGTCCCTCGCCCCCGCGTACTACGGGGTCACCGCCGATGTCGTGGTGGACGACGAGGCGCAGGCGCTGTTCAGGGCGGGCTCGTATCCGAGTGGTCAGTTCGGTGTCCTGCCGGTCAATCCGGCGGATCCGACCGAGGTGCGGTTGATGACGGTCGAGTTCTACCGTGAGCCTCCCTCCGACGGGGAGCCGCTCACGGTCGAGGCCTGCTTGCGGGACCGGGCCTGCGGGGACAGGTGGCGGGCCAGCACGTCCAGGGCCTCGGTGACCTCCTTGAGCCCGTCGGGATCGTCGCCGAGCGCGTCGGCCAGCGCGCCCTCGATGGAGGTCGCCCTGACCTGGGCCATCCGGTCGGAGGGGCGGGCGGACTGCCGGACCAGGAGGCGGCGGCGGTCGGCGGGATCGGGGTTGGTGACCACGGCGCCGGCTTCCTTCAGCCGGGCCACCGCGGTGGAGACCTGGCTCTGCGGAAGACCGGTACGGGCCGCGATCTCGCCGACCGCGCTGTCCGGGTGGGTGGCCAAATCGCTCACCACGATGAGGACCGAACGCACACCGCCGCCGTAGCGGGCCGCGCCGCCCTCAGGCTCGGGCATCGCGCCCTCCCCGATCTTCATGAGAGTGCGTCCCAGCAAGAACAGCTCGACTCCATCCATGCCACCACATTACATCACCTTCGATACATCTTCCAGAGATACATCTCTCGGAGATGCATTCCCGAGACCTCGGAACCCCGAGCCCCCACACCCCCAAGCCCCCGAGCCCCCGAGCCCCCGAGCCCCCGAGCCCCCAGACGCTCGTCGCACGCCGCCGGAGCCCACGGGCATCGAGATGCATCGAAGCAGATACAACAACTCCGATGCATCTATCTTGATACATCAAAGAAGATGTATTAGCTTCGAAGCAGACGCCGGGACACCGGCCATCGACGGACGAAGGAGACGGTCGTGCTCAAGTGGCGCGGGAACCCCTGGGCAGTCCTGGTGACGCTCTCGCTCGGGTTCTTCATGACCCTGCTGGACCTGACGATCGTGAACATCGCGATCCCCGACATGATCAACGACCTGGGAGCCTCGCTCGACCAGACCCTGTGGGTGGTCAGCGCCTACGCACTGACGCTTTCGGTGCTGCTGATCACCGCGAGCCGGCTCGGCGACATGCGCGGCCCGCGCAACCTGTTCGCCGCGGGCCTGGTCGTCTTCACCCTGGCAAGCATCGCCTGCGGATTCGCCCCGAACGCGGCGGCCCTGATCGCCGCCCGCGGAGTACAGGGGCTGGGCGCCGCCCTCCTCGTGCCGCAGACGATGACCCTGATCGTGTCCGTCTTCCCGGCTTCACGGCGCGGCTCCGCGCTGGGCATCTGGGGCACCGTCGCGGGCCTGGCCACCCTCTCCGGGCCGACCCTCGGAGGCATCCTGGTCTCGGCCGTGGGCTGGCGCTGGATCTTCCTGGTGAACGTACCGATCGGGATCGCCGCGCTTGCCCTCACGTTCCTGATCATCCCCGACATCCGCCCCGCCCGCACCCACCGCTTCGACCTGATGGGCGTTCTCCTCGCCACTGCCACCCTGTTCTGCCTGGCGTTCGGTCTCCAGGAGGGCGAGCGCTACCAGTGGGGTCCGGGCATCTGGGCGCTGCTCGCCGCGGGCGCGGCCCTGGCCGTCGGGTTCCTGCTGCACCAGCGCGGCCGGCAGGGCCGTGAGCCGCTCGTCCCCTTCGCGCTCTTCAAGGACCGCAACTTCACCGTGATGACCGTGCTGGTCGGACTCGTCTCGATCGCCATGCTGGGGCTGGTGCTGCCCTTCAACCTCTACCTCCAGTCCGTCCTGCACATGAGCGCGATGAAGGCGGGCCTGGTGCTGGCCCCCTCCTCCCTGGTGTCGATGGCCCTCGGCCCGTTCGCCGGGCGCATGTCCGACCGGATCGGCGGTAAGTACCTGATGATCACCGGACTGGCCCTGTACGCGTCCGGCAACCTCGCCATCGCCCTGATCGCGGGCCCGGCGACCTCCTGGTACGCATTCGTCCCCGCCACCCTGCTCACCGGGCTCGGCGTCGGATGCCTCGTCGCCCCGATGTCCACCGAGGCCATGCGCAACGTGTCGTCCCAGCTCGCCGGTGCCGCCTCCGGCGTCAACAACACCGTCCGTCAGATCGGTTCGGTCATCGGTGCCGCCGCTGTCAGCGCCCTCGTGCAGGGACAGCTCTCCGCCGGGATCTCGGCCGGCCAGACCTACTCGGCCGCTTTCCTCTCCACACTGCACAGCACCGTGGCCCTGCCCATCTCGGTCCTGATGGTCGGTCTGCTCGCCTGCCTCCTGATCCGCAACCACACCAAGTCCCGCACACCGGCCGCCGACCCGTCCGCCAACCCGGCCACGCCCTCTGTCGCCCCTCCGGCCGAGGCCGGCCCCCGGACCGGTCAGGCCGTCGGCACCGCAGCGGGGCAGGCTGACCGGAAAAAGCTTTAGTCGAGCTTTAGAGCGACCACCGATCCTGCGCGCAGCGAAGCACCCCCTACTGCCAAGCCGAAGCAATGAGGACTTCCGAACAATCCGCACCTGCGCCGAAGGAGACGGCAGTCATGGAGAATCCCAACGTCATTCTCACTGGTGGTCCTACGTTCCTCATCCACGAGGAGGACCGCGTGCGCTACGTCGCGAACACGAACTCCAAGGTGAAGGTGCTCTCGGGCAATCGGTACGAGCACTTCGAGCCGACCGACGAGACCGTCGTCGAAGACAACCAGGAGCTCCAGGTGTTCGCCTGGAGCGGCTGCACCTACGTCGCCGAGTAGAACCAAGAAGGCCGAACGCGACCGGAACCGGTCAGCTCCGGCCGGCGACACGAAACGATCCACGAGGCAGCGGCCCGGCACCGTACCAAACCGCTGCCTTTCCCTGTCCGCACCACCGCGGGAACGGGCCGTACTCGCTCGGCAGCGGAGGCCGACCGTGATCAGCATCATTCACGCGTCATTCCGCGTCGAACCAGGGCTTGTTGGCAGCCCAGTGCTCGACCCACCCTGCGAATCCGGGTTCAGCCGTGGTGAACCCGAACCCGGCTCCGAATGGAGTCGCCCCTTCGCCGGTGATGAACCAAACGTGTCCGCGATGCGGGCCGGTGACGACGAGATGCCAGTACATACCGCAGCCGTCTGTCCCGAGCACGATTGTCCCGTGATTGAACATCTGGTCCAGGATCGGTTCAATCTCCTCCGACGGCCTTGAGTCCTCATCCCACAGCCAACTCGAGGTGAGCGGGAAGGGCCGGCTCAGGTCGCGTTCGTCCCGGCCGTCACCCCAGTCGGCGGGCAGCTCTGCCAGTCCCACCAACCCATAATCCGGCGGACCGGAGTGCGACCCGTCGGTGACCTCCGCAACGAAGGTCCGATAGGGCTCCGGCAGGACTATGCCGTGCTCCGCTTCGAAGGCTTGCACCGCTTCCCAGCCCAGCGCGGCCTCACCGCCGTCGTCGATGCCGAAGGCCGCACGAATCGCAGCGAGGTCGTCAGGGTCTGCGTGCTCGGTGTTCATGCGGCCTATTGGTATCAGCCGGCAGTGACAGCGACCCCAGCACATCGGCTTGGGTCCCTGGCTGCCGGTGCGGCCCAGGACGCGGGCGGCGGCGAGGCCGTCCATGATGCGTCCGGACATCAAGGGGTACGCGAACTCGGTGATGGCGCCCAGGAGCAGGACCGGAAGAGCATCGAGTCGATGGCGGTGGAGGCGTCGTTGGCGGTGGAGGCGTCGATGCCCCTGGTCGAGGACGACCAGGTGGCGTGGGAAGGGTCAGCCCGAGGCGGGACGTGGCGTCAGTCGGGCGGCGCGGGTTTCCAGGTAGCGGCGCTCGGTCAGGCTGCTGGTGCCGTGGGCGGCGCGGTGGTAGTACTCCCGGGCCGCCGGATGGTCGCCGGCCATCTCCAGCAGGTGTGCGCGGACCGCGTGCAGCCGGTGGTGGTCGGTAATCCGGTCGTCCGCGGCCAGATGGTCCAGCAGGGCCAGGCCGGCCTGCGGTCCGTCGATCATGGCGACCGCCACCGCCCGGTTCAGGCTGGCCATCGGGTTCGGCGAGAGCCGCTCCAGGATCTTGTACAGCGTGTTGATCTGGCGCCAGTCGGTCTCGCCGGTGCTGGGCGCCTCGTCGTGCAGCGCGGCGATGGCGGCCTGCAACTGGTAGGGGCCGAGCGTCGAACGGGTCATCGCGTCGGTGACCAGCGCGACGCCCTCGACGATGCGACCGCGGTCCCAGCGCGAGCGGTCCTGCTCGTCGAGCGGGATCAGCTCGCCGTGTGGGCCGGTGCGGGCGGCCCGGCGGGCGTCGGTGAGCAGCATCAGGGCCAGCAGGCCGGCCACCGCGCCGTCGTCCGGCAGCAGCCGGTGCAGTAGTCGGGTCAGCCGGATGGCCTCGGCGGCCAGGTCGTCGCGGCGCAGCCGGTCGCCGGAGCTGGCGGTGTAGCCCTCGTTGAAGATCACGTACAGCACGTGCAGTACGACCCTCAGTCGGTCCGCCCGGTCCTGCCCCACCGGCATGGTGAACTCGCTGCCGGCGGCCTTGATCCGTTGTTTGGCCCGGCTGATCCGGGACGCCATGGTCGGTTCCGGCACGAAGTAGGCGCGGGCGATCTCCGCGGTGGTCAGGCCGCCGACCGCGCGCAGTGTCAGCGCGATCTGCGAGGCCGGGCTCAGCGCCGGGTGGCAGCACAGGAACAGCAGGGTGAGGGTGTCGTCCCGGTCGGCCGGGATGTCCTCGCCGGGGCCGGGCGACGTCGGGTCCGGCTCCAGGGCGGCCACCGCGTCCTCGCGTCGGCGCCGGGCCTGTTCGCTGCGAATCTGGTCGACCAGGCGGCGGCCGGCGACTGTGGTCAGCCAGCCGTGCGGGTTGTCCGGGACGCCCTCGGTCGGCCAGCGTGTCGCCGCGGCGAGCAGCGCCTCCTGCACGGCGTCCTCGCTCAGGTCGAACTGCCCGTACCGGCGCACCAGCGCGCCGAGGGCCTGCGGCGCGAGCGCGCGCAGCAGGCCCTCGACGGTGGCGCGGTCGGAACTCACGCGGTCGGGCCGCCGGAGAAGATCACCTGGCGGACCTCGATGCCCAGGCCGTTGAACCGGGCGTCCGGGATCATCGCGGCCAGTTCCAGCGCGCGGTCCCTGCTCGCGACGTCGACCAGGTAGTAGCCGCCCAGGAACTCCTTGGCCTCCAGGTAGGGGCCGTCGGTGACGACCGGCACACCGTCGCGTACGCGGACCACCGAGCTCTGCGACGGGTCGGCCAACGCCTCGGTGCTGATCATCTCGCCGGACTCGCGGGTCGTCTTCATGAATGTGCCGTGGCCTTCCATGATCTCCTGGCGCTCGACCTCCGTCAGTTCCTCCATGATGGCCGGGTTGATGTGCATGATCAGCAGGAACTTCATGTCCAACTCCTCACCGTCGCGGCGCCCGGTCGGGCCCCGTCATCGGGTAGTCGTCGCGGACCGAACGGTCTTGACATACCGGCGACGGGTTCAGCAGATCAAATATTTCTGCCGGCGCGGGTCAAGATCCGCCGATCGGCTCCGACCGTACCGCGACGATCCACCCTGAGGAGGTTGCCCCATGAGCACGACGACGACCAAGACGGCACCAGCCGTGGACCGCGCCGGGCGGCGGGCCTGGCTCGGCCTGGCACTGCTGGCCCTGCCCACGCTGTTGGTCGGCCTGGACATGAATGTTCTGTTCCTGGCACTGCCGAGGCTGACGGCGGACCTGGGGCCGAGCGGCACCGAGCAGTTGTGGATCACCGACAGCTACGGGTTCATGACGGCCGGGTTCGTGATCACGATGGGCACCCTGGGCGACCGGATCGGCCGGCGAAGGCTGCTGCTGATCGGCGCGGCCGGGTTCTGCGCCGCGTCCGTGCTGGCCGCGTTCTCGACGGGCGCGACGATGCTGATCGCGGCGCGGCTGCTGCTCGGCCTGGCCGCTGCCGCCCTGATGCCGTCCACGCTGGCGCTGATCACCAGCATGTTCGCCGACGGCCGGCAGCGCGGGCGGGCCATCTCGATCTGGGCCACCTGCAACTTCACCAGCGCGGCTGTCGGGCCGGTGCTCGGCGGGTTCCTGCTGCAGCACTTCTGGTGGGGTTCGGTGTTCCTGGTGGCCGCGCCGGTGATGCTGCTGGTGCTGGTGGCCGGGCCGGTGTTGCTGCCGGAGTACCGCAACCCGGACCGGGGCAGGCTGGATCTGGTCAGCGTGGCGCTGTCGATGGCGGCCGTGTTGCCGATCGTCTACGGGATCAAGCGACTGGCCGTGCCCGAGGGCGGCGGCCCGGCGCTGCCGGCGGTCGCGATCGTGGTCGGCGCCGGCGTCGGCGCGCTGTTCGTACGGCGGCAACTGCGCCTGGCCACGCCGCTGCTGGACCTGCGACTGTTCCGGAACCCGACCTTCACCGCGGTGCTGTGCGCGCTGGTGCTGGCCGGCCTCGTGATGGCCGGCACCGCACTGCTGGGCACCCAGTTCCTGCAGAGCGTGCTCGGCCTGTCGCCGAGCACCGCGGCGCTGTGGTTCGCGCCGATGGGGCTGGCCATGGGGCTGGGCACGATGCTGGCACCGGCGCTGGGCCGGAGGCTGGCGACGTCCGCCGCAATCGCGGTCGGGCTGGCCGGCTCGGTGCTGGGCTGTCTGCTGATCACCCAGGTCGGCGCCGGCGGCGGGCCACTGCCGTTGGCGGTCGGGGTGGCTGTGCTGGCGCTGGGAACCGGTCCGCTGTTCGCGCTCGGCATCGGCGTGGTCGTGGGCGCGGTGCCGGCGGAGCGGGCGGGCTCGGCCGCGTCGATGTCGGAGACCAGTAACTTCTTCGGCGCGTCGCTGGGCATGGCGCTGCTCGGCGCGGCGGGCGCCGGCCTCTACCACCAGCGGATGGCAGGCCCGGTGGCGGGCGCAACGTCGGCCGGGCTGCCCACGGAAGCGGCACGCCCGGCCCGGGAGACGCTGGCGGGCGCGGTCGGCGCGGCGCACCAGCTTCCCGACCGGGCCGCGGCCGACCTGCTGCGCGCGGCGCACGACGCGTTCACCGCCGGGCTGCAGGTGGCCGGCGTCGTCGGCGCGGTCATCTTCGCGGGCCTTGCGGTGTGGTTCCTGCGGGTGCACCGCCGATCCCAGCGGGGCTGACCGGCGCCCGGCGCATCCGCACCGGCCCGGAGCGGGTCATCGCTGCGGCCGAGGAAGCGTTCCGTCTGCGGGTCCTCGCCCAGAGCCGTGCCCGACACCCAGATGACGACCGTCGGAGGTGTGCTCTCACCAGGACATCGCGTTCGAGGAAGGCCTGTCCGCGGCCCGTCCCTGGACGGCCCCGTGCACGGGCACTTCCTGCCGCCGAGCCCAGGCCGAGTCGGACGCGGCCGACGGGATCGACTGGGACATCGCCGTCGATCCGAGAGCGGCTGGCTACCGGCCGGCCTCGGGGCAAGCCGGACAGCGTCAGTACGGACAAGGGCTACAGCAACCGCCGGCCCCGGGGCCAGAAGGTGTCTCAGGGGTGGCTGGTCGGGAGCGAGCCGTCGCCCATCAGTGCATCATGAGTGCCCCGCCGTCGTGATCCTTTTGGCGCGTCATGCTTTGTCGAGCAGCACTGACAGTTCCCGCTTCGTAGCGCCCTGCGCCTGGAGGTAAGCGGGTACGGAACCGTGGTGACTGCGGATCCACAGGAGCGCGCGGTGGAGGTGCTCGGCCGCGACCGGCCGGGGGTTGTGCCCTCGCGGAGCCGACGGCTGCACGGCTGACAGGCCCAGCTCGGTGTTGGAGCGCACGAAGTCCGTGGTCACCTCCGCCTCGGACGCCCCGAACAGGGTCTGCACGACGGCGACTACGACACCGGTCCGGTCCTTTCCCGACGCGCAGTGGACCAGCACCGGCCCACACTCCTCGGCGGCCAGTCGCCGCAGCACCGCCAGTACGGCACGTCCCGCGTGCTCGGCCATCAAGGGGTACAGCTCCATCTGCTCATCCGGCCACCGCTGCTCGGCGAACACCGGAACGTGCAGATACCTGATCCCCGTACCGTGCAAGGCGTCCGGCCGGTCGGTGACCTCGGGCCGGCTGCGCAGGTCGACGACCGCACGCACCCCCAGCCCTTCCAGCTCCCGCGCACCGCCCGCCGACATGGCGTGCAGCGCCCCGGACCGGTAGAGCACACCACGCGGCAATGCCCCCACTTCGCCGGCGTCCCGGAAGTTCCGCACCCCGTCGATGCTGGTCAGCGCCGTTTTCCCCACCCCATGGATCGTCATCGGCTCACTGTACGTCCACGCGTTCGGGGAAGTGTTCCGAGGTGTTGCACACGCCGTCGGAACAGCTTTCCAACCTGTGAACGCGCGCTGGGGCCAGCCGCTGAAACACCCGTACACGCTTCAGGCGGGTGCCGCTGCGGCAGGCAGGCGGTCTGTCGGACTGTCCCCCGGGCGGAGTCGGTGCACGATCGACGCCCTCGCGAACCACTTGAACACCCTGAAACACCCTCAAGACCGATAGCGGCGGAGCGGGGGCATGCCGGAACGTCTTCACCGATCCGAGGTTCGCGTACTCCGGGCCTGTCGATGAGCACAACACAGTCGACGTCGAGACAGTGTTGCGGCGGGTCCGAGCTCTCACCCGCCCGGTCGTGGCAGACGTGATGGCCATCAAGGGCAGGGGGTATCGGCCGGCCAAGGAGGATGAGTCGGACTGTCCAAACGCCGTGGGCACCGTCGCCCCAGTCACCGGTAGACCCGCTCCTGCCCGCGGAGCCGCTCCGTCGCCGTCGTGGACCAGCATGGCGGCCGCGAGCTCGTATCGGCGCCGGAACCTTCGACGCCTCTTTCCGCTGCCACCGGATCCGCCGGTCGATCGACAACTCCTACCGCTACAACGAGATCATCGGCATCCTCACCGACTACGCCCACGGGGAAACCTGCAACGAGGCACTGCTGGCCATCGCCGCAGGAGGACTCCGGGCACTCACCGGATACGCAACCGCGTGCGCCCGCGTCGTCGATGACGTACTGGCGTGCGACTGCGGAGAAGACGGGCACGAGGAGGTGGCGGAGACGGCCATGGGCGCGCTCGCCTGGTACCTGGTGACCCCCCGCTACGGCGTCCGCGCCCAGCTGCACGCGCTGTCCACCACCGGGGGCGACCTTCAGCGGGCGTTCCCCCTGAGCACGGCAAAGGGGCCCTGTGCCACTGGTCGTGATCTGTGATCCGGAGCTGACCCGTCAGGCCCTGGTGGACGACTGCCTCTTCGACAAGGGCGGCCCGGTGTTCGACCGCTTCCGTGACGTCCTGGGTGACGGCCTCAGCAGCTGTCCGCACCGTGCTCACCGTCGGCTGCGCCGACTGTCCCAGCCTGCGTTCCATCCTGACCGTCTTCCCGGCTACGCACGGACCATGACCGCCTGCATCGAGGAGGTGACCGGTTCCTGGCTGGCGGGACAGACCCTGGCCGTGCCCACCGAGATGATGGCGATCACCTCCCAGGTCACGGCCGCCACCCTGTTCTCCAACTCCCTGCCCGCAGCCGAGCTCGGACAGCTCATCGGCGACGTCAAGACCATCGCGGGCGGGCTCTTCCGGCGCATGCTCCTGGCCCCGCCGCTGGACCGGCTCCCCACTCCGGACAGCCGTGCCTATCTGCGCACACACTCGCCTACGTCACACCTGCGACCTGCTCATCGCCGAGCGGCGCGCCGATGGCACCGACCACGGCGACCTCCTCTCGGCCCTGGTCGCAGCCCGCGACCTCGAAGACGGCGGCCGCGGCATGACGGACGCGGAAATCAGCGACACGATCCTCACCGTCTTCCTGGCCGGGACGGAGACGACGGCCAGTACCCTGGCCTGGGCACTGGACCTGCTGGCCCGCCACCCCGAGATCGAGCAACGACTGCACACCGAGGTCGACACCGTCCTGCGCGGAAACCCGGCCTCCCACGCCGATCTGCCCCGCCTGGAGCTGACCGAACGCATCATCACCGAAACCCTCCGCCTGTACCCCTCGGCCTGGTTCCTCACCCGCACAGTCACCCATGACACCCACCTCGGCGGGCACCCACTCCCCGCCGGCACCAGCGTCGCCTACAGCCCCTACCTCATCCACCACCGCCCCGATCTCCACACCGATCCCGAAACCTTCGACCCCGACCGCTGGGACCCCCAGCGCCCCCAAGCTCCCCGCAACGCCTTCATCCCCTTCGCCACCGGCGCCCGCAAGTGCATCGGCAACACCTTCGCGATGACCGAGGCCACTCTCGCCCTCGCCACCATCACCGCCCGCTGGAGCCTGAAACACCTGCCCGGCCAGCCACCGGTCCGCCCCGTCCTGGGGGCGTCATTCGGACCGGGCAGACTTCGGATGCACGCAACACCCCGGCCACGAGGCTTTCGCAGCAAGTAGGCCGATGATCTCGTCGCGCCGGCGCCGCACGCTAGTGGCGGAGATGTTGTTGCCGCCGGCCATGTCGGCCAGTCGCCGGTCGTGCCGCAGCACCGCGAGGACGATCAGCGCGATCTTCCCTGGCGGCAGCGCCCGCCGGCGCGAGCGTGTCGCCTTCAGGTGGCGGCGCAGCAGGTCGGCGACGTGGTCCAGCCCGAGCGCCTCGCCGACCTGTCGGGTCATCACCGGCCCCGCGGCCTGCTGCACGACGGCGAGGATGCGCTGGTACTCCGGCGGCAGCGCTCCCTTGTCCACCCCCGGCGAGGTGCGGGACCAACAGCACCCCGCGCCCGCCCACCTGCGCAGACACCGGCTCGGTCGACGCCTGTTCCGCGGCGACCTGCTCGCTCATCCGGGCCGGCACCTTCTCGGCGACTGCGAGCTCGTCCCGCTCGGCGCGCACCTCCTCCAGTTGCTTGGCCAACCGCTCTTCGAGTCCGTCCAGCTCCGCACGACGCGTGGCGATCCGCTCCAGCACCTCGGGGCCCGTCATGGGCCTGATCCCTGACCTGCCTTCAAGATGGCGGCAGCTCAGTGTTGAGCCTGTCGGCAGGCATTCGTTGAGCGAGCCTTGATCGACAGGACACTGCCATAGTCCCGTGCGGGAGTTTCGACGCCGGAGAGGTGTGCGGGGCGGTCTTCAGTCTTGATCGGGGTTCGGCTCGATTCGGCTCGATTCGGCTCGGCTCGCCCGAAGCCGGGCGCGGTCCCGGCGTGATGGGTGCTGGTCGGGGCGGGGCGGCCGAAGTGTCCGGAAGCCCTGCCCGTCCCCGGCCTGTGCTGACACACCCGACAATTCCGCCGGTTCCAGGGTTTCCGGGCCGCGCCGAAGGCCTGCGGAAACTTGAGCGTCGCAGTTGGCCACCGAGTGCGGGCGTCGGCCAGTTGAGCAACAAGTTGTCCAGATATACGACCCTGACCTCACATCAAACACCAATATAGGAATCATGTGCCATATTGCGGATACTCCTCCCGATGAAAGGCATGTCATGAAATTCTCGGTCATCGGCGGTACCGGGCTGATCGGGTCGCAGGTCGTCAAGAATCTGAACGCCGCAGGGCACGAGGCAGTACCGCACTCGCAGTCCACCGGTGTCGATGTCCTCACCGGCCAGGGACTGGACGCAGCGGTTGCGGGAGCCGACGCGGTCGTCAACCTGACGAATTCCCCGACCTTCGACGAAGCCTCCCCGGCCTTCTTCCAGACCTCGATGGACAACCTTCTGGCCGCGGCCCAAAAGGGCGGCGTCGGCCACTTCGTCATCCTCTCGATCGTCGGCGCGGACCAGGTGCCGGAGCTGGACTACTACCGGGCCAAGGTGCTCCAGGAGAAGCTCCTCGCGGCCGGGCCGGTCCCCTACTCGATCGTCCGGGCGACGCAGTTCATGGAGTTCATGGACGCCGTCCTGTCCTGGACCGCCGACAACGGCACCGTCAGGTTGCCCGCCACACCGATCCAGCCGATCGCCTCCAAGGACGTGGCCGACGCGGTGGCGGAGGTCGCCGCGGGCGCCCCGCTGAATGGCATTCGCAACATCGCCGGCCCCGAGATCTTCTCCCTGGACGAGCTGGGCCGGATCACCCTGTCCCACAAGGGCGACGGCCGTACCATCGTCACCGACCCGACCGCCGGCATGTTCGCCGTCGTCAAGGGTGACGTCCTCACCGACAAGGACGCTCACCTCGCCCCTACCCGCTACGCCGACTGGCTCTCCTGAACCGCTCGCGCTCTCGACCTTCCAGTTCGGCCAGACGCGCACGATCCGGGTAGCCGACAGTGCTCCACGTTCCGCGCACCACAACGGTCGCGGTCCGGCTACCCGGCGACAACGGGGCGGTCCGCGCCAGGAAGGCGGTACGGCGCGGCGCGATCCCGCCGGGGACAGTCAGCGCCCCGCATACAGCCCGCACACCCTCGGCGAGAAGGTCTCCCGCCGGGAGCAGCACTGTCCGTCGCGCCGTCGGGGCCGCAACGCGCAGGTCCGGCCCGCTAGTTGGCGGGCCGGACATCAGAAGGACCGCCTCTGCCACGGAATGCGCTCCTCCTCGTGGAAGCCGATGATCCGGCCTCCCTTCTTTTCCTGCTCCGTCACAGGGACCATGGCGATGCCACGACTGGCAGCGGCATCGCCTTGCCGCCCTCGTGGGTCCTATGCGAGATACTGCCGGACCAGATCGACCAGGCCGTCGATGAGCGGTCCGGGGTCGACGGATGGGTCGAGCGAACGCTGGAGCAGGTAGCCGTCGATCGCCGCTGTGAGGACGACCGCGACGACGAGCGGTCGTGTGACTCCCCGGGCGGCAAACCAGTCGCACAACCATTGCCGGAACTCGGCCAGCGAGGCGGCGATTTCGGCACGCAGTTGGTCGTCGCGACTCGCTGCGACGAGGGACTCGTACAGCAGCAGCAGTTCCGGGTCACGCGGATCGTTGGCCGACAGCGCGCGGAGCATGGTTTCGACAGCCGCGGCCGGATCCGGCTCTGCCAGGGCTTCGCCGACCCGGTCGAGGAAGAACGTCCGGATCTTCCGCACTGCGGCGATGCGCCGGAGTTCGCCGATGCTTCCCACGTGGTAATGGATCACACCGGTGTTCACGCCCGCGCGTTCCGCAACCCGTCGGCTACTCACATCGCCCCAGCCCAACTCGGGGATGAGTGAGGCAGCAGCCTCGATGATCTTTTCGCGTGTGTCCGTCCGGCGTGAGGGGTTCGTGGAGTCGCTGTTCACAGTCGCATTCCCTGGATCGAAATCACCACGTTCACACCGGCCGAGGCCAGTGCGACCGCTTCGAGGACGAGCAATTGCACGGGCAGAGGGTCGGGCACGACGGGGAAGACCGCACCGAGATCGGCCGCAAAGACCGCGATGTAGCCGAGGCTCAGCACCAGTGCCGCCACGAATGCCCAGTGATGGTTCGCCATGGCGAAACCGGCCACCACGAAGCTGGCAATCCCGAGAGAGGTCAGATACACGTTGAAGCTGTTGAACTGCCACCGGGGAAGCTGGGAGAAGTCCCTCGTGTCGATCAGCTTCCCCGGGACCATCGGAATCAGTAGGAGCGCTTCCCAGACCAGAAGCGCCGCCGTCACCGTTGCCAACAGGGGTTGATTCATTACGCCCTCCAATACCGGGCCGGCATCGGCCATCTGTTTGGACGATAGTCCTGGACGGTCGTCCAAATCAACTTGAGGAAGGAAGAGTCACTCGTGGGGCGAGGTGTGACGGCAAGGCCGGTTCGCAGGCGCGAAAACGTGCTCGACTTCGGATCCCATGCATGGACCAAGATCCAAAACGTCCATATCGTCGGTGGATGCGAATCGTGGGCGGGTGAGTGCCCGGCCACGGCCGGCCTGCCCGGCGCCCTGCCCGGCGCCCTGCCGGCAGGAGCGGCACATGGGTGCGGCCTGCGGTGCATGGTCAGCGTCGGCACCGAATCGAGCGACACCGAACGCACCGCACTCGCCGGCCTGCTCGAAGTCGCAGGAATCGACGAGTGCCCCTTCGAGACGGCGCCGGGCACGGCCGCAGCGCGGTGGTGTTGCCGCGTTCAGCCGGCGAAGCCCGCTGGTGTTGCCGCGTTCGGCCAGCGAAGCCCGCTACGCGACCGGGACCCGGGTGGGACTGCTACGACACCCCGCCCGGCACCGGCTGCGTCCCGGCCTCGCCCCGGACGGCGCCACCAGAAGACGGCTCTGCTCCGGTACGCCGCCGGGCCGATCGGCCGCATGGCGTCGCGGGTCCCGCCTTCCAACTGCGGGGACATCAGAAGGCACCAGTCAGTCAGGGGAAAGTCCTCACCTGACGATCCCACGCTCGGCAACTACTGGGGCCAACGCCGCAAGACGCGCACACCCCCACCGATGGACAGAATCAGCCTTACTCCGGCAGCCCGTCAGAAGGGACTCTGTCCGCTCTGTGGTCAGGCGCTCATCGTAGGCGCGGAATACGAGCCAGATAGTCCACGCGAGTGGATCGACTGGTTCGACGCGATGAAGAAGCGGTTGCACAAACACCACTTCACCTACCGGCGAGACGGCGGATCTGCGATCCTGCTGGTTAATTCCGTGCCGTCCGGTGTGATGGCTCGTTGGCCAGGGTGGCGATCGTTTTGCCGTTCCGGTCGCGGGTGGGGTGCTGGATGTCGATGCAGTCGCGGCCTTGGCCGCAGGTGCCGGAGCTGACCGGGCAGGTGGCTCGCGCGGTCGCAGCCCGTGGGCCGTATCCGCTGGCGATGCGGGTCCGCGATGAGCTGGGCGAGCTGTTCCCGGACACCGAGTTTGCCGAGGCGTTCGCAGAACGGGGGCGGCCGGGCTGGTCGCCGGGCCAGCTCGCTCTGGTGACGGTGCTGCAGTTCGCAGAGAATCTCACGACCGCGCGGCGGCGCATCGCTTCCGCTACGGCATGGACTTCAAGTACGCGCTGGGCCTGGAGCTGGACGATCCCGGGTTCGACGCCTCGGTCCTGTCGGAGTTCCGCGCCCGTCTGGTGGAGCACAGCCTGGAGGAGAAGGCACTCGACCTCTTGCTGACCGCGCTGAGGGACCGAGGCCTGTTGAAGGCCGGTGGCAAGCAGCGCACCGACTCCACCCGGGTCTTGGCCGCAGTCCGGGACCTGAACCGGCTGGAGCTCGCCGGGGAGACGCTGCGGGCCGCACTGGAGACCCTGGCCTGCGCCGCCCCGGACTGGCTGGCCGATGCACTGCCGGTTCGGGAGTGGGCCGAACGGTACGGGCCGCGAACCGACTCGTGGCACCCGCCCGCCTCGAAGACCAAGCGCGCGGAGATGGCCCTGGTCTACGGCCGGGACGGATTCGCACTCCTGGAGGCGGTCCACTCCCCGGCCGCGCCGGTGTGGCTGCGCGATCTGCCGGCGTTACGGGTTCTGCGCACGGTGTGAATGCAGAACTACCACCGCACCGTCACCGCAGCAGGGACGGAGGTGAAGCGGCGGGAGAGCGAGGATCTCCCGCCCGGCAGGCTCCGCCTCGCCTCTCCCTACGACACCGACGCACGCTACGGCCTCAAGCAAGGCTCCTGGTGGACCGGGTACAAGGTCCACATCAGCGAGACCTGCGACGATCCGGTGCCTGAGCGGGCCGACGGCGAACCCGCGCCCCGGATCATCACCAACATCGCCACCACCGACGCCACGGTCACCGACGCGGAGATGACCGAACCGATCCACCAGATGCTGGCCGCCCGTGACCTGCTGCCGGCCGAGCACTTCCTCGACTCCGGCTACCCGTCGGCCGAACTCATCGTCGCAGTGAAACGCAACTTCGGCGTCGTCCTGGTCACCCCGGTGCTGCTGAACAGCTCGCCCCAGGCCCGCGCCGGTATCGGATTCGATCGGACGGCCTTCACCATCGACTGGGACAAGCGCCAGGCCGTCTGTCCGCGTGGGAGCACCAGCACCTGGTGGAGCCCTGCCAGCCAGCGCGGGACGCCGGCAATCGTCGTCAAGTTCGACAAGCAGACCTGCCAAGCATGCCCCGTCCGCGACCAGTGCACCCGCTCCAAGACCGGAGGCCGCTCGCTCTCCCTCCAGCCCCGCGAACAGCAAGAAGCCCTCGACCAGGCCCGCGCCGAACAGACCAGCGAGCAGTGGCGCACCAAGTACGGCACCCGCGCCGGCATCGAGGGCACCATCCACCAGGCCGTGGCGGTCACCGGCATGCGACGCGCCCGCTACCGCGGCCTGCCCAAGACACACCTCGAACACGCCTTCTCCGCAGTCGCGCTGAACCTGGTTCGTCTCGACGCCTGGTGGAACGGCCACCCACTCGACCGCACCCGGACCGGCCACCTCGCCCGCCTCGACCTCTCCCTCGTTGCATAACCCGAAGTAGGAGCAGCTCTTTCGAAGGGATTGGTTAATCCGGGAGGTTGCAGGTCGGACTGCGGCGGGCCCGGCCCCCGACCCGCCCTCGCGGCAAGGTCTACACCGGTGCCCCGACTCCGTGCAGCAGAGTGTGCACCACACGTGCGGCCAGCTGGTCGACGGCGCCGATATCGACGACCTCTCGCCCTTCTTCGGATGCCTCGTGGATCAGGGCGTAGTAGACCCGGCGGGCCCACTCCAGGTCGGTGTCCGCAGACACGAGGCCGGCCTCCTGCGCGCGGCGGAAGAGCTGATCGCACTGGGCCAAGACGTCGGCGTGCACTCGCGCCGCCTCGGGGTCGGACGGAGCGGTCCGGCTCATCGCAAAACTCCAGCCGATCTTCACCTGAAGGACGTTGGCGGTCACCTGGTGCAGGGCAACCAGCGGCGGGGAGGTGAGCGGGCGGGCGGCCTCCACGGCCTGGTGGAACCGCTCGGTCGCCCAGGTCGCCAGCGCCTCGACCAATGCCTCGCGGGTAGCGAAGCGCCGGTGCACGGTGGTGCGGGCCACCCCGGCCGCCGCTGCGATCTGCTCCATGGTCGCCGCCGGGTCGGCGGCCAGCACGCGTTCGGCCGCCTCCAGGATCGTCCGCACCGTCCGCTCCGTATCGGCGCGCAGCGCGCGCCCCTTCGTCTCCATGGACCAGACAGTACATCGGGGACGCCGTTCCCGGCTTACTTGCATCATTTGTGTTGCATCTACTAGCTTCACGGCGTCGCTGAAGTCGCGACTGGTTTCATAGCCACGACAGGAGTGCATCCATGGATCTGCAGCTGACGAACACCACCGCCGTGGTCACCGGCGCGAGCCGCGGCATCGGACTGGCCACCGTCCAAGCGCTCACCGCAGAGGGCGTTCGCGTGGTAGCCGCCGCCCGCACCATCACTCCGGAACTGAAGGAGACCGGCGCCCTGGCCATACCGGTGGACTTGCTGACCCCCGACGCCCCCGCCCAGCTGATCGACCGCGCCACCACCGAACTCGGCGACCTCGACCTGCTCGTCAACAACGTCGGCGGCGGCGACGGCGGAGAGGGCCAAA
The DNA here is from genome assembly GCF_042731715.1 of Streptomyces sp. NPDC059832. NCBI lineage: Bacteria > Bacillati > Actinomycetota > Actinomycetes > Kitasatosporales > Streptomycetaceae > Streptomyces > Streptomyces sp. NPDC059832. The sequence goes on along the minus strand of NZ_JBHWIY010000001.1, from coordinate 456,744 downwards.
CCGGCGGCTTCCTCTCCTTCACCGACCAGCAGTGGCAGCAGTCCCTCGACCTGAACTTCCTGGCCGCCGTGCGGACCAGCCGGGCGGCGCTGCCCAGCCTGCTGCGCCGCCGCGGGGCGCTAATCAACATCTCCTCCAACGGCGCCCGGATGCCGCATGCCGGGCCCGTCACCTACACCACCGCGAAGGCCGCGCTGACCGCCTTCGGCAAGGCGCTGGCGGAGGAGTTCGGACCGCAGGGCGTACGCATCAACACCATCTCGCCGGGCCCGGTGCGCACCGCGATGTGGGAGAGCCCGGATGGCTACGGCGCGGAGCTGGCCCGCTCCATGGGGGTCACCCAGGAGCAGTTGCTGGCTCAGATCCCGGCCGCGATGGGCATGACCACCGGCCGCCTGCTGGAACCGTCCGAGGTCGCTACAGCCGTCGCCTACCTCGCCTCACCGCTGGCGGCCAGCATGTCCGGCACGGACCTGCTAATCGACGGTGGATCCGTCAAGACCGCCTGACACGACGTCCAGGACGCAGCCCGGCCCACGGCTTCCCAGCTCAAGCAGGTCTCTTCAGGAGGGCTACACCCACCTGAATTGGCCAGCAGGATCGATGGCAGCAACAAACAGCAGATTCTGTGAGGCCTTTGGGCTTGCTTGAGCCGTGGGTGCTTGGAAACAGGCGTGCCCGGTTCCGAGGGGGCCGGGTCATGGCAACATGACCCGGTTACCCGACCAGTGCCCAGCCGTGGCCACCAGATACGGCAAGCGCGGCTACGTCCTTCTCGTCACCGCGACCACCGCAGCCCTGGTCATCCGGCTCCGAACGTGATCACTACGCGACCCAGCAGTAGACGCCTTGGCTCTGCCTTCTGGCACTCCTGGCAAGGGCAGCCAGTTCACTCACGATCTCGTCGGCGATCTCAGCCTCGACCATCTCGCCGTCCTCCGAACGCTGCTGGACCCACGATGCGGCGACATCACGCAACCGGGACCGCTCGGCCCCGGCGAGGGCGGTGAGCAGACGTGGCGAGATCGCGAACACGACACACCCGTCATCATCCTGACCAGCAACGATACGTGGCTCACCGGCTTGGACAAGTTCCTCGAAGCTGCCGCCGACAAGGAGGCATTCCCACGCGTCGACGGCCTCCTCAGGATCGAAGTTGCCGAACGAGCGGGACTCGAGTGCACGTCCCGGCCCGATTTGAAGCGCCAGGGCCGCTGACCTGTCATCCGGCGCTACGAAGAACTTGACCACGACACTCACCGGGGCATGATGTCTGACTGCCCCGGCCGACCTCCACCACGATCACCCGGACAAGTCCTACGGGTGGTAGATCTCCTGCATGGCAGTGATCTGGCGCTGACCGTTGAGACGGTAGTAGAAGTGCGGGGTATTGGTGAGCTTGTGGTTCACCAGCCACTTCGGGGCGACCGACTTCACGGTTGTGGTGTTGATATCAGTGAAGACCTTGACCGAGGCACCTGGGGCGAAGACATACGACCGGGCCGCTCCCGTTGGGGTGTAGACGACGTCTTCGTCGTTCTCCGTGTTCACGCTGCACGTCTCCGGGGTGACGCGAACGACGATGCTGCCGTGGACGTTCTTGGCGGACTCCAACTCGAAGAAGTGCTTGTAACCCGCGGGCAGGTAGCACGGCTGCCAGGCCGTAGCCCCCGTGGTCCTGGCCTGCGCGTCGGCAGCGGTGTGCGTACCCGGACCGCGGGTGGCTGAACCGGCCGTGGTGGACACGGCCGTGGTGCTTGCCGCCGGGTTCGGACTGGCGCCGGAAGGCCCGCCCGCGGCGGCGAGGAGCGCGGCGGCGGAGGTGAGGACGACGGCGGCGGAGACGTAACGGTGGTTCATGAGCATCCTCTGCGACGAAGATTGGCTGACACCTAGGGAGATACCGGACCATAGGTAAGGGTTTCACCGACCGCCGACCGTGACCGCACAGTGACAACCGTCACACCGCGGAGACAATCGGCCGGGCCTTCGCCGGTCCGTCAGCGGCCGGCCTGCCCTGCCGGCCAGGCCGCCGCTCGGGTCCGCACCCCGAGTCAGATGCTGAGGCGACAGGAGCACCAGCAGTGGCCGGTGCTCCTGATATCGGTCCGCGGGCTTGGAAACGGCCGAGCCGGTAGGCGACGGAGCTGGTACCGGACAGACCGACCCGCCTCGCCGATCTGCCGGAAAGAAAGGCTTCTCGTCGGCCTTGCCGATCCGGTCCGGGATCATACGCAGGATCGCTTCCTGCCGGGCGGACAGGACGTCCGGCAGGGTTACGCCACTCTCGTCCCGCGCTGCTCCTGGCAGTGAGCGAGCCTCCGCAGCTCGACCCGGGCAGCAGTCGTGCCGGGCGGGGTGGACCAGAACGGATGCCACAGCAGGTAGGCGGACAGGTCCAGGAGGCGGCGGCGCAGGGCGGTGGTGTGGCGGGGGCAGGGTGCTGCGAGCTGCCGATAGGTGGCGAGCCAGTCGCGCTGGGCCCGGACCAGGTCGTCGGGGAAGGGAAAGGTCATACTCAAATTAGATCACTTGTTCGATTTTATGTGCGACTCGATCCGGGGTCCTGGCAGACCGGCTCGGCTCAACCTTGGCCTACGAACCCACCCTCGACCGGCTTGTGATGACGCGGCCCGTCCTCTGACCCTCGCACGTGGACCCATAGGGAGTGCCGTTCTGGTGACGGTCCTAGCCATGCAGGTGGCCGTCCTCGCCGGCACCATCGCCGGGCCGCACGGCGACCCCGGAGGCGACTGTCACCGGCCTGTTCCGCGACCAGGTCGACCGTGTGCGCCGACAACAGAACGCGCGGAAGAGTACCTCCGAGTAACCGACCGGCCCCAAGCGGCAGCCGCCCAGGCCGCCTTCACCCGGCAACACAGGTACCGCGCCTCTTCTCGGCGAGCACGGGCACAGGCACCGGCACCGGCACCGATGGGAGCCGCCCATCACCGGCCTGCTCTGAACTTGTTCATCAACTTCTGGCGCTTCTGAAGTGGCGCGGGCAGGGTGGGCGCACGGCAGACAGTTCCGGCTCTGTTCCTGCGGGCGTAGGCGACCGTCAGGCGATGGAGCACATCCTCGGTCGTCCCTTGAGCCGGACATGGCCGACGGGTGCGTTGACACCGGGTAGCCGGGGCACGGTCGTTCGTGACCCGGACTGGGACGGTCCTTGGCAGGTCGAGTTTCCCGGAACGATCGATGCCATGGGCGGACCCGAACTCAACCAGCATGCCCAAGGGCACAGTGGTGAGTTGATGTACTGGGTCACCTACTTCAGAGGTAATCGTCTCGGCCTGCCTGCGTCGGGCAGGATTGGCGATCTCTCCGCGTCGGAGGACGCGGACCAGGACGGAGAGGTCAGCCATGTCCATAACCGCATCTACGAACACACGCACTGTGGTCGAGGAGTTGCTGCGCAGAATCGGCGAGGGCAACCCCGAGCGCATCGCCGAACTGTATGCCGAGCAGGGCGATTGGAAGCTCAACTGGCCGGAGACCGAGCACGGCCGTACTGCCACGCCGTGGATCCGTCACCGGTCCACCCGGGCCGACGCGGCCACCCACTATCGCGAGCTTGCCGAGCACCACTTGCCGGAGCACGTGGCGACTGAGGTCGAGCGCATCCTCATAGACGGAAACGACGCGGTCGTGCTCGGCGAGATCCGCCAGACCGCCCGGTCCACCGGACGTGCGTATCGCGCGCGGTTCGCTCTGCATCTCACCATCGAAGACGGCCTGGTCACCCGGCACCATGTCTACGAGGACAGCCTCGCCGTCGCCCAGGCATTCGACGAGGAGCATCGGTGAAGGGCCACCAGGTCACTTGCGAAGATGCTGCCCACAGCCACTCATTGATAGCCGCTACGAGGACGGTGGAGTGGCCTCGTAGCGGACGGCGAGTTTCTCGTAGCGGGTGGGTAACGCCCGGTGCCTCTTGAGGTGACTGATGCCGCACTCCGCACAGGCCGCACCGTAGGGCAATCGGCCGGGTGGGAGTGCACGGCATCGTCGGCGCGCGGACCGGTACGGGGAGCGTGGGTCTTCGCCAACTTGAAGTCCCGGGTCAAAGGGCTGGCGTGACGGTCTTCCGGGTGCTCCCGCTGGTCGTGGGCGGCAGTCTGCGAGGTAGATCGTCTTTCGGAGTGGTCGGCTACGGACCCGGCTTGGCAGGGTCGTGGGTGATCAGGTCTCCCGGCTGGCACCGCAGGACCTCGCAGATCCTCGACAGGGTCGAGAAGCGGATGGCCTTGGCCCGGCCGTTCTTCAGTACGGACAGGTTGACGACGGTGATACCCACCTGCGCGGACAGCTCGGTAAGTGTCATGCCGCGCTCGGCGAGAAGGTGGTCGAGGTGGATCCGGATCGCGTGAGGTTCCTCTTCGGTCATCAGATGGTCCCTTCGAGGTCCTCTCGCATGCGCACGCCCTCGCGCATGATCCTCCCCATGATCACTGCGGCGAGGCCGGCAAGGACGAGCACCAGCGGCCCGGAGACCGTCGGCTCAGAACCCACGATCGGCGCCATGCTCCCGACGAGCCAGGACTGCGACCAGCCGACGACGAGGCCCGCCAGCGGCGTGCCCACGGTGACGAACCAGCCGAGAACGGAGAGCCGTTGTGCCACCGCCTCGGTGAACGGCCCCTGCAGCAGGACGGCCTTGAGCACCCGGGAGAAGAGCAGCAGCGCGAGCGCACCGAACAGCAGCCAGGGCAGTTCGCCACCGAGATCGGCGGCGCGCTGCCCCCCGGAGGGACTGTCCTGGCAGAGGCGCGTGGCACTGCTGGACACCTTCACGTCCGTGCCCACCGACAGTGGGTCTGCCAGTGAGGCGTTGTGCCAGAAGTCCGTCTGCACGCAGACCGCCCCGTCGTCGAGCAAGTGCGTGACCCCCATGCCGATGAAAGCGAGCCCGCAGAGCGCCGCCAGCGCAAAGGTCACCGAGGCCAGGGCCCTCGTGAGTCGCGTGTTCATTACATCCCTCCCCATCGATTTTCGATATGCTCAAGATAGAGGAGCATATCGATATTCGACAAGTGCATGGCCGTTGCGGATGAGCCGACAGCTCGCCGATGAGCCAACAGTTCGCCGACGAACGCGCGTCGGCCATGCCTACACTCGGGCAGGTGGGCGGACGAGCGGTGACGCCGATCCCGCACCGCACGTCAGAACTACTCCGGCAAACACCATCGTCACGGCCTGCACAGTGCACACCATCGTCGGTGCGCATCGCGGTGCGGTGGCCGGACATGACGGGCGCACTCCCGGTGCAGGCCCGTGACCGGTGCCGGTCTCCCCGATCAGGCAGGGTGGCTGGCTCTTCCTGATCCATTCTCAGCCGGCGAGAGTGTGGATGGTGGCGGCGTCGATGTCGGGTTGACGTCGGAATCGAAGCGAGCGGCAGCGGACCCGGTCGTCGCACTCGGCCATCAGCGGTTCGGCGAGGAAGCCGCGGCAGGTCATCCGGTCCTTGACCGCTCTGTCACAGGAGATCCCTCATACCGCGGGGTGGGGACGTCACGCGTAGTTGCGCAGTTCGGGCCACATCTCGCCCCAGGGGCGGCGGGGACCGGTGCAGATGTAGACGTGGCCGCCCCATTCGATGTTGTGCACGCCGTTGGGGTTGAAAAAAATGGCGGCTACGCGGACGTGCCGGAAGTAGTGACGCAGGTGGGCGGCATACCCGGGGGCGTAGTCGGGGCCGGGGGCAACGGCCACGACGGTCGTTGCGTTCGGGTTGCCGGGGCCCCACCGCCAGTCGGTGTTCTGGGCACCCGTGGCGGTGGGCAGCCCGGTGCTGCGGCCCAGTTCGTAGATGGCGCCGGCCTCGCTGCAGTCCGCCGCGAGGATCACCGCGTTCGCGCGCTGTCCGGGCGGGAGCCCGGTCCACACCTGCCGTACGGTGCCGACCAGTTGGGGCCGGCCCAGGGTCTCCCCCGATATCGGGCTGGTGCCGTACGTCCAGGCCACGACGGAGGGCGGCAGCACCGGCAGCACGATCACGGTGGACAGCGCGGCCGAGACGGTGGTTCCGGTCATCAGGCCGCGCAGCCGGTCCGGGCGGGCGTGCAACCACCCGTCGAGTCCCACCGCACCGGCCGCCCGCAGGCGCACGTACAGCCCGCCCAGGTAGTACACCTGCGCTCCGGTCGTCACGGCGAACAGTACGAACAGCCACGTCCGCCGCGCCCGGCACCCCCCATCGCGGCCTGCTGGTGGGCGTGGACGGCGGCGGTCCTCGTTGCCGGGGCGAGGGCGGCGGCTGCGCGCTACACCGACTGAAGAGCAGGCAGTGGTCACTGCTGCGCGCGATCGGACATCCTGCCGCACTCGGGTCGGTGGAGGACCCCGGCCTGATCGTGGCTAGCGGTGGTGCGGCGGGTGGAGTGGCGGTGGTGGTGGCGGGAGGGTGGTCGTACTGGGTGCGGTCTCCGGCCAGACCAGTAGGACGGGGCAGGAGGCGTGGTCGACGATGAAACGGCCGGCGGGGCCGAGGCTGCGGGGTCCGAGGTGGGTGCGGTCGCCGTCGCGGGCGAGGATGAGCAGGTCGGCGCCTTCTGCGGCGGTCACGACTTCCCGTTCGACACGGCCCGAGCGTTCTTGTCGGGTACACGGTCGTCCCAGCCGCTCGGCCGCTCTGGCCAGGAGCTGTTCGGCGGAGGCGGCGGCCAGGTGTTCCACTGCGGTGCCGGGGTCGCGGTCGGGGCGTGCGCGGCCCAGCAGTCCGGCGTAGGCACCGTGCGCGGCCCCGGGCACCTCGTGGCCGGTGACGTGGAGCAGCACCAGGTCGGCGTCCGCGGGCACGTGGGTGCGGGCGGCGTCGACGCAGGCGGGCCAGGTGCCCTCCACGATCCAGACGATGACGGTCACGGTGTTCAGCCTCCGATCGCTTGGAGCGAGACCCACAGTGCCACCACCGCGAGCAGCAGGGAGGTGGGCACGGCGAACAGACCGAGTCGGGTGAACTCGCCCAGGTCCACGTCGGTGTCGTGTTCGCGCAGGATGCGCCGCCAGAGCAGGGTGGCCAGCGAGCCGGCGTAGGTCAGGTTGGGACCGATGTTCACCCCGAGGAGGACTGCCAGGACAGCACCCGGGCCGGTGGGGGCGGTCAGGGGCAGCAGGACCAGGACGGCGGGCAGGTTGTTGATGACGTTCGCCAGTACGGCCGCCAGTGCCGCGATGGCGAGGAGGGCCGGGAGCCCGGTGCCGCCGGGCACCAGGTGGCCCAGCGCGTCCGCGAGACCGTTGTCGACCACCGCCCGGACCACGATGCCCAGCGCCAGCACGAAGGCGCAGAACGGCAGGGCCGCGGCCCGGACGATCGCCGTGGGGGTGGTACGGCGCCGGGCCAGGGCGCGGGCCGCCAGGACGGCCGCGCCCGTGGCCGCCGCCCATGCCGGGTTGACGCCGACCGCCGAGGTCAGCACGAAGCCCGCCAGCGTGCCTGCCACCGTGAACAGGGCGAACAGCGGCAGTTCGCGGGGCTCTTCGGTGGGCGGGGCCTCGGCGCCCGCGTCCAGGTCGGTGGCGAAGAAACGGCGGATCACCACGTACTCGGCGCCGATGGCGACCAGCCAGGGCAGGAACATCAGGGCGGCGAAACGGGTGAAGGTCAGGCCGCTGGCGGCGAACGCCAGCAGGTTGGTCAGGTTGGAGACCGGCAGCAGCAGCGAGGCTGTGTTCGACAGGTGGGTGCAGGCGTAGACGTGCGGTTTGGCGCGGGCGCCGAGGCGGGCGGCGGTGGCGAACACCACCGGGGTCAGCAGCACCACTGTGGCGTCCAGGCTGAGGACCGCGGTGATCAGTGAGGCGGTCACGAAGACGAGGACCAGCAGGCGGTGGGGGCGGCCGGCCGCTCTGCGGGCCATCCAGGCACCGCAGGCGTGGAACAGGCCCTCGTCGTCACACAGCTGGGCCAGGACCAGGACGGCCGCGAGGAAGCCGATCACCGGGCCCAGCCGGGTGGCCTCGGCCGCCGCGTGGTCGAGCGAGATCACGCCGGTGGCGATGACCACCCCGGCGGCGGGGACGGCCACGACCGCCTCCGGCCAGCCCCACGGCCGGATCACCGCGCAGGCCAGCACCGCCAGGAGCAGGACGACGGAGAGTGCTTCTGCGAGTGAGGCGTTCAGGGTCTGAGCCTTTCCGGAGTGGAGTCCTGGCGCCGCAGCATGTCGAGCCGGGCAGCGGCACCGAGAAGTTCGGACCATCCAACTTCACCCGAGTTGATCAGGGACACCGCATGGACCACGTTGCCTCCTGGCCCGCAGCGACGGGCCGACGGCCCGATGGCCGTCTGCTCGTCCGCGTGCCCGTCTCGTCGTCGTAGCGAAACGGCAGCACCTTTACGACCAGGGCTGGAGCGATGGTTGGCCACTGCTTCAGGATGCTGCCACCGAAGTCGGCCATCGCCCACCTCACACGCTGGGTCCGGTTCACGCGCCGGGGAGGATCGCACCGGTTGGGCCGGTGCGGGACGAATGGGAGCGATGGCGGCGGGTGCGGGCGACGAGCAGCGGCTGGAAGAAGCCCGTCTCCTGCGGCATCCGCCACTCGGGGTCGACGAACCCGGCCTCGGCTGCGAGGCCGGCCAGTCGGTCCCGGCCGATCGCCCAGTAGGTGGTACGGCGGACCTGGACGCGCCATTCTCCGCCTGCCGGAAGGAGTTGGAAGTGCTCCAGGTCGTAGTGCTCGCCGTCGTCGTGCCAGTGCCAGAGCTGGAAGGTGACGGTTCGTTCTTCTCCGTCGGCGCCGTCGACGTTCCTGTGGACTTGTGGAGGCGTCGAGGCCGGGCGGTCGCGCAGCAGGTCGTCGTAGTGGCGTGTGCTGACCAGCAGCAGGCCGTCGGGGCGCAGCGCGCGGCGCATCTCGGCCAGGGCGGCGTGCACATCCTGCTCAGTGAGCAGGTGGGGCAGCGAGTTGTCGGCGCAGACGACCGTGTCGAACCGGCCGTCAGGAAACGGGAGGCGCCGCATGTCGGCGGCGGCCGTGCGCAGGCTCAGGTTCCGGCGGGCGGCCTCACGGGCAGCGCGGGCGGCGGCGCGGGGGCACAGGAGATCGAACTCCGGACCGAAGCTGCCCACACTCTTGACGAAGACCATAGAGGCCTCCGAGCGGAGCAGAATCGTGTGCCGCCGAACGGCAGAAGACGTTATGCGTGCTGTGCCGGTGACCACTGCCTCCCCCGCCCCTGTGCTGCCGTTCCCGCTGCCGACGCCCCAAGGCCGCTGGGCACGCCTCCCCCTGCCGTACGTAGCCACGCTGCCTCCGCCCTCCCCGGACGCCCAAGCGCTCGCGTTGGCCTCTACCGCGCAGCGGATTGGCTGCACGCCTGGCCGACAAGCCGTAAGGGTTGCGGGGCTTTCTCAGATCGCCGGAGCATTCATCGAGGCGCGAGTTGTGGCGGAGATGAGAATGCCGCGGGGCACCCGCGCTGCGGCGGCAAGGGCGCGACCCACCGGGTAGGCGCGGGCGCCTGCTGGGAGATCTCCGTGGCGCCCGCTGAGTACCACGTCGATGGAGCCCGTGGTGCTGTGCGGTTCTGTGGTTCGGTCCAATCGCCGAAGTGCTTGGCGGGCGACTGCCTCCGCGCTGTCGTACAGAGTGGTTCCGGTGGGCAGGCTCTGCAGAATCTCTTGTGCCACCAGGGGATAGTGCGTGCATCCCAGCACCACGGAGTCGCAATTCCGGGGAGTCCGCTCGGCCGCGTCGGTGATCGCCTCTGCGGCTGCGGCCATGTCTCCGTGGTCGATCGCCTCGGCCAGACCGGGGCATGCGACACGCGCGACAGGCCGACCGTTCGCGAAGTCCGCGATCAGGCGATCCTGGTAGTCACTCGCCGTGGTCCGGACGGTTGCCCACACGGCGATGCCCTGGCCGGCCACTGCGGCCGACTTCACGGCGGGCACGGTTCCGATCACAGGCACACGGGGTTCAAAACTCTCACGCAGAGCGTCGATCGCGGTGACGGTGGCGGTGTTACAGGGAACCACGATGGCCTCCGCACCTCGCTGGACGGCCAATTGGGCGGCACTGAACAAACGGTCCGTCACGAAGGAGGCGGTTCTCGATCCCCAGGGGGCGCCGTCGGGGTCCAGAAACAGAAGCAGATCGAGTTCCGGGGCGAGGTGGCGAAGCCATCCTGTGGTGGAAAGGAGGCCGAGCCCTGAGTCGATCAATGCCACCATCATGGAAGTCAAGCTACCAGCCGACCACTGGCGCAGATGGCGGTCCGTCACAGGCGGCGGTGGGGCGGGCCTCCCAGCGGTGAGTGGTCCGCGCGCAGTCGATCGCGGTGGGTCTCGAACAGATCGGCAAGTCTGTCGCGCTGATCCACCTGTCACCTTCCTCGGCTGCCAACCGTCACCACGACAGGAAGCACGGAACTGCGGGCGGCTCAGGAGGCCCGCACGAGCAGATGGGAGATCCTGCCGGTGGACGTTTACCAGGCGGTTGAGACTCGGCGGGCAGTGCGCGGGTTCACGGACGAGTCGGTCTCAAGGATGACACTCGAACGCGTCCTGGCCGCTGCCGCGCGGACGCCATCGGGCGCGAACATTCAGCCATGGCAGATCTATGTGCTCACCGATGCTCCCCTGGCCGAACTGAAGAAGCGCACCACCGAGCGCACTGCGATCGACGAACACGGGGATGAGCCGGAGTACCGGATGTATCCGCCGGATTTGAAGCCCCCCTACAGCGCACGACGTTCCGCTGCCGCGGGCCAACGTTTTGATGCGCTCGGGATCCACCGCGGGGACGCCCAGGCACGCCGGGAGGCCGTCGCCGCGAACTGGCAGTGTTTCGGAGCCCCCGTCCTGCTTCTCTGCTACATCGACCGCGACATGGGCTCGGCCCAGTGGGTCGACCTCGGCCTGTATCTGCAGACTGTGATGCTGCTGCTCCGCGCCGAAGGTCTGCACAGCTGCCCACAAATGGCGTGGTCGGTGTATCACCGAACCGTCGCCGAGGTCGTGTCGCCGCCGAAGGAGCTGATCCTTTTCGGCGGCCTGTCAGTCGGCTTCGAGGACGCGTCCGCGGCGTACGCCCGTATCGACCGCGCCCCACTCGCCGAGACCGTTACCTTCCTGGGCGGTGCGGGTTCTTAGCTGCGCAGCTTGTCGACCGCGTCGGCCACGCGATTCCCGAACCGGGTGGGTTTCATGGGTCGTCCGCGTTCAGCCCGTTCGAGGAGGGGTTGGCCCACGTCTCTTTCGAATCGGGTGAGCTGTGCTGTCAGGCAGCCTGTGCGGTGCCGCTGTCCGCGGCCCCAACGGAACGCACGCCACGGCGATGCCTGCGACAGTTCCGAGATATCCGCCGCCCCAGCCGGTGCCCGGTTCTCATGTCCGAGGCCCCTCGCCGCCCGCCGCCTGCCGCCCGCCGCCACAACCAATCCGTGATCGGAAGCATCAAAGCGAGCGCAATATCAACGGATGAGGCAACCGAAGGGCCACCGATCACAACCATCGGTTGTACCCATAGGATGTCGGCATGGACCTCGACACCATCCGGACCTTCGTCGCCGCCGCCGACGCGGGACAGTTCCGGGAGGCCGCCGCCGAGTTGGCGGTCACCCAGCAGGCCGTCTCCAAGCGCATCGCCGCGCTGGAGCGCAACCTCGGCGTGCAACTGTTCACCCGCACCCCGCGCGGCGCCGAGCTCACCATCGACGGGCAGGCGTTCCTGCCCCACGCGCGCGAGCTGCTGCGCGTCGGCGAGCGCGCGGTCACGTCCGTGCGCACCGGCCGCCGCCCGCTGCGCGTCGACGTCATCGCCTCGCGCAGCGCGCAGTCGGGTCTGATGCGTGGCTTCCACCGCGCGCACCCCGACATCGAGCTCGACGTGCTGATGCTGTTCGACATCGAGGCGGCCGTCGCCGCCATCCGGTCCGGTGCGATCGACGCGTCCTTCCGCGCCGTCGCCGTGCCCGGCCGGCCCCTTCCCGAGGACATCGAGTCCGTCCGGGTGCTCGACGAGCCGCTCCAGCTCCTCACCGGGCCCGCCCATGCGTTGGCGGGCGCCCGGTCGGTGACCGTCGCTCAGCTCGCCGGGCACCGGATCTGGATGCCCGGCATCGTCCCCGGCACCGAGTGGGCCGCCTACTACGACGACCTCGTCGCCGAGTTCGGCCTCACCATCGAGGCGACCGGCCCCAACTTCGGCTCCGACGCGCTCCTCGACACGATCGCCGACACCCCGGCCCTGGCCACCTTCATGGGCGGGCAGACCCGCCTCATCTGGCCCGCCGACCACGGCCTGCGCCGCATCCCGGTGACCGACCCGATGCCCGTCTACCCGCACTCGCTCCTCTGGCACCGCGACAACCCCCACCCGGCGCTGGCCACCCTCCGCGCCCACCTCGCCGCCACAGCGGCCGGCCACGACGCCGCCGGGACCTGGACGCCGGGCTGGGTGATTCCGCGCTGAACGCCGCCGCGTCTGCGGTCATCGCGGCCGGATCCACGGACGAGGTGCTCCCGGAGGAGGCGGTGGCCGAGCTCACCGGCGTGCGAGTCGCGGACCGGGTCACCACACGTCCGGGGATGCCGCCGTGTGGGCATCCGTACGTTCGTGTCCCGAGGACAGCCGACCGACGAGTTCCGCGGACCGGGTCCGGTATCGCGCCACCGATGCCATCTTGATCTCCTCGTAGCCGCGCACGGTGTCGGGCAGTGCGGCGATCTCGACGGCCAAACCGTGGCTGCCCTCGTCGAGGTTCCGGCAGACCTCGGTGATCGTGGCCTCGTACTCGACGACCAGGGCCCGTTCCGTACGCCGCACACGTGCCGCTCCGAAGGGGTCCAGGCGTGTGCCACGGAGCCTGCGCATCGCTGCGAGAGCTTGGAAGGCCGGCTTGAACCAGGGGCCGAGTTCGATCTTGCGAGTCATTCCGAGCGCCCGCAGTACGGGCGGATGGAGACGGTAGGAGATCCGCGCGCCGTCCCCGAAGCGGGCCTTCACCGCCCGCTCGGCCTCGGGGTCGAGGGAGAGCCGGGCCACCTCGTACTCGTCCTTGTACGCCATCAGCTTGTGCAGGTGTCTGGCCACGGCCTCGGTGAGTGCGGTCGAGCCGGGGACACGCTCGCCCTCTGTTTGACGTACCTGTTCGACGAAGCGTGCGTACCTCGTGGCGTAGGCGGCGTTCTGGTACGCGATGAGGTCCGGTACCCGGACTGCCAGGAGCCGGGCGAGCTCCGACCCGGGGGCGGCCCCGACCAGTTCGAGGGTGTGCCGGGCCTCGGCGGACAGACCGCGCCCCGGCTTCGGTGCGGCGGTGCGCCCCGCCAGGAGGCCGGCGAAGGCCTCGGGGTCGGCGACGGCCTGGCGGCCGAGACGGAACGCCTTGAGGTTGGCCTCGACCTTCACTCCGTTGAGGGTGATCGCCTCCTCGATGGCATGGACCGGCAGCGGCAGCGCACCGCTCTGGTAGGCCACGCCCGTGAGCAGGAGATTGGCGAACTGGTCCTCACCCAGCAGGTCATTGGCGAGCCGGCGCGCGTCGAGGAAGATCGCGTCCCTGGACTCCGCCCGGATCCGTTCCTTGAGCGGCTCGGCGGGCGGGAACGACACCTCCGGGTCGATCACCATCTGTCCCGTCGGGACCTCTGCCGTGGAAACGACCGCCACTGTTCGCACCGGGGTGGCCGTCGTCAGCTGTCCGGCTTCGGCGGCGACGAGCAGGTCACAGCCGAGGTAGAGATCGCACTCGTCCAGGGCCGCTTTACCGGCCTGTTCCGTCGCCTCCTTGGTGATCTTGATGTCGGAGACCACCGCGCCGCCCTTCTGGGCCAGGCCGGTCTGGTCGAGGGCCCGGACGTGCAGGCCCGCGAGCGAGGCCGCGGTGCTGAGGATCTGGGCGAGGGTGACCACGCCGGATCCGCCGACGCCGGTGATCCGGGTGGTGTGGGATGCCGGTACGACAAGCTCCGGATCGGGCAGGGCAGCGCCGTCCGGCATCGGGACGGGGGTGAAGGCGGGCTTTGCGTCGGCGGGGACGACGGTGAGGAACGCGGGGCAGTCCCCCGCCAGGCAGGCGTAGTCCTTGTTGCAGGAGGACTGATCGATCCGGGTCTTGCGGCCGAACTCGGTGTCGACGGGCTGTACGGAGAGGCAGTTGGACTGCTGTCCGCAGTCGCCGCACCCTTCGCACACCCGCTCGTTGATCATCACGCGTTCGGTGGGTTCGGGCACCAGGCCGCGCTTGCGCTTGCGTCGGAGCTCCGTCGCGCATTCCTGGTCATGGACGAGCAGGGTGACGCCGGGGGTACGGGCGAGCAGCTCCTGGGCCTCGGGCAGCCGGTCGCGGTGCCAGACGACGACGCCCTTCGGAAGCGTGACCTTCCGGTAGCGCTTGACGTCGTCGGTCGTGACGATGATCCGCTTGACGCCCTCCGCCAGGAGGCCTTGGGCTATCGCGGGCACGGGCATGACGCCGACGGGCTGCTGTCCGCCGGTCATGGCCACCGCCGAGTTGTAGAGCAGCTTGTAGGTGACGTTCACCCCGGCCGAGACCGCAGCGCGGATGGCGAGGCTGCCGGAGTGGTGGAAGGTGCCGTCGCCGAGGTTCTGGATCAGGTGGTCGCGTTCGAGGAACGGCTGCATGCCGATCCACTGGGCGCCCTCTCCGCCCATCTGCGTCATGCCGATCACGTCCCCGGCCTGGGTGGGGTCCATGAGCGTGACCATGGCGTGGCAGCCGATCCCGGCCCCGACGGCGGCGCCCTCGGGTGCCTTGGTCGAGAGGTTGTGGGGGCAGCCGGAACAGAAGTAGGGGGTGCGGGTGAGCAGCGGCAGGAGTGGCAGGGCCCTGCGCCGGGTCGTTGCCCGCACGGTCGCCAACCAGCTCTGTACGGTGGGGAATTCACCCAGTGCGTTCAGCGGGGGCGCGAGCCGCGCGGCAACGGTGTCGGGATCGAGTTCTCCGTCGAGGGGAAACAGGGCCGAACCGTCGGGTGCGCGCTTGCCGAAGACGGCCGGCCGGTCGCGGCGGCCGTAGAGCAGGTCCTTGAGGGCGGTCTCGATGACAGGCCGCTTCTCCTCCACGACGACGATGTGACGCAGTCCCCTCGCGAACCGTTCGACGACCGTGGGTTCCAGCGGGTGGATCATGCCGAGGTGCAGCAGGCGCACACCGCACCGCTCCAGTTCGGCGTCGTCGAGCCCGAGGATGCGCAGGGCCTGGCGGAGGTCGAGGAAGGTCTTGCCCGCCGCGACGATGCCGATGCGGTCGTCAGGACCCGTCCTGACGATTCGGTTGAGGTTGTTCGCGACGGCGTAGCGACGGGCGATCTCCAGCCGGGCGCCGTCCCGGCTGCGTTCCAGATCGCCGAGGACCGGCTGCACCATCCGGCTGCCCACGGTGTGGCGGTACGGCACTCCGTCGACCGCGAGGTCCGGAACGATCGGTGACACCCGTCCGGCGCTCACGTCGACGGTGCCGGAACCGTCCGCGACGGCCGTCACGATCTTCAGCGCCACCCACAGTCCGGATGCCCGGGACATCGCCACACCGTGCAGCCCGAAGTCGAGGGCTTCCTGCGGGTCGGACGGATAGAGCGTGGGCAGGCCCAGGTCGGCGAGGAGCAGCTCGGAGGCGCCGGGGACGGTCGACGACTTGGCGGCGGGATCGTCGCCGACCAGGGCCAGTGCGCCGCCGTCCGGGTGGGTGCCCATCAGGTTGTTGTGCCGGATGGCGTCCGAAGCGCGGTCGAGGCCCGGGGACTTGCCGTACCAGATAGCCGTGACGCCGTCGACGCGCTTGTCCGGCTGCGCCGAGGCGAGTTGGGTGCCCTGGACGGCCGTCGCCGCGAGTTCCTCGTTGACGCCGGGGCGGAAGACGATGTCGTACTCGTCGAGAAGGGAGCCGCAGCGCGCGAGTTCCATGTCGTATCCCGCGAGCGGCGAACCCTCGTATCCGGAGACGAATCCCGCCGTGTCGCGGCCCTCGCGACGGTCGGCGCGACGGATGTCGAGCGGCAGGCGGGCGAGAGCCTGGATGCCGGTGAGGTGAAGGGTGCCTTCTTCGCGTACGTATCGATCCTGGAGCGTGGGGCGGGAGCCGGTTGCTTTCTGGGGGTTCACCACTGCGTTCCTCCGGGTGGGCATCTGTGGTCGTCGGGGCGGACGAGGAGTCGGCCCGGTACGGCAAGGGCGGGCGCCCGAAACGGCCGTGTCGGCAGGGCGCGGCCGTGGTGCGCGTGTCGACTCCGGTCGGCGGCGGGCGGCGTTGGTCACCGGCGGGCGGTGCGGGCGGCGTTCGCCGGGGGCGGCGGCGCGGCCGGGACCAGTCGGCGTCGGCCGGAACTGTGGCATCCGTGCGGCAGGCGGGGCAGACCGAGGCCGTCGGACCCGGCCTTCCGGAAGCAAGGGCCGGGACCAGGGCCGGAGGGCGCCGGGCACGCGGCCCGGCGCCCCTCACGCGCCCCGCACCGGGCTAAGGGCTGTCCCGGTAAACCCCGGCGGGCGTGCGACGACGGCTACGGCACCTCGCCGCGTTGTCGGAACGCCCGAGTACATCCAGTATTCGGGCGTCCCTCCGCCTTGCGATGCACCGCATCCGACGCCGCACGCCGGCCCACCAGGGATTACGGGACGGCCCTCAGGCGGACCGCTCGGCGGCGTTGAACAGGGCGGCGAGTGCGGAGGCAGGGGATGATCCCTCGGCGCTGTGCCAAGCGATGTGGCCGTCCGGCCGGACGAGAAGGGCTCCGTCCTCACCGATCCCGAGCAGCTCGGGGCAGTGGCCGTCCGGGCTGGTGACGTCCCGGCCGATCACGACCGTCCGCTTCGCCACGCCCTCCCCGGTCGCCGCGAAGGCATCGGCCCAGTCGGTTCCCCCGGGTGCCGTGATGAGGGTGAAGCCCGGGATGAGGAGGTCGTGTGTGGACACCCGTTCCCCGTCACGTTCGATCCAGGCATGCGGAAGTCGTGCTCCGGGGACGGCGGTCGGTGTGTGGTCGGTGGCCGAGAGCGGGGCGTCGTCGGCGTGCCGGTCCGCTCCGTAGATGTATCCGATCTCTTGGTTGAGCGCGTCGAAGTGCGGGCGCTGCGGAGGAATGGCCTGCGCGATCCGTCGGCGTTCCGCCTCGGCGACTGCCGGGTCGGGGCTTTCGAGGCGGGCGGCGATCCTGGTCGTCTCGGGGCCTATGCCGACCTCGGCCATCCTGACGGCGTTGAGCATGCTGTGGCGGGCGTTGTCGACGGCGACGGGACGGCGTTCACGCTCGTAGCTGTCGAGCAGGGCGTCGGAAGCACCGTCCCGCAGCACGGCGGCGAGTTTCCAGCCCAGGTTGTCCGCGTCGGCGAGGCCGCTGTTCATCCCCAGGCCGCCGGTCGGCGGGAACTGGTGCGCCGCGTCGCCCACGAGGAACACACGGCCGCTGCGGTACGTCTCGGCGGTCCGGGCCGTCATGGTCCACGGCCCCACGGAGCGGATGTCCAGGTCGAGTTCGGTGGTTCCGACGGCGTCCCGGATGATCCGGGCGCACCGTTCGGGCGGGTAGTCCTGCGGTGATTCGACAGCCGGGTCGAAGCTCCGCTGGAAGGTCCACCGGCGAACACCGTCCATCCCGATGAGGAGCCCCGGGGAGGCACTGTTGATCAGCCAGACCAGCAGGGCGGGGTCCTCCCTCGTCCACGGGGACAGATCTCCGTGGAAGTAGATGTTCAGCTGGTGGCCGAGAACCGCGGAGCCGTCCATCGCGATGCCGAGCGTGTCGCGAAGGCCACCGGTCGCCCCGTCCGCCGCCACGGCGTAACAAGTGCGCAGGATCCGCCGCTCGCCCGCGCCTTCCACGGTGACGTCGACGTGATCGCCGCGGTCCGTCACCTCCACGACGGTGGTGCTGTAGTGCACGGTGGCCATGCCCTGGGCGAGGACCGCGTCGAGGAGGTGTTGCTGCACACGGTCCTGGGCGCAGGAGATGAGCTGCTCGGCGGAGGCGTGGATCCGGCGCAGGAGCTGGTCCTCCGGGCCTTCGAGGAGGTCGATCCGGCCCAGTGGTTCCCCGGCGAGGGTCTGTTTCCACAGGATGGTGCCGGCCGATACCGGATCGACCGCGTCCGCACGGACAGCGTCGGCGATGCCCCAGGTGCGGAACAGTTCCATGGACCGGGTGTTGACGACATGGGCCCGGGGGTGCGGATTGATCCCGTCGTACTGTTCGAAGACCACGCTGCGGACGCCGTGCCGGCCCAGGACGAGCGCGGTGGCGAGCCCCACGGGGCCGGCTCCGACGATGACGACCGGGGTGTCGATGCCGGTCATGCGCGCCTGACCAGTTCGGCGAAGGACTCGCCCGAGTCGAAGCGGCGCACCAGGTCGTCGGGGTCGAACGCGACGCCGATCGGATTGGCTTCGAAGGCTCCGGACCGGAACCACTCGTCGAGGGCTTCCTCGGTGGCGAAGTTGTCGATCTGGAGCTCGATGTGATTGCCGTCGGGGTCCTCGTAGTACATCGAGGTGGTCGGACCGTGGTTGATGCACCAGAAGGGGAGGATGCCGTCCCCCTTCAGCCGCTGGTACGTGCCGAGCAGATCGCCGATCGTGGCGTAGGTGAATGCCGCGTGGTGCAGACCGGTGTGCGCATCCGTCGGGCGCTCGGACGCTCCGGTGGCGACCAGCGCGACACGGTGGTGCTCGTCGTCGTAGGTCAGGAAGGCGAGGGCGTCGTTGGCGAAGGTGACGCGGCCTTCGAGGACGCGTATGTACCAGTCGGTCATGGGCGACAGGCAGCCGGTGCGCAGAACGATGTGGGCGAGTTTGTGCGGAGAAGCCATGGGGCGACGACCTCCTCGTCGAGGGCATGGCAGCCCTCTTGGCTGTCATACAAGAGAACAGTAGGCAGGCTCTTGTATGGCAGTCAAGAGATCGGGGTCAGCGCGCCGCCGCGACGGCCACCAGCGCCTCCATGAGGAGATCGATGAACGCCTCGGTCGACCGGTCCAGCTCCCGGGCGCTGACCAGCAGACCCTCGAACAGCACATGGGCCATGTCCGCCACGGGCGCGATGTCGGCCCCCTCGGGCAGCCGGCCCGCAACAGCGGCGAGAAGGCGGCCCTCCAGCCACTCCCGCATGCGCGAGTACACGTCGGCGAGTGCCGGCGACTCGTCCATGCGGTCGTACGCTTCCCGGTGCAGCCCGCGATAGGACTCCAGGTCGGCAAGGAACGTCACCAGCTGCCGCCGCGGATCACCCCCGATCACGGGGTCCGCCTCGACGCGCTCCCGCTCACGCCGGAAGAGGCGGTCCAGCGCGGCGGCGAACAGGTCGTCCTTGGTCGGGAAGTACCAGCGCACGGCATTGGCCGCGACGCCGGCCGCCTTGCCGACCTCGGCCAGGCTGGTCCCCTTGTATCCCTTGACGGCGAAGAGCTCCCAGGCACTGTCGACCAGGACGGCCTGGCGCTCGGCTTTCGGGATCTGTTGACGGTTCCGTGGCATAGCAGCCCAGCCTAAGGGCTGTCCCGTACTCCCTGGCGGGTCGGCGTGCGGCGCCGGATGCGGTGCATCGCGAGGCGGAGGGACGCCCGAATACTGGATGCATTCGGGCGATCCGACAACGCGGCGAGGCGCCGTAGCCGTCGTCGCACGCCCGCCAGGGAGTACGGGGCAGCCCTTGGGCGGCGCGACCCCGCCCCCATCCACCGCGTTCGAGAACAGCGGCTCGGCAACCGATGAACTCTTGACTCCGAAACAAGAAAGCTCTTGACTTTGAGACAAGAGAACGTGTCGCCAACATGTGGGAGTCCGTGATGCGCCTGTACAGCACAGCCCTGGGCATCGCCAGGGAGGAGAGCCCCGGCGAGCTCTCCGTACTCGACCTCCCCTTCGCCGACCTGGGCGAGCTCCTGCGTGGACCGGGTGTCGACGCCGCACGCGCGGCGCCGGTCGTCCGGCGGGTCGCCCTCGACGAGGTCCGGGTGCACGCCCCCGTCCCCCGGCCCGGGAAGATCCTGATCGTCGGCCTCAACTACCCCAGCCATGCGGAGGAGGCCCTGGAGATGTTCGCTGCGATGGGGCGGCCCGACATCGCCCTGCCCACGGAGCCGAATTTCCAGCTGGTCGCCGGATCCGCGGTCATCGCACCGGGCGACGACATCCGCCTGCCGGCCGGCGCGGCCGACCAGGTCGACTACGAGGGCGAGGTGGCCGTCGTGATCGGCCGGCCCGCGAGCGCCGTCTCCGCCACCGAGGCCGCGAGCCACCTCGCCGGCCTGACCATCGCCAACGACGTCTCCGCGCGTGACATTCAGCAGCGCGCGATGTCGGGCGATCCGACCGCGTCCATCGGCGTGGCCAAGAGCTTCGACACCTTCAAACCGCTCGGCCCCTGCCTGGTCACCCCGGACGAGTTCACCGCCCCGCTCGACCTGCGGCTGCGTACCCGGGTCAACGGCGAGGTACGCCAGGACGACCGCACCAGCAGCTTCGTCCACGGCGTGGCGGAGCTGGTCTCCTACCTCTCGCACTATCAGACCCTCGAACCCGGAGACGTGATCCTCACCGGAACACCGCGCGGTGCCGGCGTATTCTCCGGTCGCCATCTGCGCCCAGGCGACGTCGTCGAGGTCGAGGTCGAACACATCGGCACACTCCGCAACCGCGTGAGCCCCGCCCCCGCAGGCCTTGCCGTTCGGGCTCGGCCGGTCGGAGTCCGACACCCTCCGGCCTTGACGCCTAACACCGTTAGCCCTAACGTGACACCACGCGGCTAACACTGTTAGCCATGGTCGGTCAGTGGCAACGCGAGAGGGCCGCAGTGAACACCGCCCCAGTCAGCAACACCCCGTGCGGCAGTGTCCCGACCCGGCCCCTCCGGGGTACGGGAGAGGCACCAGCGCTCCCGTCCGGGGCATTGGCGGCTTCCGGGGAAGAGCACCGACCGCCGGCCGTCGCCGCGCTCGTGTTCCTCGCCGGACAGGGCCCGTTCCCACCGAACACTGCGAAGCGCACCGCGGGAATCCGGTGTCGCGGGCTCGCCCCGTCCCGGGTCCCGCCCGCTGTTCGGATGCCGGTTTCCGGGTCCGGACGGCCCACCGGAATCCCGGTCGCGCGGACGGCCCGCCGTGGCTGACCGCGTGCAGCAGATCATGACCGCCGCCCGGGAACTGCTCGACGCCGAAGGGCCGGACGCGTTGTCGATGCGGCGCATCGCCGAGCGTGTCGGCATCCGGGCGCCCTCCTTGTACAAGCACTTTCCCGACAAGGCCGCTGTCGAGGCCGGGCTCCAGACGCAGGGGATGATCCAGCTGGCGGAGGACCTGGAGGCCGCCGTGGCCGAGATCGGCGTCGAACCGCCCCTGTGCGTGCTCGCCCGCGCCTACCGGCGGCACGCTCTCGCCAGCCCGCACCTCTACCGCATCACCCACAATCGTCCCCTCGCCCGCACCTCGCTTCCCGAGGGACTCGAAGATCGCGCGGCGATGCCGCTGGCCCACGCGGTGCACGGCGACCTTGACGTCGCGCGCTCGTTCTGGGCATTCGCGCACGGAATGGTCGTGCTCGAACTCGACGGCCGCTTCCCGGCCGGCGCGGACCTGGAATCCGCTTGGCGCACCGGCTGCGAGGCGTTCGCCCAGGCAATCCGGACCAAGACCGGGGGAGACAACGCATGACCACCATCGCCAAGGAACCCGTCACCGGCACCTCCGCCCGCGCCGCCGGGTACACGCACGCCGTGGCATGGGTTCTCGGCCTCGCCGCCGCATGGGGAGCCACACCCGAAGTCGGTGACACACCTGCCGGAATCACGACCGCGTACGCCGACCGGCCGGTCCAGGCAATCACCCAGGCACTGCTCGTTCACGGTGTGGCGGCCGCCTGCCTGGTGGTCGTCGGATCCGGACTCCTCGACCGGGCCCGCCGTACCAGCAGTACTGCGGTTCGCTCGGCCGGATGGGCGGGGAGAGTCGCGGGGGTGCTCGCATTCGTGCAACTCGTCCTGGAACTGGTCGCAGTACGTGGAGCTGATCCGGCGTCACCGGGCAGGACCGGCGCACTGTTCGAGGCGGTCCAGCGTGCGGACGGTGTCAAGATGCTCGCGCTCGCCGTGCTCGCCGCGGCTGCCTGTGCGGCTTCCCGGCACGGCACACTGCTACGGCGTCGGGAGGTCGTCATCGGCTGGGTCCTCGCCGCCACGATCACCGTGTCCGGCATCGGTTACCTGTTTCTGTCCACCGCCTTGACCTCTGCGGCATTCATTTCCCTGCCCTTGTTGCTGATCTGGATCGCCGTACTCGGCGCAGCCCTCAGGCGCCGCGCCTGAGCCCGGAGTTCCGGGACCCGGACCGGCCGGGCACCGGCACCGCATCGACAACTCGCCCGGAAGCGGCCCGAGTCACGGGTGGGGCCCGCCGCGCAGTGCGCCGTCACCAGCCGGGCTCCTGATCGACTGAGACTTCTACGGAGTGACCATGGATCTCGCCTACCTTCCCAGTCCTTCGACCGGGGTCCTTCACCTCGGCCCCGTGCCATTGAGGGCGTACGCCTTCTGCATCATCCTGGGCGTGTTCGTGGCCGTCCGGCTCGGCAACCGACGCTGGGTCGAGAGGGGCGGGGATCACGGCGTCATCGCGGACGTCACCATCTGGGCAGTGCCCTTCGGCCTCGCCGGCGGACGGCTGTACCACGTGATCACCAGCCCCGACGCGTACTTCGGCGAACACGGCGAGCCGATCCGGGCGCTGTACGTGTGGGAGGGCGGGCTCGGCATCTGGGGCGCCATCGCCCTGGGCGGGGTCGGCGCGTGGATCGGCTGCCGTCGCCGCCGCATCCCCTTCCCCGCCTACGCGGACGCGGTCGCCCCTGGCATAGCCCTGGCCCAGGCGATCGGTCGCTGGGGCAACTGGTTCAACCAGGAACTCTACGGCCGCCCCACCACGCTCCCCTGGGGCCTGGAGATCGACCGCGCGCACCGTCCGTCCGGCATGCCCGACATCGCGACGTACCACCCCACCTTCCTCTACGAGTCCCTCTGGGACATCGGCGTCGCCGCACTGGTTCTCTGGGCGGCCCGCCGGTTCGCGCTCGGTCACGGCAGGACCCTCTGCCTGTACGTCGCCGCCTACACGGCCGGCCGGTTCTGGACCGAGTACCTGCGCATCGACGAGTCCCACACGTTCCTCGGCCTGCGCCTGAACAACTGGACCTCTGTCGTGGTCTTCCTGGGCGCCATCGCCTGCCTTGTCGTGTCGGCCCGCCGCCACCCGGGGATCGACGACGTGTCGCAACCGGAGAACGAGGGCGGCAACGAGAGGGCCGGCGAGCCGCGCCTGGACGTCGCCGTCAAGACAGGGGGCGGCGACGCACGATGACACGAGAGACAGCCGGCGGCGCGGAGTGGTTCTCTCCGGGTCATGGTGTGTCGCGACATGCGAGAGCATGCCGGATCGCCGCGAGGGTTTCCTCGTCAGTGGCATGGAGCTGCCTGGCGGCGGCAGCGTAACTGCTTGCGTGTTCCGCGAGCTTCGCTTTGATGTCGGTCGTGGCCGCAGGGGCGATGACCTGGGTTCCAGAACCTCGGCGGCTCTTCACCAGGCCCGCGGTCTCCAGTTCGCGGTAGGCCCGCACAACGGTGTTGTTGGCCAGCCCGAGGTCGGAGGCGAGCTGGCGTACGGACGGCAGCCTGTCCCCCTGAGTCAGCCGGCCGATGGAGATCAAATCGGCTAGTTGTGAACGGAGTTGCTCATACGGTGGGACGGGAGAAGCGTGGTTGACGCTGATGCTGATGCCATGTGTTGTCATGGTCGAGCCTTGATGTAGGCCTGGGGCAGCAACAGGACACCCAGACAGTGACACGCGGTCAGTGCGGAGATGAGGGCCGTGACGGCCAGTCCCCACAAGGCCACGTCCTTCATCCCGCCCGCGCAGGACAAGCTCAGCACCACAACGCCCATCGTCAAGGAGACGGCGAACAGAGGGGCGGTCACCAGCACTCCCCACGCGCCGACCGCCGCCCGGACGCTCGTACGGCGTTGATCGTCGCTCCCGTACCGCGCGGTGACACGACGCAGGAGCAAGGCGCAGGCAACGGTCCCGAGGGCGAGCCCACCGAGGACCGGCCAGGCGTAGTAGGGGCCCGGCCAGGGCGAGAGCAGCTGGGCGCCCTCCGGGCACGCGACGGACAGGGCACGTCCTGAACGACCGTCGGCGTCCGCCGAGCCTGTTGTGGCGGCGACGGTCAGCAGGGCCAGCAGGACAACCGCCTGCGCGGCCAATGCGGCGGTCAGGAATCGGGGCAGATGGTCCCGGATCCGGCGCGGTGTCACTTCGGCGACGCGTAGCGGGCCAGGGCTCGGGCGCGCGATCACATCCGCCGCGAACACGCCGCCCATGACGCAGAGACCGAACACGGGGAACCCGTACAGCAGATCCACATCGGGCTCGGGGCTGAAGGAGACCAGGGAGTTGACCGTCAGACCGGTCGCCGCACCGGCCCATCGCACGGGCGTATCGAGCCTCGCCCGCCACACTCGCTCCGTTCCTGCGGCAGCAGACATGCCGACCCCGTTCCCTCCCACGACGTGTATCACCTACATGACACACTGCCCAGCGGACCGAAGTGTGTCAAGTGAGTGACACACTTGGCCCGTCCGGCATCGGCCGGCCCCATCGTGCGCTACGCCGCCCGCCTCCGCACCGTCCTCGCGGTGACCGCGATCCCGGCCGGCACGGCGACCAGCAGGGTGCCGAGGACGGCGGTGGTGATGGCACCGGTGTTCAGGTGCAGGCTCACATCGGACGAGGTGGCCTGCGAGAGACCGGAGGCCAAGCCCGCCAGCGGCGGCAGCGTCACCACGACACCGAGCGCGGCGCCGATCGCGACGACCAGGGCGGACTCGCCGGCCGCCAGGAGGAGCAGCTGGCGAACCGTGCCGCCGGCGGACTTCATCACCGCGAAGTCGCGGCGCCGTCCGTGGGCGGCCATGGCCATGCTGTTGGCGACGGCGACGACGCTGTAGCCGACGGCGATCACGATCAGCATCGTGGCGAGGCTGTCGGTGAGTTCGGCGTCGGTGTCGTAGTCGGCGAGGGCGTACTCGGCGGCGTCGTGCAGGGCCGTACCGGGGACCGCGTCGGTGGCTTCGGCAGCACCGGGAACGAAGATGTCGTCGGTGAGCGCGGCCGGATCGTGGGCACGGACCAGTTCACGGGCGACCACGAAGTCACCGCGGGCCGGGTCGTCGGGCAGGACCGCCCCGACGCGCAGGGGGACGCGGATGCCGTCGGCGAACCGGACCGTCACGGGTCGGCCCTTGCGCAGGCCCAGGTCCTTGGCGGTGCGCTCGCCGAGCACGGCCTCGCCCGGCTTGTTCCACCGCGGGTCCCGGGTGCCCAGGACGTCCAGGACGGTGGCGCTGTCCGAGTGGTCCGGGCCCTTGAGCACGAAGGCGCGGGTCGGCAGGGCCGCCTTGCCCACCGGGTTGGCGGCGACCACCTCGTCGGTGTTGCCGGGGGTGCCGTCCGGCGTAACGATGGTCTGGCCCGCGACCTTGAGCGCCTCGCCCGCCGGGTAGGCCACCCGCATGGTCTCCACCATGCCGCTGAGCAGGACCGCGAAGCCGACGGCCGCGATCACCGGGGCCACCAGCGATGCGGCACGGCGGGGGTTCGCGACCAGCTCGGCCCGGATCAGGACCGGCCCGGCCGAGCCGCCGCGCTGGAACGGGGCGGTCAGAAACCGGCCGACCGGCCCGATGAAAACGGGCGTCAGCAGGGCCGCAGCGACGATCAGTGTCATGGTGGCGAAGATCGCCATGTTGATGCGGTTGTCGGCACTGGAGGTGGCGGTGCCGATGGCGAGGAGTACGCCCAGGCCGAGGACGGCGAGGCCGGCGGTCCAACGGCCGTGCCCCATACCCTTGTTGGCGGCGCGGCTGTCCAGCAGCGCCTCGATGGGGGCCACCCGGGCGGCCTTGCGGCCGGCGGCCCAGGCGCCGATCACACTGACCCCGACACCGATCGCGGAGGCCGTGAGCAGCGGCCAGGCGGTGACGGTGACCTCCATGCCCGGCGGGGTCACGTCCAGGCCGTCGAGGACGGAGCGCAGCAGCGGGGTGGCGGCCACGCCGACGACGGAGCCGGCGATCGAGCCGAGCAGGCCGACGACGGCGGCCTCGCCGAGGATCATGCGGCGGATCTGGGCGGGGGCGGCACCGATGGCGCGCAGCAGGCCGATCTCGCGGCGGCGCATCCCGGTCGCCAGGACCAGCATGGAGGCGACCACGAACACCGTGGTGAACAGGCCGAGGACGGCCATGGCACCGATCAGCTGGACACCCAGGAAGCGCTTGTGCCCGATGTACGCGGGCTGGAGCTCGGCCCTGCCGTCGCCGGAGACCACGCTGCCCCTGTCGCCGAGCACCTTCCGGGCGGCGGTGACGATCGCGCCGGTGTCGGCTCCCGCGTCGGCGATCAGGGCGATGGCACCGACACCGGGCTGTTGCCGCGCCGCGAAGGCCTCGCTGAAGTAGTAACCGGGGCCGTCCACCGTCCCGACGACGGTGAACCGCTTGCGGCCCTCGGCGATGTTGACGGTCAGTTCGCTGCCCACGGCCGCGCCCAGGCCGCGGTCCACCACGACCTCGTTCGCGCCGCTCGGGGCCCGGCCGGAGGCCGGCTCGTAGGGCGCCATCCGTGTGCTGCCCCAGCCGTGCCCCGCGACCGAGGCGCCCTCGTCGGTGACGGGCTCGCCGTCGCGGATCGCCTGGGCGTAGAAGGAGCGGTCCACCACGGCCTCGGTCACGCCCGGAACCCTGCCGAGGCCGCCCAGCAACGGCTCCGCCTCGGACTTGCTCCATGGCATCCGGTCCTCGGGGCTGCCGTCGGCGTCGACGGCCTGCTCGGGCAGGGCCAGGGCGGCGGTGCCGGCGTATCGGGGCTGGACGTCGGGGCGGGCGGAGTCGTAGATCACCAGAGTGGTGGTGATGAGGCCGACGCCGACGAGGACGGCGATGAAGGCCCCGAGGAATCCGGACCAGCGTTCACGTACGTTCGCGAGGATCAGCATCACGCCTCCAGCCGGGCCATGCGGGTGGCGATCACGGTGGCGCCGGAGCCGTCGGCGTGCCGGCCGAGCGGCATGCGGTCGGCGATCCGGCCGTCCTTGAGGAAGACGACGACGTCGGCCACGGCCGCCGCCACCGGGTCGTGGGTGACCATCAGGGTGGTCTGGCCCTCGCGGTCCACCAGCATCCGCATCATGCGCAACACCTCGCGGGAGGTGACAGTGTCCAGGGCGCCGGTGGGCTCGTCCGCGAAGAGGACGTCGGGGCGGGTGACGAGGGCCCTGGCGAGGGCGACGCGCTGCTGCTGTCCGCCGGAGAGCTCGCTGGGGCGGTGCCCGGCGCGATCGGCCAGACCGACCGCGGAGAGCGCGTTCGCGACCTGCTCGCGGCCGACCCTGCGGCCGGCGAACCGGGAGGGCAGTTCCACGTTCTGGGCCGCCGTCAGGGACTCCACCAGGTTGAAGGCCTGGAAGACGAATCCGACGTGGTCGCGGCGGAACTCGGTGCGCTCCCTCTCGTTCTGCCGGCCGATGTCCACGCCGCCGAGGACGATCCGCCCGTCGGTCGGATGCTCCAGCCCGGCCGCGCACTGCAGCAGTGTCGACTTACCGGAACCCGAGGGGCCCATGATCGCGGTGAAGGTGCCGCGGGGGAAGGCGATGGAGACGCCGTCCAGCGCGGTCACCCGGCGGCCGTCCGCGCCGTGGACCTTGCACACGTCGTGGAGTTCGACCGCGTCCTGCACGGGGGTCCGCCTCGTGGTCGTCGGGGTGTGCCTCGTTGTCGTCATGGGGCGATTCCACTGCTCAGGAGGGCTCGGAGCACTGGTCCGCGCTCTACCCCGGAGGTAGAGGCAGCTCCACCGCGGCACCCGAACGGGCCGTACTACGGTGGCTCCATGCGTCCCACAACCGCCTGGCAGGCCATGGCTCAGCGTCCCTTGAGCTTCCTGACCTCAAGCTGGCCCTGGCGGTCGCTGGCCTATCTGAGCGGGGGCGTCGTGGTCGGCGCCGCGGCCGTGCTGGTCCTCGCCGCGGGCCTGGCCGCCGGGCTCGCCCTGCTGATCGTGCTGATCGGTGTGGCGCCCCTGGTCGGCACGGTACTGGCCGCCACCGTGGTGGCCACGGTGGAGCGCCGCCGACTGCGGCTGGTGGACCTCGACCAGCTGCCCGACCCGCACAAGGCCCCGGACGGGCCCGGTCTGCGCGCATGGGTGACCACCCGGCTCAAGGAGCAGGTGACGTGGCGGGAGCTGATGTTCGCGCTGCTGTCGGCGGCGGCGCTGTGGTGGCTGGATCTGCTGGTCCTCGGCTTCTCCTTCGGCGTGCCCGCCCTGACCTTCGCCTCGCTGGACAGCACGACCTGGCCCTGGGCGGTGTTCGGAGGGATCGTGCTGCTCGCCTCGCCCTACACCGTGACCTCGTGGGCGGGCGCGCGTGCCGCCATGACACGTTCCTTCCTCGCCCCGCGCGACCGGGAGCTCGGGGAGGAACTGCGCGAGGTGCGTGCCTCGCAGTCGCGGCTGCTCGACTCCTTCGACGCCGAGCGGGTGCGTATCGAGCGCGATCTGCACGACGGGGCGCAGCAGCGGCTCGTCTCGTTGGGGATGACCCTGGGACTGCTGCGCCTGGAGACCCGGGAAGGTTCCCCGCAGACCGAGCTGCTCACCCGGGCGGAGAGTCAGCTCTCCACCGTCCACCAGGAGTTGCGGTCCCTGATCCGGGGCTTGAACCCGCCCGTGCTGGCCGATCACGGACTGGTCGCGGCGATCGAGGACTACGCGGGCCGGTTCCCGATCCCGGTGACGGTGGACCTGCGGCTGCCCGAGCGGCTGCCCAGGAAGCTGGAGACGACCATGTACTACCTGATCAACGAGGCCATGACGAACATCGCCAGACACAGCGGGGCCACAACCGCGCAGGTACGGGGCCGGTACCATTCCGATCTGTTGATCCTCGACATCACGGACGACGGTCACGGCGGGGTCGCCCCGGAGGCGGGCAGCGGCGTGACCGGGCTCGCGGACCGCGTCACGGCGCTCGACGGCCGGATGCGCGTGTCGAGCCCTGCCGGTGGTCCCACCCTGCTGCATGTGGAGGTTCCGTGTCGCTTCGCCTGATCGTGGCCGAGGACGCCGTTCTGTTGCGCGAGGGCCTGGTCGGGCTGTTGGAACGGTTCGGCCACGAGGTGGTGGCAGCTGTCGGGGACGCCGACGCCCTGGTCGAGGCGGTACGCGCCGACCGTCCCGACCTGATCGTCACCGACGTACGGATGCCGCCGTCGCTCAGTGACGACGGGCTGCGGTCCGCGGTGAGGCTGCGCGAGGAGTTCCCCGGCCTGCCCGTGCTCGTCCTCAGCCAGTACGTCGAACGCTCCTACGCCCTTCGCCTGCTCGACTCGGGCGGCGGGGCGGGCGTGGGCTACCTCCTCAAGGAGCGGGTGAGCCCGGTCACCGACTTCATGGCCGCGATCGAACGAGTCGCCGTCGGCGGAGCGGTGGTGGACCCGGAGGTGATCCACCAGCTGGTCCGGCTGCGCAAGGACCCACTGGAGCGGCTGAGCCCTCGGGAGCGCGAGGTGCTCGGGCTGATAGCGGAGGGCCGCACCAACGCCGGCCTCGCGGCCCACCTGTTCATCAGCGAGGCGGCCGTCAACAAGCACATCGGCAACATATTCGCCAAGCTGGACCTGCCCGTGGATACCGAGGGCCACCGGCGGGTGCTGGCAGTCCTTGCCTTTCTACGGGCCTGACACACGCCCCCGGTCCTTGCCTTTCTACGGGCCTGACACACGCCCCCGGTCCTTCCAAGCGTCGCGGCGGACGGGGTCGGTCTGCCTCCCTGGTCGTCACGGCGCACAGCGCGATACTCCCGGCACGGGTGACCCGCGCCGGCGGATGCCCTTCGCGCTGCGGACGCGTGCCTGTTCACGTCGCCGGGCGGTCAGCGCGTCGGGGTGCCGGGGACCCCGGCCACACGATCAACGGCGCGCACCGATCCCGAGGCCGTGGTTGCGTGCGACGGCGCCGTCGCGCTTGAGGGTGCGGATGAACGGGCCGCTCTTCACTCCCTCCACGGAAGATCATTTCACTGTCCGTCAGATCGCTTTTCAGCCGTTCGACACCGGCCTGGAACGCCGTTGACGGAGGTTTCGGCGCCGTGGATGATCCGTTGGAGCCGCGTCGGATCTCGTGACGCGCGCCCGGCCGGCCGCGAGACCCGACAGGAGTCCACATGCTCAATGAGTTCAGTTACGACGTGGGGCAGTGGGACCTCTCCCGTTTCCGGGAGCGTCCGCCGCAGGACACCTTCACGGTCTTCGACCTCGAATGGCATCTGCTCCCCGACGTGTGGCCGGGAAACGCGGTCGCCACGAAGCTCTTCACGTCCTGGCTGCCCTACGAGGAGGTCGACAGCTTCCTCGAAGTCGGCTGCGGCGCCGGCGTGACGGCCGTCATCGCGGCGATGCGGGGCTGTTCGCGGGTCTGTGCCCTCGACATCAATCCGGCGGCGGCCGAAACGGCCGAGCTGAACGCGACGCGGCACGGTGTGGGCGACAAGGTCACCACGCTGACCAGCGATCTGTTCTCCGGGCTCGACGAGGACACGACGTTCGACCTGATCTACTGGAATTCACCGTTCGTCGAGGCGCCGGTCGAGCACGACTACCGAAGCCAGATCGACTACGCGGCCTTCGATTCCGACTACAAGATGCACGGCGCGTTCTTCGCCGGCCTCCAACAGCACATGTCCGAGACCACGCGCGTCTTCCTGGGCTTCAGCGAGACCCTCGGAAATCCGCAGCGCCTCCACGAGCTGGCCGCGCGGTCGGGGTTCACCGCGTCCGTGTACCGCAGGGAGGAGATCGCCCTCCCTGCGGACTTCTCGGGCCCCCGCAGCGGCGACGGCAGCGGCCTGACGTCGTTGGTGTACGTGCTCTACGAGTTCCGGCGCACCGCTCCCGCAGCCTAAGGGCTGTCCCCGTCCGGCTCCCCCAGCCTGAGCTGCGGATCGGCGGTGCCCGCGGCGAGGATCGTACGGAACTGTTCGGCGATGTCCCGTGCTGTCGCCGCCTCGAAGAGGTCGGTGTTGTACTCAAGGCGCCCCGAGCAGCCCGCGCCCGAGCGTGTGACGGTCAGGGAGAGGTCGACCTTGGCCGTCGCGGTGTCGCCGAACTCCCCGCGCACCGCGCAGCCGGACAGTGTGAGGCCACCCCCAGCGCCCTCCTCGCGGGCGGCCTCCTGGTAGCCCAGCATGAGTTGGAAGACGGGGTTGAAGCCCGGGTCGCGTACGGGCTTCAACTCGTCCACGAGCAGGTCGAACGGCACGGCCTGGTGCGCCATCGCGCGGCGGCTCTCGTCACGGGCCCGGTGCACGAGCTCCTCGAAGGTGGGCTGCCCCGACACGTCGAGGCGGTGGACGAGCGTGTTCACGAACATGCCGATCATCCGGTGGTGGCTCTCGCGCTGCCGGGACGTCACCGGCGCCCCGATCACCACATCGGCTCCGCCGCCGCGCAGCCGCACGAGGGCCGCGTACACCGCGAGCAGCACGGCGAACGGCGTCGCCCGGCACGCCTTGGCGAGCGTCACCGTCCGGTCGGTCACCGCCGGATCGACGGCGAAGCGCACATGTCCGCCGAACACCCCCTGCACGGCGGGGCGTTCGCGGTCGGCCGGGAGGGTCGCGGGGGCGGGGAGTCCGGCAAGGTGGGTGCGCCAGTGCTCGACCAGCGGCCCGGTCCTCGCCTGCGTCAGCCGGCTCGTCTGCCACGCGGCGAAGTCGGCGTACTGCTCGTCGAGGGGCCGGAGCCCGGACGGCTCCCGCCGTCGCGCCGCCCGGTAGCAGACGGAGAGTTCGTGCTCCAGAATCTGCAGCGACCCGCCGTCGCAGGCGATGTGATGGAGAGTCAGGCACAGCAGATGCCGGTCGGGGGCGGCGCGCAGGAGCAACGGCCTGATGACCGGTCCTGCCGCCAGGTCGAACGGCCGCCTGCCCTCCTCCTCGGCGCGGCGGCTCGCCTCGGCATCCGGGTCCGGGTGCCCCGAGACGTCCACGACGGGGACGTTCACCGTCCCGGCCGGACGGACGACCTGGCGCACGGCGCCCGCCCGCAACCGGTAGACGGTCCGCAGCACCTCGTGTCTGCGGACCACCTCGCTCAGGGCGCGGTCGAGCGCCGCGACGTCCAGGTCGCCCTCGACACGGTAGATCAGGGGGACGGTGTAGACGGCCGATCCCGGGCGGAACCGGTCGAGTATCCACACCTTCCGCTGGGCGGGCGAGACCTCGCGGTCATCGCTCACGGGACACCTCGGCGGCCAGCCTGAGCACGGTCGGGTCGTAGAGGAACTCCCCGAGGTCCACATCCGCGTCGAACGTGTCGTTGACCCGGGAGACCAGCCGCATGGCGAGCAGCGAGTGCCCGCCGAGCGCGAAGAAGTCGTCGGTCAGGCCGACGGACGCGAGGCCCAGGATGTCGGCGGTGGTCGCCGCGAGGCGGCGTTCGAGGTCGGTGCGGGGTGCTTCGGCACCGGCGTCGGGGGCGGCCACCGGCAGCGCCTGGAGAGCGAGCCGGTCGACCTTTCCGGCGACGGTCAGGGGCAGTTGGGGCATGGCGAGGAACGCGGCCGGGATCATCCACTCGGGCAGCGTGCCGGCGAGGAACTCGCGCAGTCCGTCGGGTGCGCCGTCGGTCGCGGCGGGCACCACATGGGCCACCAGGCGCCGGTCGCCGGTGGACTCGTCCACGGTGACCGCCGCCTGCCGGATGCCGGGGTGGGTGGTGAGGACGGCTTCCACCTCGCCGGGCTCGACGCGGTAGCCGCGGATCTTGACCTGGTGGTCGGCGCGGCCGACGAAGTCGAGGGTGCCGTCGGCGCGGGCGGTGACCAGGTCGCCGGTGCGGTACATCACGGCTCGGTCCTCGTCGGCGAAGGGGTCGGGCAGGAAGCGTTCCCGGGTCTCGTCGGGACGTCCCACGTAGCCCCTGCCGACGCCGGGGCCGCCGATGAAGAGTTCGCCGGTGGTGCCGTCGGGCACCGGCTTGAGGTCCTGGTCGAGGACGTAGCAGGAGGTGTTCGCGACGGGTCCGCCGATGGGCACGGCGGTCGCGTCGGCGGGGACGGTGTCGACCTGGGCGCGCACCGCGAAGACGGTCGTCTCGGTGGGGCCGTAGCCGTTCACGAAGCGGTCGGGCCGGTCGGCGGGCGCGCCGGAGGTGAGCAGACGGGCTCGGGCGACGTTGAGCACGTCGCCGCCCACGACGAGGTTGCGCAGGCCGCCGAAGCTGTCGGGCCGGTCGGCCATGACCTCGGTGAACAGGGCCGAGGTGAGGATCAGGGTGGTGATGCGGTGCGTGTCGAGCGTCCGCTTCAGCTCGCCGGGCGCGAGGACCACCTCGCGGGGGACGACGACGAGGGTGGCGCCGTTGAGCAGGGCGCCCCAGACCTCGTAGGTGAAGGCGTCGAAGGACGGGTCGGCCACCTGCGCGATCCGCTCGTCGGGGCCGAGCGGGACGACGTCGCCGCCGCAGACGAGCCGCAGCACGGACCGGTGTTCGATCATCACGCCCTTGGGCCTGCCGGTGGACCCCGAGGTGAACAGGACGTACGCGAGGGAGCGCGGCCCCGCCACCGGCTCGACGCCGCCGTCCGTGTCCCGCGCGGCGGCCGCCCGGACGTCCTGCGCGCGCACGACGACGCTCGCGCCCGCGTCGGCCAGCATGTCGTCCTGGCGGCGGCGTGGGTATCCGGGGTTGACGGGGACGTAGGCACCCCCGGCCTTGAGGACGGCGAGGAGGGCGGTGATCATCTCGTGGCCGCTGTCGAGAAGGACGCCCACCCGGGTCTCGTCGCCGACGCCCCGCTCGCGCAGCAGGTGGGCGAGCCGGTCGGAGCGCCGGTCGAGTTCGGCGTACGTGAGGGTGTGCGCGCCGTCCACGACGGCGACCTCGTCGGGGCGGGCCCGCGTCTGTTCGGCGAAGCGCTCGGGGATGGTCGAGTCCGCGGGGTAGGGGGTCGCGGCGCCACGCAGCAGGCCCATGTCAGCTCCTCCAGTTACTGGTTCGGGTGGTCGCTCCGGTCCCGGTCGGCCGGGGTGGTGGGGGTTCAGGGCGTCCCGGCACGCGCGGCCCGGTCGGCGAGGGCCCGCAGCGCCTGCCGGTCGGTCTTGCCGTTGGCGTTGAGGGGCAGGGTCTCCAGGTGCAGGAAGCGCCGCGGCACGAGATGGACGGGGAGACTCGTGCGCAGGGCGCGGACCAGGTCGCGGGGCGGTACGGCCTCGCCGGTGTAGCAGGCGACCAGTTCGGCGATGTCGTCGCGGCGCACGGCGGTCACGACGACGTCGTGGATCTGGGGCAGTCGGCGCAGGGTCGCCTCGACGTCGCCGGGTTCCACGCGCAGACCGCGGATCTTCACCTGGTCGTCGAGGCGTCCCAGGTGGACGAGCCGGCCGTCCTCGACGCCGACCCGGTCGCCGGTGCGGAAGAAGTGTTCGGGCCCCGGGCGTCCGCCGTCCGCGGGGCCGTGGAAGCGTCCGGTGTCGTCGCGGGGGTCCACGTAGCCGTCGAAGCGCTGGGGTCCGCGTACGCACAGCTCACCGGTGCCCGCGTCGTGCAGCGGCTCCAGGTGGTCGAAGACCTGGCCGATGGGGACGGTGCCGTTGGAGGTACGGGGCCAGTGGGCGGGGTCGCGGGGCAGCCGGTAGGCGGCGCAGGCGACGGCGGCCTCGCTGGGTCCGTAGGCGTTGTCGATACGGGAGCCGGGGGCGACGGCGTGCCAGGCGCGCGCCTGGTCGAGGGTGAACTGCTCGCCGCCGAAGACGCTGTAGCGCAGGGCGGTGATCGCGCCGGGCGGGGTGGCCCCGGTGGTCGGCCCGGTGGGCAGCCGGCCGAGCTGGGCGCTGACGGAGATGGCGGAGGGCACGGAGAACCAGTGGGTCAGGGCGCGCCCCGCCGCGTAGTCGACGGGGCTGAACATCTCGCCGCGGCCGGGCACGACCAGCACGGCACCGCCCGCCCAGGTGACGAAGAGGTCGTAGACGGACGGGTCGAAGCTCAGGTCGAAGGTGTGCGACATACGGCATCCCGGTCCGACCTCGTACCGGGCGAGGCACTCGCGGACGAAGGGCAGGACGTGCCGGTGCCGCAGCGGCATGCCCTTGGGGCGTCCGGTGGTGCCGGAGGTGAACAGGACGTAGGCGGTGGCGTCGGGGTCGGGACGGTACGGCGGCAGCGTGCCGTCCGGCACGGCGGCGAGGACGTCGTCGTCGGTGAGCGAAAGGACCGGGAGGCCGTTCGCCCACGCGTGGTCGCCGCCGCGCACGGCGGCGGCGTCGGCCACGACGACGTCCACGGCGGCCTGTTCCCGGACGCGGGCGAGCCGGTCGTCGGGGTGCTCGGGGTTGAGGGGCACGACAGCCGCGCCGAGCCGGAGCGTGGCCAGATAGCCGGCGAAGGCGACCGTGCTGCGGGTGGCCAGCAGCCCGACGCGCGCGACGGCCGGCCGCACGGCCCTGATCCGCTGCGCGAGGGCGTCGGCGGCCTGTCCGAGCTCGCGGTAGGCGAGGGTGCGGCCGGGCAGCTCGACGGCCGGGGCGTCCGGCCGGCGCTCGGCGGTGTCGGCGAACACCTCGTAGAGGGTGCCGCTCACCGGCCACCCGCGAGGAGCTCCGCCTGGGCGCGCACGGTCGGGTGCTGGAAGAGGTCCGCGACGGGCAGCGGGTGCCCGGCGACGTCCGCGAGCTGCTCGGAGAGCATCACCAGGAGCAGCGAGTTGCCGCCGGCGTCGAAGAAGCCCACGTCGATCGGTACGTCGTCGGGGTCGAGCGCCAGGGTCTCGGCCCAGGCGTCGCGCACCGCGAACAGGGTGTCGTCCTCGGTCATCGTTCCTCCGGTGGCGCGGTCAGGGTGGCGAGGCGCTGGTGCGGGTCGGCGGCCACGGCGGCCAGGAGGTCCTCGTAGTGGCGGGCCGCCCGCGCGACGGTCTCGGCGTCGAACAGCTCCTGGTCGTACTCCCAGATGAGCTCGACGTCCCTCTCGGTGTTCTCGCCCTTGCCGATCGCCTGCTCGGCGCGGGGGATCGCGACGACGCTGAGGTCGAACTTGGCGCTGCCGTTGGTGACGCCGACAGTCACCGCGACGTCGAGTCCCGGCATCGTCACGGCGCCCAGCGGCGAGTCGTGGAAGGCGAACGCGACCTCGGACAGGGGCTGTCGGCCGGGGATGCGGGGCGGACGCAGCGCGGTGACCACCTGGTCGAAGGGGAGTTCCTGGTGCTGGACCGCGCCGAGCGTGGTCGCGCGAACGCGGGTGAGCAGTTCCTGGAAGGTGGGGGCGCCGCGGAGGTCGGCGCGGAGCGCGACCGTGTTCACCAGCATGCCGAGAAGGTTCTCGGTCTCGGGGCGGCCGCGGCCCGCGATGCCGGTCCCCAGACAGAAGTCGTCCTTGCCGGACCAGCCGTGCAGCAGCACCTGGAAGGCGGCGAGCATCACCGTGAACAGGGAGACGCGTTCGCGCCTGGCGAGGTCACGGACCTGGTCGGCGACGCGGGCCGGGACGGTGACGCGCAGGGTGTCGCCGGTGAACCGGCGGCGCGCGGTGCGCGGCCGGTCGGTGGGCAGGTCGAAGTAGGGCGGCACACCGTCGAGTTGGCTTGTCCAGTACGCCAGTTGCCGCTCGGCGTCCGCCGACCGGAGCCACGCGCGCTGCCAGACGGCGTAGTCGGCGAACTGGAGCGCGGGTTCGGGCAGTGGTGACGGCAGGCCCTGCGCGTAGGCCCCGTACAGGGAGCACAGTTCCTCGACGAAGCGGTTGAAGCCCCAGCCGTCGTGGATCAGATGGTGTTCGAGGTGGAGCAGGACGTGCCGGTCGGGCCCGGTGCGCAGGAGCCGCCAGTCGACCAGCGGGAGCCGGTCGAAGGGGAGGTCGACGCGGACGGCCTCGCGCACCGCCGCGCGGGCGGCCTCCTCGGGGTCGGGGGCGTCGCGCAGGTCCTCGACGGGCAGCTCGACGGGGAACGGCGGGTGGACGATCTGCCGCGGTCCCTCGCGGCCGGCGGCGAAGGTCGTGCGGTAGACCTCGTGGCGCCTGACCACCTCGGTGAGTGCTTTCGCGAGGGCGGCGGCGTCGAGCGTTCCGGTGAGTTCGAGGGTCGCCTGGAACTGATAGGCGCGCATGCCCCGGTTGAGGTGCAGCAGGAACCACAGCCGCTCCTGCGAGCACGACAGCGGAACGGGCTCCGGGTGGGGGCCGGTGCGGAATGCGGGCGCTGTTCTGCCGGTGCGCGTGGTCCGACCGCTCACGGGTGCGTTCCCTTCTGCTTTCGGCGGCGCGATGTCGTTCACTCCCATCGCATGGCACTCCAGTCGATCTCGACTCCGGCGGCCCACAGCCGGCCTGCCGCGCCGAGCAGCAGTTCGCGTTCGGTGCGGCTCTCGAACTGGCCCGGCATCGTCTGCACCACCCGGGCGGCGGCGTCCGCGGGGCGCCCCGGATGAGCGAGCGCGAGACGGGAGAGTGCCTGGCCCGGACCCAGTTCGACCAGCATCGGGTCGGGCAGCCGCCACACCTCGGCCAGCTGGTCGGCGAACCGGATGGTGCGGCTCAACTGGCGGGCCCAGTAGCCGGGGTCGGTGGCCTCGTCGGCGCGCAGCCAGGTGCCGGTGGCGTTGGAGAGCACGGGCAGG
The DNA here is from genome assembly GCF_042731715.1 of Streptomyces sp. NPDC059832. NCBI lineage: Bacteria > Bacillati > Actinomycetota > Actinomycetes > Kitasatosporales > Streptomycetaceae > Streptomyces > Streptomyces sp. NPDC059832. The sequence goes on along the minus strand of NZ_JBHWIY010000001.1, from coordinate 419,050 downwards.
CGGGGGGCCTCGATCGGCATCGTCGCGAGGAGCGCTTCGAGGGGTTCGGTCAGTGGCCGGGTCATCGTGGAGTGGAAGGCGTGGGTGGTAACGAGGCGGCGGCAGGCCACGCCGTGTGCGGTGAGGGTCCGCGCGCTCTCCTCGACGGCCTCGACGGAGCCGGAGAGCACGGTCTGTCCGGGGCTGTTGAGCGCGGCGAGCGACACGCCGGGCGCGAGGTGCGGGGTGACCTCGTCGGCTCCGGCCGTGACGGCGAGCATCGCGCCCTTCGGCAGCGCCTCCACGAGCCGGGCGCGGTCTGCGACCAGTCGCAGCGCGTCCTGAAGGGAGAAGACCCCCGCGACACAGGCGGCGACGTACTCGCCGACGCTGTACCCGGCCAGCGCGGTCGGTTCGGCGCCGAGGTCCGACAGGGCGTTCGACAGCGCGTACTGCATCGCGAAGAGCAGCGGCTGGGCGACGACCGTGCGATGGATCTCCTGGGGCTTCTCGCGCCGCTCGAAGAGGGCCGCGAGGTCGGGGCGTGCGTCGCCGGCCGCCGGGTCGGCCTCCGGTGGGAAGAGCACGGGGCGCAGGTCGAGGCCGTGGTCGGTGGCGAGGGGACGCAGACAGCGGTCGAGTTCGCGGCGGAAGGCGGGCACGCACCGGTACAGGCCGGCGCCCAGGCCCGGGTACTGGTCGCCGACCCCGGAGAACAGGAAGACGCGGGAGGCGCAGGTTCCGGGGCCCGCGGTGAAGACGCGGCGGGGGTCGCGTCGGCGCAGCCACCGTGCCGCGTCGGCCGCCGAGGTGGCGACGAGCACGCGGCGTACGGTTCCCGGGGGCGCCGTGGCCCCGGGGAGGTCCGGTGCCGGGGCGGCGGCGCCGTCGTCCAGGGTGTGGAGCTGGTCGGCGAGTGCGTCGCTGGCTCGCTCCAGGGCGTCCGGTGTCGGTGCGCTGAGGGTCAGCAGGCGGGGCGGTCCGCTCATCGGGCCACCGCCTTGCGCACGTGGGCGGGCCAGCGTGCGGGGTCGGCGCCGTGCCGGCAGAGGAAGGCGTAGGTGAGGCGTTCGAGGCCGAAACCGGCGCAGCCGGTGAACACGGGCCGCTCGTCCGCGTCGCGGATGCCGAACGACTTCCCGAAGAACTGCTCGTGGTAGTTGAAGGAGGCGACGGCCACGTCCCGCTCGTCGTCCAGGGGCAGCCGGAGTTCGTACTTCATCTCCAGGAGCCGCTGGGACCAGGCCCGGACGGCCGCGGACTCGTTGAGGAAGAACGGGTCGCCGGCCACCTCGCACCGGCCGCCGAGTCCGAGCGACTCGGTCAGGGCGTAGGCGCGTTCCATCAGCCGGGCGCGGGAGGTGAGGACGAAGTCGGGGGTGCCGAGGAAGACGATCTCGCGGATGGTGAAGTCCCAGAGCCGTTCCAGGGAGCGGCGGTAGCGGGACTCGTACCGGAACGCCTTGCCGCGGGCGGTGACCACCGTGTTCGGGGCGGGCGGTGGGCCGTCGGCGTACTGGTGGTAGGTGTGGAAGCACATGGTGGGCGGCAGGACGTGGTCGATGTCGCCGGTGTTTTCACGCAGGGCCGCGGCGAGATCGCCGCCGTCGTCCCCGTCGCCGCCGGTCAGCGTGGACAGGAAGGCGCGGTAGGTGTCGACGTCGCCGTGCAGCCGTGAGACCAGCATGAGGAGTTGCGGGAAGGACTCGAAGTAGCCGGTGCGGCGCAGCGCGGGGGCGGACATCAGGGTCGGGTAGCGGAACTCGTGGGCGTCGAACTCGTCCAGGACGAGGGCGCGTATCTCGGCGTCGAGGTGGTCCATCAGGGACAGGACGGGTTCGCCGAGCGCGATCTGCCCCTCGCCCAGCTCCGCGGCGACGCCTCGCGCCAGGAGTTCGGGGAAGACGTCCCGGACCGCGCCGCCCTCGGCGGAGCGCCACACCACCTTGGGCTCCACCTGGCGCTGGCTCAGGACGTCGTTGGCGACGACCAGGTGCAGCTTGCGGGTGAGTGCGTCGAGGTCGGCCGCCGCCGCGTCCTGTGTGGTGACGTCGACCGCGGTGACCGTGTCCCCGGAGCGGATCAGGGTGAAGTCGGTGATCCGGTCGGAGACGAAGTAGATCCGCTTGGCGAGTTCGTCGGCGAGTGCGGCGGGGACCGGGGCGTCGAGCGGTATCCGGGTCATCGCCGCTCCCCGGTCGACAACGCGCCGCGCACTCCGATGAGTTCGCCGAGGATGCCGCGCTGCACGGCGTTGGTTCCGGCGTAGATGGGTCCGGCGAGCGCGTCGCGCAGTTCCCGCTCGATGCCCTCGTCGGTGAGGTAGCCGCGGGCGCCGTGCACCTCGACGGCCGCCATGGCGGTCCGCACCAGGCTCTCGCTGACGAAGATCTTGGCCATGGTGGCGTCCAGGAGCGCGAGACGGCCTTCGCGCTTCAGCCAGCCGACCCGGTAGAGGAGCATCCGCGCCAGTTCGAGACGGATCTTCATGTCGGCTATCTCGTGGGAGACGGCCTGGAAGTTTCCGATCGAACGTCCGAACTGTTCACGGGAGTTGGCGTGCCGCACGGACGCGTCGAGGAGCCGCTCCATGGCGCCGACCTGCGGCGCGAACATGAAGGAACGCTCCCACTCGATGGACGAGGTGAAGACGCCGTAGCCGCCGCCCTCCCGGCCGAGGACGTTCGCGGCGGGCACCGGCGTCCCGTCGAACTCGATCACGCCCATCGGGGTGGACCGCAGGCCCATCTTCGAGAGTTCGGCCTTCTTGACGACGCCGGGCAGATCGGCGGTGACGACGAACGCGGTGAGCTGGTTCTGCTTCCTGCCCTCGTCGCCGGTGCGGGCGAGGACGACGAAGACGTCGGCCACCGGTCCGTTGCTGATGAAGCACTTGGTGCCGTCGAGCCGGTACACGTCGCCGTCGCGGCGCGCCACGGTGGTGATGCCGAGCAGGTCGGAGCCGGCCTCGGGTTCGGAGAGTGCCTGGGCGCCGATGAGGGTGCCGGCGCACAGGGACGGCAGGTAGGCGCGCTTCACCTCCTCGCTGCCGTGGAGCAGCAGATGAATCGTGCAGGCCCACAGGTGGTTGTTGACGGCGAAGACGAGGCCGTTGTCCCGGCATCCGTAGCCGAGTGCCTCCAGGGCGATCATCGTGGTCAGCGGGTCGAGGCCGGCGCCGCCGTACTCCTCGGGCACGGGCCAGCCGAGCACGCCGAACGCGGCGCACCGCTCCCAGTCGGCGCGCGGGAAGCGGGCTTCGCGGTCGTCGGCCGGGGTGTCCCTGCCGAGCTCCCGCTCGGCGAAGGCGATGACGTCCTTGCGCAACCGGCGCTGCTCCGGACTCAGTTCGAAGTCCACGCCCCACCTCCGACGGTGGCGCGCTTGCCGTCCACGAAGGCCGCGACGGCGTCGACCGACGAGAAGTTCGCGAAGTCGAGGTCCTGGCCGCCCACCACCAGGTCGAAGGTCTGCTCGACCCACATGACGAGCTGGACGGCGAAGAGCGAGGTCGCGTATCCGCTCGCGAAGAGGTCCACGTCGTCGTCCACGGACTCCTCGCCGACGTGCGAGCCGATGAACGCGCGGATCAGGTGCTTGTCGTCCTCAACCATGCCGTCGCTCTCCCGACTCGTCGGACTCGTGGGTCTGGTGGGTGTCGTCGTCGTTCCGGTGGGTTTCGTGGCGCTGGTGGGGGTCGTGACGCCGTGGCGTGGGACGGCCCTGGGGGGTGTCGTAGCGGTGGAAGCCCTGGCCCGTCTTCCTGCCGAGAAGCCCCGCGTCGACCAGCTTGCGCAGCAGCGGGCACGGGCGGTACTTGGGGTCGTCGAAGCTGTCGCACAGGACGTCGAGCGAGAGCAGCACCGTGTCGAGGCCGATGAGGTCGGCGGTCTCCAGCGGCCCCATGGCGTGCCCGAAGCACTCCTTGAACAGGCGGTCGATCTCGGCGGCCCCGGAGACGCCTTCGTGGAGCAGGAAGATCGCCTCGTTGAGCGTGAGCATCAGGACCCGGTTGGTCACGAAGCCCGGTGAGTCCCCGACCACGATGTGCCGTTTGCCCGCACGGTCCAGGAGGTCCTGGGTGCGCGCCAGGGTCTCGTCGGACGTGTGGTGGCCGCGGATCAGCTCGACGGTGGGTTTGGCGGGCGCCGGGTTCATGAAGTGCGTACCGATCACCCGGTCGGGCCGCCCGGTGGCGGAGGCGACCCGGGTGATGGGGATCGCGGAGGTGTTGACGCCGAAGGGCACGTCGGGGGCGCACAGGGAGTCGAGTTCGCCGTAGAGAGGGCGCTTGAGGTCCCAGTTCTCGGTGGTGTTCTCGAAGAGGAAGTCGACCCCTCGCACCTCCTTGAGGTCCGTGGTGAACCTGATCCGCCCCACGACCTCCTCCGGCACCCGGTCCGGTGTCCCGGGGCGCAGCAGCCGCGCGAAGCGCACGTCCCGGCCGATCTCCGCTCGCGCGGAGTCGAGGACCGGGTCCGCGACGTCCACCAGAACGACCTCGTGCCCCTGCTCGGCGAAGAGCTGGGCGACTCCACGGCCCATGGTGCCGGCGCCCACGACGCCTATCCGCTCCACTCCGGGCCTCCTTTCGTCTCGTCGAGAACTGTTCGGGAATGCGTCAGGACGGTCTCCCGGACGACGCTCATGGCTGCGGTCCGGCTCGTGCGGAAGTAGAAGTGACCGCCCGGCACGAGCCGGATGTCGGTGGGCCCCGTGGTGTGCCGGGACCAGGCCGCGACGGTGTCGGCGCCCGGCTCGTCCGTCCCGGCGACCGCGGTGACCGGGCAGGTCAGCGGGGCGTCCGGGGTGGGCCGGTAGCTGTCCAGGAGCGCGAAGTCGGCGCGGAAACTGCTGAGGGCGTCGGCGCGCAGGTCCGGGTGGCCGCGCAGATGGTCGAGGGGCTCGCCCCAGCGCCGTTCGATCTCGCGCAGGAGCGCCTCGTCGGGCAGCAGGTGGAGGGGCTCACCGAACGCCGGCAGGGGTGGCGCCGGGCACGAGGAGACGATCAGGCGGTCGGGGCCCCGCCGGCCACGGCGGCGCAGCTCCTTCGCCGTCTCGAAGGCGAGCAGCCCACCGAGGCTGTGCCCGAAGAGGACGAACGGTCCGTCGCCGTCGAACCGGACGGCGGTCACCAGGGCGTCGACCAGCGGTCCGACGCGGGTGAAGGGCGGTTCGGCGTTGCGGGTGGTCCGGCCGGGCAGATGGACTCCCCAGACCTGGACGTCCGGCAGGTCGTCGGCCCAGCGCACGTACTCCCCCGGCGATCCGCCGGCGTGCGGGAAGCAGAAGAGGGAGGTGGCGGCGTCCGGTCGGCGGTGCCGGCGCACCGTCCAGCCGCTCATCGGGCGCCCTGTGCGGCCAGGCGCTCCGCTATGAGGGCGGCGAGCTGCTCGGCGGTGGGGGCCTGGAAGAGGGAGCGGGGCACCAGTTCGACGGGGAAGACCTCGCGGGCCCGCGCGACGAATTTGGTGGCGATGAGGGAGTCGCCGCCGAGGTCGAAGAAGCTCTCGTCGGGCTCCACGTGGGGCAGTTCGAGGATCTCTGCGAAGAGGGCGGCCACCAGGTCGACGTTGTCGCCGTCCCCGCTCGGGTCCTGGGCCGGCTGCGGGGGTGCGGCGGGAGACGGGCCGGGCCGCTGTGCGAGGGCGGGGTCGTCCGTCTCCACCGTGTAGCGCTGTCCCGCGAAGGGGTAGGCCGGGAGGGCGACGCGCTCGGGGGCGGTGTCGTGCAGTGCCGCCCAGTCGACGGGGGCGCCCGCGAGCCACAGGCGTCCGACGGCGTCGAGCACGGCCGGTTCGTCGGTGGGGGTCCGCTCGGCGCGCAGGTCGAGGGAGATGCCGCGCGGGCGGCGAGCGCCGGTTCGGTCCTCCGCGTCGTACGGGTCCGGCACGTCCGTCGAGGTGTCCGGCCGGCCCAGGAGCGTGGCCCAGTACGCCGGATCGACCGCCTCGTCCGACGTGACCCGCCTCGCCTGCGTCCCGCCGCTCGCGACCCGGAGCGGCAGTACGGGCGCCCGGGGGCCGGCCCGCCGGACCGACTTCTCCCACGCGGCCCGCTCGTCCTCGGATTCCACGGGCCCTCGCTCCGCCGCTTCCACCACCAGCCGCCCCGCCTCGGCCGCCCCGAACACCCCGGCCACCACGGCCGCCGCCAACACCCCGGCCACGCCCTCGCCCGAGACCGACGCGGGCACGACACCGCGCCGCTGCCACAGCCGGGCAAGCGCGTACCGAGTGGCGAACGTGACGGTCCGCGCGGGGGCGGACCCCGCGAAGACGTCGCCCGCCGCGCACGCGTCCACGGCGCTCCGGAACGTCGGCTCGGCCGCGTACAGCCGGGCGGCGGCATCCCGCTCCCGCGCCACGTCGGCGCCGGCCACCGGCGTGCACCGGAAATCCACCGGTCCCGGCGCGGTGCCGGTGGCGGTGCCGGTGCCGGTGGCGGCGCCGACGAGCCGTTCGGGCAGTTCCCCGGAGAGCACACGGACGGCGTCATCGACACCGTCCACGACCGCGAACCGCCGTCGCGCGTGCTCCGTACGCCCGGTCTGGAGCGTCCGGGCCAGACCGGCGGCCGGCGTCCCGGGACGGTCCCGCAGATGCGCGGCGAGGCGGGCGACGGTCTGTTCCAGCGCGGCCGGGGTCTTCGCCGACAGCGGGAGGAGATGCCAGGAGCGGCCGGACGGCGGCGCGGTCTCCCGGGCGGGGGGCTGCTCCAGGACGACGTGCGCGTTGGTGCCGCCGAGGCTGAAGGAGCTGACTCCGGCGCGGCGCGGCATCCCCTCGGGCCGCCACTCCCGCGGCTGCGTGACGACGCGGAACGGGCCCGCCCCGAAGTCGATCTGCGGGTTGGGGGTGGTGAAGTGCAGGCTCGGCGGGAGCAGGCCGTGCTTGAGGGCCAGGACCGTCTTGATCAGTCCGGCGGCGCCGGCCGCGGCATCGGTGTGCCCGATGCCGGTCTTCACGGAACCGATTCCGCAGGGGGCGCGGCGCTCGCCGCCGCGCCGGAACGCCTTGGTGAGCGCCGCGATCTCGACGGGGTCGCCCAGAGGGGTGCCGGTGCCGTGCGCTTCCACGTAGGTACAGGTGGCCGGGTCGATGTCGGCGGCGCGATGGGCTGCTTCGATCACGGCGGCCTGTCCATCGACGCCCGGGGCGGCGAAGCCCATGCGGTCGGCGCCGTCGTTGTTGACCGCGCTGCCCAGGACGACCGCGTCGATCCGGTCGCCGTCGGCCAGGGCCCGGTCGAGGCGTTTCAGTACGACGAGACCGACGCCGTCTGCTCCCACCGCCCCGCGCGCGTCCGCGTCGAACGCCCGGCAGACGCCGTCCGGTGCCTGGATGCCCGCCTCGGTCGCCTCGTCCGGCACGAACGGGAAGCGCACCGTCGCTCCCCCGGCGAGCGCCAGGTCGCAGTCGCCCGAGAGCAGGCCCTGGACCGCCAGATGCACGGAGACCAGGGAGGTCGCGCAGCCCGCCTGGACGGCGACGGTGGGGCCGCGCAGGCCGAGCTTGTAGGCGACGCGGCTGCACAGGAAGTCGGCTCCGTTGCCCATCCGGATCTCGTACGCCGACACCGGTGGCTGCCGTGCCCGCTGGGCGGTGAGGACGTGCCCGTAGGCGTTGTCGCTGCTGCCCCCGTACACGCCGACGGTTCCCGGGTGACGGGCCGGGTCCACGCCCGCGTTCTCCAGGGCCTCCACCGCGCACTCCAGGAAGACCCGGTGCTGCGGATTGACGAGGCGGGCCTCGCGCGGGGACATACCGAAGTATCCGGCGTCGAAGCGCTCGGGATCGTCGAGGAGTCCGCGGGACGCGATGCCGCGCGGTCCGGTCACGCGGGTGACCGCGTCACGTCCCTCGACCAGATTGCACCAGAATTCGTCGGCGTTCCGCGCTCCGGGAAAACGGCAGGCCATACCGATGACAGCGACGGGAACGGTCCCGCTTCCCCCGTGCGAACGGGACAGCTGACGTGCCTGGTGCGGCTGGTGCACGCCATCGGTGTTCCGGCCCTGAGTTGTCACTGACCGCCCAATCTCTTGTTGGTGAGATCAACCCGCCTCGCGATCGGCACCATACCTTCGGGCGCCGGAGAAATAGAAGTGGTTCCAAGCCGCCCGAACATTTCCCGGGAAATGTTCGAAGAACCCCTGAAAATCTCTTGAAATACTTCCTGAAGGGCCTGGAAACGTTGCCACACAACGTCTCTGACATCACATCGGCACCACGCTCCGGTGAAAGCTGGACACATCGGAGCAGGACGGGTAGACCAACAAATCGACGCCTCTGGAAGACCGGAAAGATCTACTCCGCGCGTCGAACTCTGTTTTGGAGGAAGATTACTGGTGTTCGCAGATTTCATCGCTCCGCTCACTCCGGAGCAATTCTTCTCGGACCACTGGCCCGACACCCCGTACGCGGGACCGCCGGCCGCGCTCCCCGGGCGGCTCCTCGCGGCGGTACCCGAACTGGTCGGCGCGGAAGAGGTGTTGAGGTCCTTCGGCGGCCCGGTCTCCCTCATCCAGCGCAACGGCCCGCACGCGCGCGTGCCGCGTGGCAGCGACGCACTGCCGATGTACCGGGCGGGGTTCACCTGCTACATGCGCCACGCCGAGCGGGAGTTCGCCGGCCTCACCGGCCTCATCGACGAGGCTGCGCTGCGGCTGGGGCTGCCGCCCGACCGGATGTCCTGCGAGATCTTCTGCTCGACGGGCACGAGCGGTGTCCCCCTGCACAGCGACTTCGACGTGAACTTCGCGCTGCTCCTGTCCGGCTCCAAGCGGTGGCGGCTCGCCCCGAACACGAGCATCGAGAACCAGACGACGATGTGCTTCGCGCGCGACCGCAAGCAGGCCGACGAACGTCAACTCGACTATGCGCACGCCCCGTTCCCCGAGCGGATGCCGGACGACGCCCGTGAGGTCACGATGGAGGCCGGCGGGCTGCTGTTCCTGCCGCGCGGCTGGTGGCACGAGACGTACTCGACCGGCGCCTGCATGCAGCTGAACCTCGTGGTCAAGGGCCCGCACTGGGCGCGGGTGTTCAGCGGCGCCCTGGAGGAGCGGCTGCTCGAAGCCGCCGACTGGCGGGAGTTCGCGTACGGGGTGTCGGCGGCCGACGGCCCCGGGCACGACGCGGCTGTGGACCGCCTCGCCGGCCTGATCACCCGCTTCCAGAAGTCCCTGGCCGGCGAGGACCCCCGTTCCCTGGCGGCCGAACTCGTCACGTCGTTCCGCGCCACCAACCCGCGCCCGGCCGGCGGCTGACCCCGGCCCCGAACGCCCGATGGCCCACCGCATGCGCGCGGTGAGCCATCGGGCGTTCGGGGATGCCGCACGACGGGCGCGCGGCGCCCGGTCAGCTCTTCACGGTGCCCGCGCGCAGCCGGTCGATCATGTGCCGGGTCATCTCGACCGGGCTGCCCTCGCGGACGGCGGCGCGGCTCTGCGGCAGCTCCTTGTTGCGCAGCTCCACCGTCGCGTTCCATTCCTCACGGCCCGCGAAGGGGATCGTCTCGCCCTCCTGGTAGGCGGGGAAGGGACGGTAGCTGTTGAGGGCGGCGGGGTCGCTCCCCCGGACGAGCAGCGGGTCGAGGTAGAGGCCCTCGCTGCGGATCCGCGTGCTGGTGGAGATGTAGCCGATGTCGAGGCCGCAGCGGCGCTTGGCGGAGGTGTTCGCCTCCGAGCAGTGCAGCAGGCTCGGGTGGTGGATCGAGACGTCGCCCGGCTGGAGCTCGATGTCCACGATGCCGCGCTCGTCGGCCCACTCCCGCACCACGGTCTCGTCGGCCGTGGAGAACAGCATGTTGTCCTTGTCGGTCCGCACCGACGGCTTGTGCAGCGGCAGCCGGTGGCTGCCGGGGATCATGCGCAGGCAGCCGTTCTCCGTGGTGCTCTCGTCGATGGCGAGCCACACCGTCAGGGCTTCCATCGGGCTCAGCGTCCAGTAGGCGCCGTCCTGGTGCCACAGGACGGGCTGGCCGTCATGGGGCGGCTTGCAGATGTAGTGGGCGGTGAAGCACGCCAGGTTCTCGCCGAGGAAGAACTCCCCTATGTCCACCAGCAGGGGCTCCGAGACCAGGCGCGCCCAGAAGGCGTCGTTGCGGATCAGGGGGTGGTGGAAGTGTTCGGGGCGCAGGTCCGGGTATTTGCGGGTCAGCCACTCGACATGGGCGCGGGCCTCGTCCAGGAGATCCGGTGGCAGGACGTCACGGATGATGGCGAACCCTTGATCGGCGTACTCCGCCGCGGCCTTCTCAAGGACACTCCGGTTGAGTGTGGGCATGTGTCAGCTCCTCGTGAGATGTGCCAAATATTGCTTTCCGTGCCGGACCAGTTCGTGGACCCGCCATGGTGTCCCGTCCGCCAGTGACTCGAGTTCCGCCGCGGACGCGTAGAGGTAGTCGAACCAGGGCGTCGACGTCACACCGTCCCTGATGCGCAGCCGCTGCTGCCCGGCCAGCCGGCCCGCGGCGAGGTTGCGCTCCTGGTAGGCCCGGTTCCAGGCGCTGGTCAGGGCGTGCGGGTCGACGCTCACGCCGAGGAGTGAGCCGCCGGGGCGGGTCACGGCGGCGAGGCGGCGCAGGATGTCCCCGGCCTTCTCGCGGTTGCCCAGGAGCCCGATGTTCTGGCCGCCGAGCAGCACGGTGTCGAAACTGCCGATGTCGGGCGTGAGGGTCTCGACGGTGGTGGTGAGCGTCTCCACGCCCCGCAGACGGGCGATGTCGGCGGCGCCGGGCGAGGACTCGACGCCGAGCACCTGGCGGCCCTGTTCCAGCAGGTGGGTGGCGTGCCGGCCGGGCCCGCACCCGACGTCGAGGACCTGCTGTCCGGCCCGTTCGCAGAGCTGTTGTTCGAGCGGGGCCCACTCGGCGTAGGGCGCGAAGTACCGGTGGACGTCGTTGGCGGTGATCAGGCCATCGTCGCGCTCGATGATCTCGTAGGAGACGCCCGGCCGGGCGCCTGCCTCCCAGACCTCCCGGACGGCGTCGCCGAAGGGGTCCCCGCCGGTGGCGAGATCGAGGGTGGGGGTGTGAACACTCACGGTGGGTCTCCCGCGTGATGGGGTCGGTTACGGGGGGCGGGGTGCTGCGGGCGTCGGGCCCGTCAGACCTCCCACTCCGGGGGAAAGGTCCGGTGCGAACGGAGCGGCGAGCGCAGCAGGATGACAACGGGGATCGCCGTGACGACCACACCGACCCAGAGGGCGACCGTGGTCGACCAGGTGCCGGCGAGGACACCGCCGATCAGTCCACCGAGCGGGGTGGCGCCCTGGGTGACGACGCCGTTGGCGGCGGTGACGCGTCCCATGTAGGCGAGCGGGGTGGCGCGGGCGCGCAGTCCGGCGACGGCGACGGCCCGGCCGACCACGACGAAGCCGATGAGGATCTGGGCGGTGGCGACGAGGGGGACGGCCGCGCCGCGGAAGACGGCGGCGAGGGGCGCGGCGACGAGGGCGAAGGGAGCGAGCGCGGAGAAGACCATCGTCATCCGGATCTCGCCGAAGCGGCGCCGCAGCCGCGGGCAGAGCAGTGAGGCGACGACACCGGCGACGGCGCCCAGGGTGGACAGCAGGCCGAAGGCCCAGGAGGAGACGCCGACCTCGTCGAGGAGGAAGACCGGCAGCATCGCCAGCATGATGCCGGCGCCGAGGTTGTTCAGGGCGGCCTGGCAGACGATCAGGCGGAGCAGGGGGTGCTTGAAGAGGAACCGTACGCCCTCGACGATCTCGCGGCGGAAGTTGCGCTTCTCGACGGGGGGCCGGTCCATCTCGGCGGGCTTGATGCCCTTGATCATCAGGATGGACACGAGGTGGCAGACGACGGCGAACAGGTACAGGAGGGGGGCGGGGACGGCCCGGGTCGCCAGGCCTGCCGCGCCGGGTGAGACCGCCATGATGGTGGTGGAGGAGGTCTGCAGCCGGGCGTTGGCGTCGGCTATCTGGCGCTTGGGCAGCAGTTGGGGCAGGACGCTGTTGTGCGCGACGTCGAAGAACACACCGCTCACACTGCCGACGAAGGCCGTCGCGATGAGATGCGGCACGGTCAGGGCGTCGAGGGCGTAGGCGAGCGGGATGCCGGCAAAGGTGACCGCGTAGATCGCGTCCGACCAGAGCAGGACGGACTTGCGGTTCCAGCGGTCGACCCAGACGCCGGCGGGCAGCCCGACCAGCAGGTAGCCGAGGCGGCTGAAGACGAAGACCAGACTGACTTCGAAGGGGCTCGCGTGCAGTGACGTAACTGCCGTGATAGGGAGTGCGAAGCTGGCGATCTCGGCCGCGGAGAACCGGAACCCGTTCGCTCCCCACAGTCGTCTGAAGCCGGGCACCCGAAGGACTTCGGACTCGGATTCGACCTTTCCCTCGGTGGTCACCACAAGAGCGCTCTCTTCCCCTAGCCGAAGATCGTGAAGCCACTCATTATGGGCAGTCGCGGAGAACTCGCCAGGTCAGAGAGCCATTTCCGGTCGACTTTCCCATTGCTGAGCCTGGGGAGTTCGCCGTCGACGTGCACGACGTGGCGCGGAAGCATGTAGGGCGGCAGGTATTCCGGCAGCTGTCCGCCGAGGGTGCGGGCCGCTTCGGTTTCGGCGGTGACGAATACGGTGATCAGATTGGAGAAGACGGGGTCCGGGGTGGCGACGGCCACCGCTTCGTGGACGCCCGCGCAACGCCGTACGGCCTTCTCCACCTCGCCGAGCTCCACGCGGTAGCCGCGCGACTTGATCTGCGCGTCCACCCGCCCGATGAACCGCAGGTCACCGTCGGGGTTCTCGCAGACCTGGTCGCCGCTCGCGTACCACTCGCGGCCGTCGGCGGTGCGCACCATCGACCGTGCGGTCTGCGCGGCGTCGAGGTAGCCGGTCATCAGCATCGCGCCGCGCACGAGGAGTTGGCCCGGCTCTCCGGGTGCTACGGCGGTCAGGTCGTCGTCCACGACCAGGATCTCCGCGCCGGGCAGTACGCGCCCGATGAGCACTTCGTCCTCGGGTCCCAGAGGAGGCTTGATCTCGTGGAAGGTGCACACATTGCTCTCGGTGGGGCCGTACACGTTCAGGAGCCGCATCGCCGGCAGGGCGTCGTGCAGGGTGTTGACGTCGACGGGGTGCAGGATCTCGCCGCCGGTGACGAACGCGCGGAGCCCGGAGAGGCGGGGCAGCAGCGAGGTGCCGTGCCGCACCAGCCAGACGAGGGTCGACGTCACCGCGTACAGGACGGTGCCGCCGGAGCGTCGGCAGAAGTCGATGTACGCGGCGGGGAAGGGCGCTGCGGCGGCGGGCATCAAGGCCACCGCCGCTCCCGACCTGACGGCGGCGAACAGGTGCAGGGTGGTGGGGTCGAAATGGAGCGGGGCGGAGTTGACGATGACGTCGTCGGGGGTGAGGGCGAGTTCGGCCACGGCCCAGTCGACGAACGCCGATGCGCTCGCGTGGGTATGGACGACGCCCTTGGGGATGCCGGTGCTCCCGGAGGTGTGCAGGACGTAGGCGAGGTCGTCCACCGGCGGGCGCGGGTCGCCCTCGCGCAGGTGGGCCCACAGCCCGTCGTCGGCGCCGGGCGGCGCGGGCAGCGGGGTCCAGTCCAGGCCGGGGGTCAGCGCGTCCCACCGGGCGCGGGCCGTGCCGTCGGCCACGACCGCGCGGGGGGCGCAGGCGCGGGTGATGAGGTCGGCGCGGGCGATCGGTCCGTCCGGGTCGAGGGGCACGTATCCGCCGCCGGAGCGCAGGATGCCGTGGACCGTCGCGACGCCGGCGGACGACTTGCGGCCGTGCCACACCACGCAGTCGCCGTCGCGCACCCCGAGGTCGCGCAGGGCGAGCGCGATGGCCTCCGCAGCGTCGTCCAGCTCGGTGTAGCTGAGGGTCACGTCGCCGTCGATCACGGCGGGCCGGTCCGCGTGCAGCTTGGCCGCGGCCCGCAGGTCGTCGCTGAGAGAGGTGCCGACGCCCATCAGCGCCCCTTCGCGGTCAGGAAGGAGCGGATCGCCGTGATGGTCTCGAAGTGGGTCGGCAGGATCTCCGTGTCGTCGATCCTGATGTCGAACGAGTCCTCCAGCCGGGACACGACGGTCAGCAGGGAGAGGGAGTCGATGATCCTGCGCGCGATGAGCGGGGTCTCGTCCGTCACCTCCTGACCGGACGCCGACTCCTCGACGATGCTCCGCACGGTGGCCAGCACGGAATCCTGCGCCATCACAAACCCAGCCCTTCAGCGATGATCTTCATTTGCATGTCGGAGGTGCCCGAGTAGTACCGGCTGGCAATCGCGTCCGACATGAGGTGGGCGGCGCCGGTCTCGGGGAACAGCGCGTATCCGCCGTAGACGTCGGGAAGCTCCCGGCAGAAGGCGTTGAACTCGTTGCTCACGTGAAGCTTCGTCAACGAGGCGCGCGCGTGGTCGAGTTCGCCGCGGTCGGCGGCGCGCGCGGTCGTGACAAGGACCTCCCGGGCACTGGTGAGACTCAGGTGCATGCGCACGACGCGCTGCCGGATCGTCTCGTAGGTGCTCAGGGTGGAGCCGAACTGACTGCGCGTGCGGACGTGTTCGACGGCCTTGCGCAGGGCGTGGGACATCAGGCCGAGCACCGGCGCGAGGATGAAGGCGCGCTCGTAGCGCATCGCGCGCATGAGGACCGCGTAGCCGCCGCCCACCGGACCGAGCACGGCCGATGCGGGCACCGCGCAGTCGTCCAGGCGCAGCGAGCCGACCTGGGCGCCCGGCAGGCCGGCCTTCTCGAAGGCGGGGCCGACGCTGAGTCCCGGGGTCGTGCGCGGGATCAGGAAGGCGCTCAGGCCGGACAGCGGGCTGCCCTCGGCGGTGCGGGCGATGACGACGAAGACATCGGCGACGGGGCCGTTGGTCACGAAGGTCTTCGCGCCGTCGAGGGTCCAGCCGCCGTCGTCGCGCGGGGTGGCCCGGGTGGTGAGGGAGAGCAGGTCGGACCCGGCGTCGTACTCGGTGGCGGCGAAGGCGCCCACCGCGGTCCCGGCGGCGAGCGGCGTCAGACAGGTGCTGAGCTGTGCGGCGTCGGCGAACGCGGCGACCGGCTCCTGGCAGGCCCACATGTGGGCGGAGAAGGCGAACGGCAGCCCGGAGCGGCCGGTGGCGTCGGCCATGGCCTCCATCGCGAGACAGCTGGCGAGAAAGCCGACGCCGGTGCCGCCCCGCTCGGCGGGCAGGGACAGCGAGAACAGCCCCTGGGCGCCGGCCGACTTCCACGCCCGCTCGTCCTCGGCGGCGCCTGCCGCCCAGGTGCGGAATCCGTCGAGCCAGGTGGTGAACTCGGCGCTGTCCACCAAGTGCGGGGCGCTGCTCATGAGGTCTCCTGTGCCGGGGCGATCGGCCACTTGTACACATGGTGGGAGCGGGCGAGGCCGAAGTGACCCATGGACGAGGGCTGGTGGTCCTGGGAGGTCAGCGCGAGCACCTCGATGTCGCGGCCGGCTCCCAGGTCGCTGCGCAGCCAGGCGAAGACGTCCTCGGTCATGCCGACACCGCGGTGGACGGGGCTCAGCTTGATCTCGTGCAGGAAGACGCGCGGGGCGCCGTCGGGCCGCAGCCGGCCGAGCCGGGTGAGGGTGAATGCCGCCGCGACCCGGCCTTCGCTCTCCACGACGTAGTGGGTGGTGCCGGGGGTCCCGCCGCCGTGCGCGAGGAGCGCCGCGAAGTCGCCCTTGCCGTCCTCGTCGTAGATGCGCTGAAGCGCGTCGGCGTCGCCGGGCACTGCCGGGCGGATACGGCGCGGTGCGGGGCTCTCAGTCATCGCTCGCCACCCTCGCCGCGCCCACGGCCGCCCCGGCGTCGGCGCGGTGGCGCTCCCAGCGGTCGACGGCCTGGCGCAGTTGGGCGGTGTAGTCGCTGTTGGCGATGAAGCCGTGGCCGCGTCCGTCGCGCAGCATGACGGCGCGCAGGCTCGGGTGCCCGTCGAGGTGCGCCATGATCGGCCGCAGGTGCTTGAGGGCGAAGTAGGAGTCCTTCTCGGGGATCACGACGTGCAGGTAGCGGGCGCTGCCGGGGGCGGCCCAGTCGCGGATGATCTCCGTGGTGGCTTGTGGGCGCGCCATGGCGGGCAGGCTGCTGAAGGGCTCGGCCTCGCGGGTCCACTGGGGCAGGATCAGGGGGTCGTTGTGCGGTGACACGACGAAGGCGAGGTCGTCCTGTCCGCCGCGCATGCAGTGCTTGATGGCCGCGTAGCCGCCGGAGGAGAGTCCGTGCCAGACGGTGCCGCGCAGGCCCCACTGCTGGAGGAGCGACGCGCGCAGTTCGAGTACCCGGGGCAGGAACTCGTCCTCGCCGAGCAGGAACCAGCCGCAGCTCGATTCCTTTGTGTAATTGTGGATCGGGTCGGACACGAGGAGACAGACGGAGTTCTCCGCCTCGTCCCACTGACGGCGTGCGAATACCGGAGGAACGTGCTTCTCGATCACGCTGAAGCCATGGAAGAGAACATGGAGATAAGGGCTTGTGATCTTGTCGGGCACACTCACCATGTAGTCGAGGGAATAGCCCTCGGAATGAGTGAACCTTCCACTGTGCGAGCTCAGGGGAACCTCCGGTAGGTAACGCCGGGGTGTGGCGGCCTCGGCGAGCGCCATGAGGCGTGGTGTGAAGCTCGTACGGCACTTGCGCGCGGA
>NZ_JBHWIY010000001.1:318285-402425 GCF_042731715.1 Streptomyces sp. NPDC059832 | reverse complement strand
GGGGAACACGCGGGGGGGGGGGGGGGGGGGGTCGGGGGGAGGGGGGGATTTTACGGGGGGGGGGGGGGGGGGGCTTGGGGGGGGGGGGGGGGGGGGGTGGGGCCCCCCCCCCCCCCCCCCCACACCCCTCAAGCGGTGTTCTGCATCACCTGTGCAGCGAGTTAGTTCTTGACCTCGCTGTCGGTGATGGTCAGCGGGGTGTCGCCGAAGAGCGTCTCGAAGTCGCCCGCCGTGATCTCCTCGGTCGCGCTGACGGTCTCCTGCGTCATTTCCTGCTGCATATCAGTCTCCCAATCTCAGGTAGGAAAGTACGGCCCGCTCTCACGAGCCCGAATGGACAATACCGAGAGATTCAAATACTGCCTAGGTCGTGTTTCTGGAAATAGCGTCGATTCAGGCGAGGTAACGCCGGTCAAGGCTTTTCGGAACGACCGCGGGATAGGTGAGGAGACGGCGTCGCGGCGGTGCTTCGTCGCCCGTGGCGCCGACGGGCGTGAGTTCCCTGGCGTCCTCGGCGAGCGCCATGAGGCGTGGTGTGAAGCTCGTACGGCACTTGCGCGCGGACTCCTCCAGGCAGAAGGCCACGGACTCGTGGACGACGTTCTCGTCGCGGGTCACCAGGAAGATGAACCGGGGCTCCACCTCGCGCAGCAGCGTCTTGGGGATGCGCGCGGGGAGCGTGAGGGAGTAGTAGCGCGGGAGGTCGACCAGGGGTCTGCGCTCCAGCCAGGACCGCCCGAAGGGGCGCAGGCTGGAGAACATCGCGAAGCTCCACTCCAGCTTCAGACCGGCCGGCACCAGCGCGACGTTGAGCAGGAAGGCGCCCCCGACGAGCAGGTGGGTGACCAGGGCTCCGGTGCCGGTCGGCAGGGCCGCGAAGGGCTGGGCGCTCAGGGCGAGGCCGCACAGATATCCGTAGACCAGGCCCTGGAACAGGTCCTTGCCGAGATAGCTGACGGAGCGGCGCCCGGAGGCGGTTCTGCCCAGCGCGAGGGCGATCAGGGCGCTGCCCGCGACGGACGCCCACAGGAGCGGCCCGCCGCCGGGGTCGATGGCCACCGAGTCCCGTGCGGTGAGGGCGATCACCCACAGGGCGAGGGCGAGGACGGAGAACGGGAAGTTCCCGGATACCCCGAACGCGCCGTGCATCAGGATCGCGGCGCACAGGCCCCATATCTCCAGCCCCGGCACCAACAGCGTGATCCCGACGGCGAGTTCGAGGGCGATCACCCCGTAGGGAGCGGGGCGAAGGAGCCGGGCGGACGGCTTGAGCCCCAGCAGCCCGAGGTAGTGCGCCGTCACGACGCGTCCGGCGCTGCGCTCGCTGCCCAGATACTCCTCGTTGATCTTGAGCAGCGCCGCCGAGAGGTAGACGCCGATGAGCAGATCGCGGGCGACCGCCCCGTGCAGCTCCCACGGCACGAACGCGAAGAGCGCCGCCGCGACGACCCCGAGCAGGGCGTGGTCGGCCAGGCGTCTTTGGGTGGACACCATCCACAGGACGAGCAGCGCGACCGTGACGACGCGCGCCGTGAGCGACTGCGGGACGAGGGCGAGCGCCAGCGCGGCGGGGAGCGCGACCAGTTGGGCGACGACGGTCGCCCAGCGCGGGAGCCGGACGACGAGGACGGGCGCGTAGTGGTACGCCACCCCGGAGAGCCCTTGCTCCCACAACCGGCTGACCTGGTGGAAGAGGACTCCGGCGACCGCGAGGACGAACGGTGTGAGGGCGACGGCGTCGCCGGTGGACGCCGCCTGGGCCAGGAGGCTCACCGGGCCTCCCGCAGGTTGTTGTTGAGCCGCTCGTTGCGCTGGAGTGTGTCGGCGAGCCGTTCCCACTCCCTGGCGTAGTGCCGTGCCACCTCGGCGGCGGCCCGCATGCAGTGCGGCGGCACCGACGCCAGCAGACGTTCACCCATGGCCAGTTCACTGCTCTGGCCGTTGAGCCAGCGCAGCAGCGCGCGCCCGCTGTCCGTGAAGCGGATCGAGGGGTCGCGGTAGAGGGAGACGGCGGCGCGCGGCTGGGTGCGCGCGGTCTCCGCCGAGGGCTCGGCCCGCTCGGAGACGCTCCGCAGTGGGCCTTCCTGGCAGGCGACCACAACGGGGCCGGTCCGGGCCCCCTCCCCCGGCACGGGCCCCGGGGAGGAGGCCGGTGCGGCCTCCCCGTCCCGGCCCGTATCGGCGGGGTGGGCCGATGCCGCGCGGCGCATCCGGTGCACCGTACTGATGGAGACCCCCGCCTCCTCGGCGACGTCCCGGAGCGTGGCCTGCGGGCGTTCCGCGAGCAGGAGGCGGGCCTTCTCGCGGCGCTGCGACATGTCGACGGGACGGACCCTGCCGTCCCTGCCGACGCGAGCGGTCGCCTCGCTCACGCCGCTCGTGTCGTCGCCGTCTTTCGAGTGAGGAGATTCCTCACTCGAACATCTCCTTCGGGCGGCCCCCACGGTCTTGGGAGAGACCCCGCTGACCGCCGCGATGGCCCGGTCGGACCAGTGCGGATGGGAGGCGAGGATACGGACGACGGCCGCTCTGCGGTCCTTGAGGGTCAAGGGCAGTCCGTGGCGGGTGTTGGCCGCCACGGAGTGGACGAACAGGTCGGCCGACGAGCCCTCGACATAGCGGACGGGCAGGTCGCGCGCGCCGCGCAGTATCGCGGCGCGCAGCCGGTGCATTCCGTCGACCACGCGGCCGGTGGCCCTGTGCACGAGGATCGGTTCGAGCTCTCTGCCGCTCTCCGCGAGCACCTGTGCGTGGTCGTGACACAAGCCCCCGAGACGCGGTGAATCCGACGGCAGCAGGGACGCCACGGGCATCGTGTGGATCTCTGAGTCCGGTTCGTCGAGCAAGCTTCCTGACCCCTCTCGAGCTGTGACGACATGCGCCCGCGCCCGGAGGCGGCCCGGAGCATGTCCGCATCTGGCCGTGTACGAGGACTGTTTGTCTTCTCCGATGTGCCGTCGGCCGATGGGTTGTCGGCCGGTGGGTTGTCCGCAGATGGGTTGCCGGCCGATGGGTTGTCGACCGGTGGGTTGCCTTCGCCGCAGCCGGCTTCCGGACAACTCCCCGCATCAGAAAGGGACTTGCACCTGGCATGCGGAAGGCCGGTCGACCGCGCGGATCACGGCGTCGACCGCTCTGTGTCGTGGCCGCAGGTGAACCCCGGCGGTCTCACCCGGGTTCGCGGCGGAAATGAACACGTTGACACGGCCCTGGGGGCCGCGCCGCTCTCTCTGACGGGGTTTATGCCCGGCCTCTCGCAGACGCAATCCGGTCGGCGTGGCGTGTGGTTGCTCTCCCGAACCCGGGAATGTGACCTCTTGCGCGGCGCACGCGCCCCGTGTGCAGTCTTCCCTTCCAGGCCACCGTGCCACCTCTCCGATCATGAGTGATGTCGCCAGTACCGCCTGCGCCGCTGCCTCTACTCCCCGGAGCCGACGCCCGCAAGAACATAACAGCGAGGTGACGGAGGCAGTGAGGCCCCGAAGGATCACGGCTGAAACTCGTAGAACTGACGTCGAACGAATCCTCAAGGTATCGAGCACTCTTTTGGCTTACGAAACCTTGCCGTCAAGGGCTCCGGGACCGCACTTTGGCCGGAAGTCGAAGGGGCTTCGCATATGCCGAAGGCGTGTGAACCGCGCATGGAAGATGGCGAGTTTTCGGGCGGCCTTTTCTGAATACCACCTGCCTTCGCGGGGTAGTAGCGAGCCCCTCGCCGCCCAGGGTGTCTGACCGGCTCCGATCCGTAGAACGTGCTCCAGCGCGTCTGGGCCGCCGGTCCCGGTGCCGGCCAGGTGGCGAACCACTGCCACGAGCCCTCGGCGAGCGCGAACGTCAGCACTGCGGCGAGCCCGACGCCGATGACCCCGGGAGCGGGAATGCCATCGCCTGTCACTGCGGATGCCGGCCTCGGGGGCACTCGGGGGCTGGGATCGCTCACGGGCCTCTCCTGCACGGAAAGCCATCAGCATCGCCCGCGGGTCGTCAGGGCCCTGAGCGCCATGCCGTACGGGCCGGGTGTCCCGCCCGGATGGCCCGCTCCGCCCGGCACCGCGCCGTTGCCGAAGCGCCCGAGGACGTCCGGTACTTGGGCACCCTTCCGTAGCGGGTTGCAGCCCCAGGAGCCCCAGCGGGATCGCCGGACCGCCACCTCGCCAGCGGCTACCGTACGAACACGCCGTATTGCCCACGGTCACCCGAGGAGGAATCCTGTGTCATCACCCTGCGACCCCCAGTACGCTCCTGCCGGCGATGTGGGGGTGGCGCTCATGGCGATCGACTCTCGGCTCAAAGCCGTCTACGACGGCCAGCCCGGGACCGACCCCGAACAGCGGCAATTGACGGACCAATTCGCCGCGTCACTGGGTCCCGAGGAAGCCAATGACGTGCTGGACGGCGCGTGCACGCTCATCTACATGTTCATGCAGTGGCTGCGGATGGCCTACGAACAGCACGACAGGGACGTCATCGAGTACGTGGTGCCCGGCTTCGTGGCCTCGATGCGCATGATGCCCAAGAGCATCCGTCCCGAAGCAATCCCCACCATGGCCGGGCTGGTCGTCGCAGCCGGTACCGGCCTGAGCCCCAGCCTGTGGCGCAAGCAGTACGGAGACTGGACCGAGAACGAGATGAATTCGCTGGAAGCCACGGCCTTGCTGCTCGCGGAGCACATCAACCGGCTCACCGGCGACCGCGACTTCGCCACCCGCATGGTCACCGAAGCCCTGTCCACGACGGACCAGGACTGACGCGCAGCATCTCGGCCTGAGCCTGCCCCATATCCCTGGGCTCCGGGGGGGGGCGTGGTCGGCGTCAAGGTCCGAGTACTGGCCCGGCGACCCGTCACGACCTGACAGCGGGGGCCGACCGCAGTCGCGCTACGCCTCGGCCGGTTCCTTACGGGCAGGGAACCTGAGCGTGCGTACCGCGTCATGACGTGGCTGTCGCTTCGTTACTGGCGAGTGATCGCCCGTGAGATGCCGGCGGCGACGGTCGTGGCCAGGATCCACCCTGCAGCGGTCAGCGCGTAGGCGAGCCATTGACCGGTGCCTCGTGGTGCGAAGGCGACGTCCTGTCCGAAGGCGGTGATCGGGACGAGCAGGTCGAGCGCGTAGACGACGGCGTTGAACGGCGGTGCCTTCTCCGCTTCGAGAGGTGCGGGCGGATGGGCTGCGAAGAAGAGTGCGCCGCAGGCGAGCAGCGCCATGAGCCAGAGGCCGGCGCGGAGTGGCCGGTAGCCGTAGCCGACGGTTGTGTCCTGGATGTAGCCCCAGACGCGGGTGTGCAGGGGGAGCATGGCACGGCGATGGCGCTGCTTGGCGAGGAGCACCGTGCGTGCTTCGTCCTCGTGTCCGAGCCGTCGGTAGGCGGTTGCGAGCTGCTCGTACGGCTGGGGGAGGTAGGCGTCGGTGCTGCGCCGGATCCAGTCGAGCCGTTCGGTGGCTGTCAGGGGGATGGCGAGTGCGTCGTAGGTGGTATCGGCCAGTCGGAGGTCGGCGGGCCAGGTGTCGGGGGTGTCGTACAGGGTGCCCAGCTGGGCATTGCTCGCGTCGACGGTGCCGTCGATCGGCTGCCGGGTGCGCAGATCGGTCTCCCGGGCGCGAGCCAGCCGCAGGGACAGGGCGGTGCCGCCGAAATTCGACAGCGTGGCATCGCGGAAGCTGAGCTGCGTGCCGGTGCTGCTGCCGTCGAGCTTGATGCCGCCGTCGACGCGGAGCCCTCGGCCGAGGTCGAAGTTACGGGCGACTGTGACGTCAACGGCCTCCAGCGCAACGTCGCCGGTGTTGTTCAGCCGGGCCCCACAGAATCCGATCGCCGCCGCGACCGTGGCACCGGAGAGTATGATCCGCCCTTCGGCGCTGAAGCCCGGGTGGAAGGTGAAGTCCCCGGTGATCCGGACGTGGTAGGCGTCCAGGGCGTGGCCGCCGGGGTTGCTCAGGGAGGCGCCCTCCAAATCGAACTCGCCGGAGACGGCGGCGCCGGTACAGCGGAAGGCTCCCCGGACCGCCAGGTCGGTGCACAGCACGTCGCCGCCCGCGACGAGATGGACCGCGGATATCGCCTCGGTCCCGGGCGCGGTGATCACGGTGTCGCGGAGGTCCAGGTCGCTGTGGATCTGGGAGCGGGTGAGTACGAGGGGCCCGGTCAGGTGGCAGCGGGACAGGACCAGTCGGCCGTCGATCTGGGCCGCGTCGGCGGCGAGCCCCGGGAGGGCGCATCCGGTGAGGACCAGCTCGCGGATCCTGGCGCCCCGGAGCAGGGGCACTTCGTCGAAGCGACATTCGTCCAGGACGACCGGCACGGGGATCTCGGCGAATTGCAGATCCAGCCTGCCCGTGACGCGGGCGCCGGTCAGGCGCAGTGCCGGGCGGTCGCCCGGGGCGGGGTCGGCGCCGGCGCCCAGCAGCAGCGCCGCGATGACCTCGGCCCGCACTACGGGTTCGGCCGCTTGCGGGGCGTCGCGGACATCGACAACGCCGCCCCGGGCGATGGAGTTCCACAACTGACGTTCACCAGCGTTGAGTTCGTCGAGACGCATGATCCAAGATCATCCCGGTTCGGGCCCACCCACGACAAGACCCAGGGTCAGGGCGTACCCGGTCTCCAGCGCATAGTGGAAGAACGGGGAGGACCGTATCCAGGCGTAGTCATGTGCGGTCGCCGAAGTCATGCGCCACAGTCTGCCTGTCACCACTGACAAGGACGTCCGCGTCGGGCCGGACCCCGGCCCGGCAGCCCGGCGGCCCACTCACCGGCCACGCCCCCTCACCCCCGGGATCCGGTGGGATTCCCGTTGCCGAGGGCCCAGGCCTCGATGTCGCGGTAGTGGATCGGTCCTCGGCTACGGCCGACGTT
Source organism: Streptomyces sp. NPDC059832 (assembly GCF_042731715.1). Taxonomy (NCBI): domain Bacteria; kingdom Bacillati; phylum Actinomycetota; class Actinomycetes; order Kitasatosporales; family Streptomycetaceae; genus Streptomyces; species Streptomyces sp. NPDC059832. Next base: position 395,570 of record NZ_JBHWIY010000001.1, on the reverse strand, counting down.
GCTGCCGACCAGGTGCAGCCGTTCGGCAGACCATCGGCTACCGGTGAATCCGGCGAGCCTCTCGGCGATTTCTTCTGCCGAGGATCGATCTCCTCGGCGGGCACGGGCCAACGTCAGATGGGGGCGCAGGGGTCGTTCCTCGAAGGTGACACCGCAATTCTTCACGGCGGTACGCACATCGGCGGCGAGCATGTGCAGCTCGTCGAGGTCTCCGTCGATTCCGCTCCACAGCACCCGGTCGTCGAAGACTCCGCTGCCGCGCAGTGCCAAACGGAGTGACTGGTGGTCCGCCGCGAGGTCGGCGAGAGCCGGACGCAGGGCCGGCACTGTCTCGACCGGTAGCTCCCCGAGGAACGCCAGGGTGATGTGCCAGTCCTCGATGCGGTTCCACCGCATCTGAGGGTGTGTGTCATAGGCGGTGCGCAGTTCCCGGGCCAGTTCTTCCTTCGCGTGGTCGGGCGGGGCGAGGGCGATGAACACGCGCACAGTCGCGGGCTGATTCTGATCGTTCACATCGGCCTTCGTACCGCATCCGGGTAGTGGATGCGAAGGCCCGGGTACTGCAGGAGAAGCGGTCGCGGCGATCAGCTCGTCCCGGTGGGGCGGCGCCGCGAGGTCGGCAGCCCGCCCCGTGCCGAGGCCGAGTACCGGTACCGGTTGCCACCGGTCCGGCCGCCGGGGAAGCCCCGCATGGTGCACCCCGGCGCTTGACCTTGGCACAGTGACAAGGTCTTCACTGTGGCCGAGGAGGTGGTCCCGATGACCATGGCGAAACAGGACACCGATGCGATGCGCGCTGTCCGGGGGTTGGCGGACAGCCGCTCGGCAGTACGGCTGCGGGCGGCGCTGGCGGTCGGTACGACCCCCGACCCACGATTCATCGACACGCTCATCGAGAGATGCGCCATCGAACCCGAGTTCTACGTGCGCGAAATGCTTACGTGGGCACTCACTCGCCACTCGGCCTCGCTGACGGTCCCGGAGCTCATCGATGAAGTCCGCTCGGAGCGTACGCAGGCACGGAGCCAGGCCTTGCACACACTGTCCAAGATCGGGGATCGGCAAGCGTGGCCGGCGATCACACGGGCGGTCCTGTCCGACGCCGACGACGAGGTGGCGCGGAGCGCCTGGCGGGCAGCGGTCGCACTCGTGCCCGAGGGTGAAGAGCCCGAGTTGGCCGCGGTGTTGTCGGCACAGCTCGGACGCGGCGAACGTGAGACACAGCTGAGTCTCAGCCGGGCGCTGATCGCGCTCGGTGAGGTGATCCTGCCGACTCTGCACGCTGCGATGACGGATCTCGACCCCCGAGTGCGCGCCCACGCAATCGCCACGGAGCGGCTGTTGCGCGACCCGGATGCCGGATTCGAGTTCGCGATCGAGGAGGCGAAGCGCATCGTAGTCCTCGGAAGGACCGGCCAGGAGGAGTGACAGCAGTGTTGATCGGTGATGTGGCACGACGGTCCGGGGTCAGCGCCCGCATGCTCAGGCATTACGACGCGCTCGGCCTGGTGCGGCCGACGGGTCGTACCGGCGCCGGCTACCGAGAGTATTCAGGCGAGGACATCCGACGGATCTTCCATATCGAGAGCCTGCGGTCACTGGGGCTGTCGCTGCGTGAAGTCGGGCGCGCGCTCGATGATCCCGGCTTCACGCCCCCGGACCTCGTCGACGACCTCATCCGCCAGACGCGAGAACGCATCGCACATGAGACGGAGCTGCTCACGCGCTTGGGTCGGATCGGTGCCGCGGAACCCGCCGGCTGGGAGGACGTCCTCCAGATCGTCGCGCTCCTCCAGGCGTTGGGGTCGAAGAGCGCCGGGACGCGCCAGCGCGCGGCCTTGTCCTCGGTCGAGGAGGTTCCGGTGCCGGTGGAGGCACTGGTGGAGGCAGCACTGAGCGAGACGGACCCGATCGTCGCCGGAGCCCTTCGATGGGCTTTGGCGCAATCGGGCGATGACGCATCGGCGCTGCTGGCGGAGGGCCTCGGCTCACCAGCGGCCGAAGTGCGGAAGCGTGCTGTCCAGTCCATCGCCGAGATTCCGAGCGACGAGGCGACCGCGCTGCTGCATGGCGCTCTCGCGAACCCCGACGTCGTGGTCCGCAGGTATGCGGCCCTGGCGCTCGGGGCCCGTGGAGCAGCCGACGCGGTCCCGACGCTCATCGACATGGTCGTGGAGGATACGAATGACGCCGATGCGGCCGATGCGCTGGGCGCGCTGGCGAGTCGTCCCGCGTTGGCGGATCAGATCGCTACCGGGCTCGTTGACCGCCTCGCCCACGGCTCCGTTGAACCGTCCGCACGCCGACGGCTGACGCAGGCGCTCGCGGACATCCCGGGAACCACAGCATTGCGTGCCCTCGCGGATCTGTCCCATGACGAGGACCGTGCCGTTGCCCTCACCGCGACGTACATTCTCGGACTGCGAGACGCACGATGATGGATCCGTCCCCCAGTTGGTGAGAGCCCTGACCAAGGCATCTGCTCGCACGCTCATCAGTGATGGGCATGGGCATGGGGATGGGGACGGGCAACGACACAGATCCATGATCGTCAAGGTGAACGGGAGCCACCCCCATCGGGTGACATCGGGATCAGGCTCGTGCGGGGTGGAGTGTCCGCGCCGGCACGGGAGCTGGGTGGCGCTGGTCCGTGCGGCACCGGGCCCTGCCGGCCCGCGTCCTTGACAGACGCGGTCCGCAGGAACCCGGTGCTTCGCGTTCTTGCGGGTCAGAGCCGTTTCTCCATCAGCGTGACTGCGTAGATGTGGCCGAGTCCGCCGTCCTTTGTGTGCTCACGGACGACGTTGTAGTCGGCCGTCTCGTAGTACTCCCGGAGCCGGTAGTTGTCGGCCAGACAGTCGAGTCGGCAGATCTGCCGGCCCGCGGCGGCGATGCGGGCTTCGGCCTGGGCCAGCATCTGCCGCCCGGTGCCTGACGGTGCGACGCGACGGTCGGTCATGAGCCGGTGGACGTATCCGGCGTTCGGAGACTGTGGCCCCCAGGCGGCGGGGTCGTCCCACCACAACTCCCAGGCCCCGGCGATCGGTCCGTGCGGCCCGAGGGCGGCGATCCAGACCTCGCCGTCGTGCAGTCGTGTGCGGAAGTGCTCGATGTCGAGTTCCCCGGGCTTCCACTGGTCGATGCCTTGGGCAATCTGCCAGCGCGCCGCGTCGTCCCGCAGTCGGACCAGGGCGGACAGATCGCGCTCGTCCGCCTGTCGATGGTGCAGTGGCGCGTGCCGCAGGACCAAATAGCTCCAGGAGACATCGGTGCGCCCGTGCGGATCCTCGCGGTGGGCAAGGTGCACGACCTCCAGACCCTGCCGCTGGGCGAGCTCGATCGTCTCCTGCGCGGAGACAGGAAACATGCGGCGACCGGCGGGGACAGGACCATGCCGCAGCGAGAGGACCACCTGACCGGCATTGCCGAGCAGGCTGACCAGGGTGGCCATGGCCGCCGTCCGCTCCTGCTCGTCCAGGTGCATCCAGACCGCGGTCAGCAGGACCAGGTCGAAGCGACGCCCCTGGCTGGTCAGGGTCGGCAGGCCGGGGAGGGCGTCGTCGACCCACTCGATGTCCTGTCCTGCGTGGATACGCTCGCCCAGCTCGCGCAGCTCGGCGGTGGGTTCCGCGGCGACGACCCGGTGTCCCCGTGCAGCCAGGGCCGCCGCGTCACGCCCGCTTCCCGCCCCGATGTCCAGGACCCTGCTCGGCTGCGCCGGGAAAAGGTGAAGCACTTCCCGGTGCACCTCGTCCAACGAAACGCTCTCGTACTGCTCGGCCAGGGCAGCGGCGGACTCGCCGTATCCGGCTGTACTCGCCATGGCGAGCAGCCGCTCATCAGGTATGTCAGTGTTCACGACGCGGCACCCTATGCCCACCCGTGAGGAGGGGGCGACGGCAGGGCGGGAGTCGGAGCCCTGTCAGCGGACGACGTCGAAGACGTTCTTCTGCAGACCGTTGGAGTAGGCCTCGTACTCGACCAGCTTCAGCTTCTGGGTGTCCTTGTCCGTGGTGCTGAACAGTCGCTTGCCGGCGCCGAGCAGCAGCGGGAAGACGAGCAGGTGGTAGCGGTCGATCAGGCCCGCGTCGGACAGGGCGTGGTTGAGGGTGGCGCTGCCGTGGACGATGATCGGGCCTCCCTCGGTCTCCTTCAGTGCGGCGACCTCGTCGAGCGAGCGCAGGAGGGTGGTCTCGCCCCAGTTCGAGACAAGGCCGTCGTCGGTGAGGGTGGTGGACACGACGTACTTCGGCATCGCCCTGTAGTCGGCGAATTCCTCCATGTCCGGCCACACCGGGCTGAACGCCTCGTAGCTGATCCGGCCCATCAGGATCGCGGTGGATTCCTTCTGCTCCCGCCCCTTGATTTCGAACGCCTCGGGGACGAACTCGACGTCCTTGAAGGTCCATCCGGAGTTTCGGTAGCCCGGTTCGCCGCCGGGGCCCTCCACGACGCCGTCAAGCGAGATGAAAGCGGTGCTGATCAGGGGACGCATGAGGATCCTCGGTGTCTCGTGTCTGGTTTTCGGTTGCTTGCTGCCGCTTCGGACAGCCCTTAGGGATGACGTATCCCGGAGCGCCGCATCAGGAGCTCTTCCGTTGCATCGGGACCCGGCACACGCCGCGCGTACCGGCGGCCTGAGTGGCTTGCGCGGAGTCAGCCGAGGAGCCCGGTCAGCCACTGCTGCCAGGCGGCCTCGGCGCTGTCCGTGTCCGGGCCGAACAGGTGGTGGAACATCAGCACCATGCCGGAGCCGTGGTGGAAGGTGTAGATCCCGTCGGCGGTGCGGAGCTCCATGCGTTCGTCGTCGGACCAGACGACTTCACCATCCAGTGGCGGCAGACCGGCCGGCGCGGCGTGTGTCTGCGAGCCGACGGGGATCGGGCTCGGCAGCGAAAGCCCTCGGGCGAGTGCCGCCCGTACCTCCGGTGCCGATCGCCCGCCGGACGGCGCCAGGGCGAAGACGGGAACGCCGGTGCGCCCGGGGAAGTGCGTCAGGTATTCGCGGAGCGTGTGGAGGTGGAAGGGCCAGCCTCGGCGCAGGGCGTCGTACTCGTCCTCCCAGTCGTCGCCGAGCAGTCCGCTGTGAACGACGCGGAGCACGGTGCTGCCGCCGCCCCGCCCCTCGATCAGGTACTCGAAGGCCATGAAGCGGCCGTCCTCGGCGGTGGCCGTGCGGGTCGCGAAGCGTTTTCCGGGCTCGTAGGCGGTGACCACCGCCTCCTCCCGGTGGCCCCCGGTCTCCATGGACGCGGACCCGCCCTCGCGTGGCTCCACCTCGTTGCGGCCCATGAACCAGGAGTCGATCCCCGGTCCGGTGGCAATCGCCTCCCAGACCTGTTCCGGGCTCGCCGGGAGGCTCGTCTCCAGCTCGATCTCGAATGGGTGTGTCATGGTGCGCAGTCCTGTCCTGCTTCGGGTTCGGTCTCGTGCGTCCCCCCGGATCGCTGCTGCGGGCCGGCCGCGTTCGCGTCGGGGCCGGGCTGCGGCGCGGGGATCTGGTGGAGCCCGACGATCACTCGGTGGCTCCGGCCTTCCGGGGCGGCCTCGTCGTGGTAGCGGCCGACGAGGGCCGCCACCGCCTGGGCCAGTTCATCGGCGAAGGCCGTCCGGTCGGCAGCGGAGGCGAACCGCACCTCGGCGTCGATGCCGAAGGTGGCGACCCGCCGCCGCACCCGGGCCGCGCCGGTCAGCAATGTGCCGATCTCCTGCACCAGCCGGGAACCCAGCGCCAGCAGCCAGCGGGCGGAGTACTGGTCGGGAGACCGGGATGGATCGGGGCTGACGGCGACCAAGGCGCTGGGGGAGATCACGTAGGAAGCGGCGGTGGCGCTGTACACCCGCTCGGTGACGTTGCCCTTGCGACGTTCTTCGGTGAGCTCGACCAGCCCGTGACGCTCCAGCTCCTTGAGGTGGTAGTTGACCTTCTGCCGGGGCAGCCCCAGGCGGACGGCCAGCATGGCGGCCGAACCGGGCTCGGCCAGGGCGGCGAGGATCCGGGACCGTATCGGGTCCAGGGACGCCTCGGCCGCGGCGGGTTCTTCGATCACAGCGACATCCAGCACCGTTCCAGAATCCTTCCGATTAATAATTTTGTCAAGACAAAAAATATTGTCGGTGCGGGCCGATCGGCGGATCTCAGCACGAAGCCCCGGAGTTCGCCGCTTCCGTACGGTCCGGGGCTTCTGTGTGTCTCGGGTCGGCAAGGACGCGGATGTCTCCGTGCCGGCAGCGCCATCCCACGGCCGACCGTTTCCGCACCCACCGCCGGATGTCGCGGAGACCTTCCCGGCCGAGTCCGAGTACGCGTGGGGACCGATGGTTCGACGGTCCCGTCCCGGGTCCTGTTGGCCCGCGTCCCTGACAGGCGCGGTTCGGAAGGCCCCGGCTCCGTTGTGCGATCAATCCCGGACTGGCGCGTCCGTCTCAAGGCTTCCGAGGAACTCGCGGACGGCAGTGGCGAAGCCGTCCGGGTCGGTCTCGTGGACCGTGTGACCAGTGGGCCGGTGGACCATGAGGGCTCTTCGGAATCTGTGGGGGTTTGAGCGCCGGGCGGAGTTCCACTGTGGACCCTGACCGATAGATGCCGGCAGCTCTCGTAGGGTCCGCGATCTGCTGTACCGGTTCTACCGCCGATGCCGACGCCGACCTTCCCGAACTGCAGCGCCCAGCCACAACCGTCGAGACATGGTGGCCAGAGATCCTTGCGTTCCTGCACACCGGGATCACCAACGCCGGCTCCGGAGGCACCAACCGGGTCATCAAGACAATCGCCCGCGACGCCTACGGCTTCCGCAACCCCGGCAACCAGCGCTTACGCACCCGCTGCGCGACCACCCGTCGAGCCCGTGGACACCTCGATGCCCGCTAATTTCGTTGAGCCCGCACCCTGCCATCGTGTTGGCTGGCGGCACCGAACTGTCAGTACCGCAGGTGTCCGCTTGGCTGTAGCAGGGAGTTAAACGTGCAGGACATTGTTGTCGACCCCGTTGCCCACAATCGGGCAGCCTGGGACAAGTGTGTCCAAGAGGGCAACGAGTGGTCGAGGCCGGTGAGTGCTGAGGATGTCGAGCGCGCCCGCATGGGCGACTGGTCGATTGTTCTCATCGGGCGTGAGCCAGTCGACCGCTCCTGGCTGCCGACGGACCTGACCGGCAAGGACGTGTTGTGCCTGGCCTCCGGCGGTGGCCAGCAGGGTCCGATCCTCGCCGCCGCAGGGGCGCGGGTCACCGTATTCGACAACTCACCCCGCCAGCTCGGCCAGGACCAGATGGTGGCGGCGCGCGACGGACTCGAGCTGCGCACCGTCCTGGGCGACATGCGCGACCTCAGCGCCTTCGGCGACGCAACATTCGACGTCGTATTCCATCCGGTCTCCAACCTGTTCGCACCAGACTTGGCACCGGTGTGGCGTGAGTGCTTCCGCATCCTGCGACCGGGCGGAACTCTGCTCGTGGGCTTCCTCAACCCTGATGTGTACTTGTTCGACCACGAGGCGCTCGACGAGCGCGGCGAGCTGATCGTCGTGCACAAGCTGCCCTACAGCGATGTCACGCAGTACTCCGCCGAGGAACGCGCCACGAAGTTCGGCGCGGATGCCCCTCTTGAATACAGCCACACCCTCACCGACCAGATCGGCGGGCAACTCGCCGCGGGGTTCGTCCTCACCGGCTTCGCGGAAGCGCCGCACCAATCCAACGCATCCGCTCAATACATGTCGCACTATTTTGCGACGCTGGCGGTCAAGCCGGGCTGACCCAGCCGTGGGGCCGGCCGGCCGGGACGGCCGTGTCTCGGGAGTAGCCGGTCCCAGTGGTGCCGGAGTGCGGAGGGGCGCGCAGCGGCACTGGCGGCGCTGCGGTGGTCGAGGCCGGACGGCGCCTCCACCGGAGGCCGGTCAGCCCCGGCGGCCTGCGTTGGTGTCTGCCGCGGCACGCGGCCTCGGGGCCAGTGCCGCGCGCAGCGCCGGGGAGAGGATGTGGCGGGTCTCGGACGGGGTGAGGGCCGCGGGGGTGGGGAGGGGGTTGAGGTAGCGGGTGTAGATGAGGCCGCCAAGGATCGTCACCACGGCCGTGGCGCGTGCGGTCGCGTCCCGGCCGCCGAGGAATTCAACAAGCCGGGCCAGCAGCTCGTGTTCGAGGTATTCGCGGATCGCCTCGGCGGCCTCGTCGCCCTGGGCCGTGAGCTGTCGGAAGTCGGCGTCCTCCCACAGGTCCGTCACCGCGTCGATCAGCCGGCCGGGGAGGGTGGCCGGGTCGCCGCCGAGGACGGCGTCCACCGCCAGCGCGTTGGCGCACTGGAACTGCATCACGTCCGCGAACAGGCCCTTCTTCGAGCCGAAGTGGTACGCGATCAGCGCCGGGTCGACCCCGGCGGCCCCGGCCACCGCGCGCAGAGTGGTGCGCCGGTAGCCGCGCTCCAGGAACAGCGCGCGGGCCGCCGAGACGATCGACTCGCGGGTCGGCGGGTTGCCGCGGGGGCGGCCTCGGGTGCGGGCGGGGGCGGGGGCGGCGTTATTCATCAGCGTTGAGCCTGCGTTCGGTGATCGGGACAGTCAAGGGCGTTCCACGAACCACACGAAGGGATGACCCGACACCATGCGTATCGCCGTCTTCGGAGCCAACGGACCGACCGGCCGCCACCTCACCGACCAGGCCCTCGCCGCCGGCCACGAGGTCGTCGCCGTGACCCGCCGCCCCTGGCTCCCTCGCCGCGCGCCCCGGCCTCGCCGTGGCCGTCGCCGACGCCACCGACCCGACGGCCGTCGATGCCGCGATCGACGGCGCCGACGCCGTACTCTCCGCGCTGGGCACGCGCTTCAGCAAGCAGACCATCACCACGTACTCGGCGAGCGCCACTGCCATCACCGGGGCCATGGCACGCCACGGCGTCAAGCGGCTGCTCGCCGTCAGCTCCAGCATCGCCGACCCGGACTGGCGCCCCACCGGCGCCCACTTCTTCAACCATGTGCTCGACCCGCTGGTGAACCGACGCCTCGGCCGTACCCTCCACGAGGACATGCGCCGCATGGAGGCCGTGATCCGTCGGACGGACCTCGACTGGACCCTCGTCCGGCCCTCGGGTCTCTTCGAGCACCCCGTCGTCACGGACCACCACACCGCCGAGACCAGCGCCGACGGCGTCTTCACCGCCCGTGCCGACCTGGCCGCGAGCATGCTGCGCGAGCTGGAGGAGCGGCGGTACGTCCGTACGGCCATGGGCGTCATCACCACGGCCGTGAAGCCGAACATCGCCAAGCTGATCTGGAACGAGGGCGTGAAGAAGAAGTGAGCCGGGCGGCGGTCGAACTCCCGGCCGGCACGCGGGCGTTCCTCACCCGCCCCCGCACGGCCACCCTCACCACCCTCCGCCCGGACGGCACCCCGCACGTCACTCCGGTCCGCTTCACTGTCGACGCGGCCACCGGCCTGGTCCGGGTGACCACCCGGGCGGGAGCGCGCAAGGCCCGGAACGTGGCGGCGGGCGGCCCGGCGGCTCGTGTCGCGCTCTGCCAGGCGGACGGCTTCCGCTGGGTCACCCTCGAAGGCCGGGCCGCCGTCACCGACGACCCCGAGCACCTGGCCGAGGCCGTCCGCCGCTACACCGCCCGCTACCGCGCGGCCCCGCCCGCCCCGCCGGACCTGGTCGTCATCGAGATCGCCGTCGACCGCGTCCTGAGCCTCAACCTCTGAATTCCCATACGGAAAGCGAAGTGACACCGCGATGCCCACCCTCCCCGTCCTCGGCTCCACCCTCCACTACCGCGAGTCCGGCGACCCCGACGGGCTGCCGTTCGTCTTCCTGCACGGCAACCCCACCTCCTCCCACCTGTGGCGGAACGTCCTGCCGGGGGTGGCAGCGCCCGGCCGCCGCCTGCTGGCCCCCGACCTCATCGGCATGGGCGACTCCGGCAAGCCCGACCTGGCCTACTCCTTCGACGACCACGCCCGCCATCTCGACGCCTGGTTCGACGCCCTCGGTCTGGCCGAGGCCGTCCTCGTAGGCCACGACTGGGGCGGGGCGCTCGCCTTCGACCGCGCCGCCCGTCTCCCGGGCAGCGTCCGCGGCCTCGCCTTCACCGAGACGATCATCAAGCCGCTGGTCGGCGACGAGTTCCCGGCGGCCGGGCGGGAGTTGTTCACCCTCCTGCGGACCCCCGGGGTGGGCGAGGAGATGGTCCTGGAGAAGTCGCTGTTCATCGAAGGGCTCCCGAACACGCTCGCCACCCCGCTCGACCCTGCCGACCTGGAGGTCTACCGCCGCCCCTTCCCGACCCCGCACAGCCGCCGACCGGTACTGGCGTGGACGCGCATGATGCCGCTGGACGGCGAGCCCGCCGATGTCGTGGCCCGCGTCGAGCGCTACGACGCCTGGCTGGCCGCCAGCCCCGAAGTCCCCAAGCTGCTCGCCGCGTTCGAGCCGGGCCCGGGGGCGATGACCGACCGGGGGACGGTGGCCTGGTGTGCGGAGAACATCGCGGGCCTGGAGATCTCCCACCACGGCCCCGCCGGCCACCACTCCCCGGAGGACCGCCCCGAGGAGCTGGCCGCGGCGATCAACGCCTGGGCCGACCGCCACGGCCTGGCGCGCCGGTAGGGTTCCTCGATCCCGGCGGTGCCGATCGTTCCGGACCCACGGCGAGGGACCTGGAGCCGCGTCTGTCGCGGCTCGTGCAGATCCCCATCGGCCGGGCCCCGATGGTGGTCGTGGGCGAGGACGAGCCGGCACGGAAACAGTCGAACAGATCAGTGACTGCGCTGTTACAGTCCGCTTGCCCCGGGCAACGGGGACACGACGGAAAACAGAATGAGGGGCCCAAAGTTGCGCATACGACTGAGACGGATGATCGCGGCGATCGGGATGGGGCTCGCGCTGACCCTGACACCGATCACGGGGACCGCGGCGGCGCAGGAGACGGGCAACATGGCCGTCACCGACATGGACTTCACCCCGTCCGCAGTGGACGCGACGCCTGGCGGCACGACCGTCACGCTCCGCTGGACGATGACGGACACCACCCCGGAGACCGACGGCATGAGCGCGCGGGTCCACCTGCGCCGCCAGGGCGCGACGGCCGGCACATACCTGGGCGTGCCGCTGGTCGGGACCTACGACGTGGGCTCCTACGGCCAGGACATCACCCTGGTGCCCGGCTCGACGCCTCAGGAGGCCACCTACGAGTGGACCCTGGCCGTTCCGCAGTACGCGGCCGGGACATCGGTCACCTGGGCCGTCACCCGCGTAGAGGCGTGGGACACCCAGGGCACCTCGCTGGACTGGGACGCCGCCCAACTGGGCGCGTTCCACCACACGTTCGAGGCGAAGACGCTCGCCGACACGCAGGGCCCGACGTACGACGACCTCGCGGTGGACAACGAACGGCAGCCGTACGTCTACGTCGGTGAGGGCTCGTCGAGCATGACCTACGAGCTCGACGTGCACGACGCCCAGGCCGGCATCTCCGGCGGCACCCTGACGCTGACCGGCCCCGGCGGGCAGCACCTGACCGGCTCGTTCGCCATCGTCTGGACCTGGGACGAGGGCTACCAGGGCTGTGGCTACATCGGGTGGGGCCAGACGGACGCCGGGTCCTGCCGCGTGTCCGTGACCTTCCCCGCGCACGCGGCATCGGGCACGTGGACCGTCTCGCGGGTCGAGCTCACCGACAACGCGGGCAACACCAGCACCTACGACAACCTCTCGGCCGCGCCCGTCCACGTCACCTCCAACGACGTGCTCTCCGCGGACGGATTCACGGCGACGCCGAACCCGGTCGACACCTGGCACGGCGCCCGGACGATCAAGGTCGGTTTCCGGCCCCACGGGGACGCGGGAGGGGTCGCGTCGGCGGTCGTGGACACCAACAGCGTCAACGGCTGCCGGCAGCCCTCCACCACGGCGACGACCGCGGCGGACGGAACCGTCTCGGTGGACTACGACGTGCCGCGGCAGGTCTTCACCTGCCGCATCACCGGCATGATCATCACGGACAACGCCGGGAACGTCGCCCTGTACGGCTCGAAGTACGGCGCACCGGAGACCGGCCTGACGATCACTTCGGCACCCGACACGGTGCTGCCCGAGATCGACCGGGCCACGCTCTCGCCCGCCACCATCCCGGCAACGGAACACTCCACCGACATCCACCTCACCGTCAACGTCTCGGGCACCACCGCGGGTGTCAACGGCTACGACATCTACCTGATCGATTCCTCGGGGCAGTGGATCCCGGCCGTGTCCGGCGGGGCCTCACTGACCTTCAGCGGCCCGTTGACCCTCTCCTTCCCACTCCCCTCCGCCGTGGCCCCCGGGACGTATGGCATCGCCCTGCGCCTGTCCGACCAGGCGGGCAAGTCCTCGTCCTTCGGTTTCCCGAACAACACCCCGATGCCGGGTGGGGCGGTGACCCTGACGGTCACCTAGGGTTCCCGGATCCCGTGCAGAGATCCCAAACACAGATCCCATAAAGACCGCCAGCATGCCCGGCCTCGCAGCGAGGCCGGGCATCTCCACCGCGGGTACCCACCGGGACCTCTACCGTGTCGCACATGACAGCTCTGATCATCGGCGGCAGCGGCTTCCTGGGGAACGAACTGATCCGGCAGGCGAGAGCGGCCGGGCACACAACAGCCGCGACCTACGCGACCAGACCCGGCGACACTTCCCAGGCCGAGTGGTACGCCCTTGATCTGCGGCACGCGGGACGTCTGGACGCCGTCATGGCCGAGGTGCGCCCGCATCTCGTCGTCGACGCATCGAGCGGCAAGGCCGACTGGGCGACTACGGCCGAGGGCCCTGTCCGGATCGCGATGGCCGCGGCGAAGTGCGGCAGCCGCCTGGTCCAGGTGTCCAGCGACGCGGTGTTCTCCGGTGCGCGAGTCCACTACGACGAGACCTGCCTGCCCGACCCCATCACCCCGTACGGAGCAGCAAAGGCGGCAGCGGAGACCGGCGTCCTCGTCGTGCATCCGGAGGCCGTTGTCGCCCGCACGTCGCTGATCATCGGCTACGGGCGCTCCGTCCATGAGCACCTCGTACACGAACTGGCCGCCGGCACCCACAACGGCGCCCTGTTCACCGACGACATCCGCTGTCCGGTGCACGTCGCCGACCTGGCCGCCGCCCTTCTGGAACTGGCCTCGGGCGACGCGGCCGGCATCCACCATCTCGCCGGGCCCGACGCCCTGAGCCGTCACGAGCTCGGCACCCTCATCGCCAGGCGTGACGACCTCGATGCCTCTCGGCTGCCCACCGGCCTGCGGGCCCGCAGCACACATCCCGGCGCCCTCGACGTACGCCTCGACAGCCGGGCGACCCAGCGGTATCTGCGCACCACACTGCGCGGTGCTCGGCAGTTCCTGGATCACACCGGGTGACGGCCCGGTACGGGTCTGGAGTCCGTGAGTTCCCCACTGGCCCTCGGCGTCACGACGCGCCACGGTACCGGCCTCCGCCGTACCAGGGCGGAAAGCGTCCTGTGACAGGGCAGGTTGAGCGTTGCCACCGAAGATGGGTGACCAGTAGGTTCGCGCCATCGCAGTTCGAGTGAGGAGAGCTGCCAGTGGGCTTGGGGTTGGGGTTGGGGTTGGGGGCTTGCGGATGATCAGGAGCAGGCGAGCGGCGCCGGGACGGGACACCGCTGAGGGACGGTCCCGGCGCATCAGGCGAGCCGGGCTGTGCGCGGGCGCCGCGACGGCGCTCATCGCGGTGGTGACCGCCGTCGGGCGAGTGGCCGAGGTCGCGCCGCCGTGGTGGGTACTGGTCCCCGTCACCGCGCTGGTGGCGGTGCTCGCGGGCCGGGCCGGCGCGCGGCTGGGCCGCGAGGACGCCGTGCGGGCGGAGGCTTTGGAGTCCGGGGAGAACGTCATCGGCACGTACACGGTCCGTCCGCCGTACGTGGACCACAGTCCACCCTCGCTCTACGAGAGTCCGCAGTACCAACTGCGCTTGACCACACGCGGGATGCAGATGTGGGAGCGCTCCGCCCTGCTGTGGAACCACCCGTGGCCGGAGCTGCGCGTCGTAGCCGACGGCCCGCGACTGCGCATCCACCACGAAGGTCGTGAGGTCGGTGCGATGCTGCTTGAGCGTGCCGGGGCCGTGCAGGAGGTGGTGGCCGTCAAGAGGCGGTACGGCGCCGAGTGATTCACCGTCAGGCGTCCGCGACAGTTCACCGCCACCAAGGAATTCGGCCCGCCGGGCCGTGCAACTGCGCGGGAAACGGCTCAGACGACCATGACCCGCCGCCCGCGTGTGTGACCGGCCTGGCTGTCGATGTGCGCCGCCGCGGCCTCGGCGAGCGTGTACGACTTCTCGACCGGGATGTGGAGTTCTCCTCGTGAGATGAGGCCGACGGCCTCGGCGAGCGCTTCCGGCACGCTCCCGGCCACGCCGGAGAATCGGACACCGAGCTCCGGCGCATCGAGATCGGCGATGGAGATCACCTTCTGCGGATCCCCGGTCAGCTCGACGAGCTCGCGGATCACGCCCGAGCCGGCCAGGTCGAGAGCCGCGTCGACATGGCCGAGCTGCCGCACCCGCTCGACCCAGCCCTCGCCGTACGTCGTGGCGACGGCACCCAGGCCGCGCAGATAGTCCTGGTTCGCGGCCCCAGCCGTGCCGATCACCGTGATGCCGCGGTCACGGGCGATCTGCAGCACCGCCGATCCGACTCCCCCGGACGCACCGCTGACCAGCAGCGTCTGCCCGGACTGCACACCGACCTCGCGGATGACGCGCAGCGCGGTCTCCACCACGGAGGGATACCCGGCCGCCTCTTCGAACGTCAGCCCCTCGGGCATACGGGCCCAGGCCGACAGCACGGCGAACTCGGCATACGTGCTCGAACCTTCGCCGAACACGCGGTCGCCGACCTGGACCCCTTCGACGCCCTCACCGACCTCGTCCACCACCCCGGAGGCGTCCAGCCCGACTCCGGAGGGCAACTCGATCGGATGGGCCCCCAGGACCTGGCCTTCACGGATCCTCCAGTCGACGGGGTTCACGCCCGCCGCCCGCACGGCGATGCGTATCCGGCCGGGGCCCGCGTGGGGCTCCTCGGCATCTATGAGTTGCAGGACGTCCGGACCGCCGAACTCGGCGAAGCTCACTCTCTTCATGCGGTGGACCATAACACTAACGGTTAGCTTTTAGAAACTGCTTCACCTTTGTATCTGATAGTGTTAGCGCATGACCGTGCCGCCCGGACGCCGCGAGCGCAAGAAGGCCGCGACCCGCCAGAAAATCGCCGACACCGCCCTGCGGCTCTTCCTGGAACGCGGGTACGACGCGGTGGGAATCCGTGACGTGGCCGCCGAGGCCGATGTAGCCGTCACCACGCTCTTCTCCCACTTCGCCTCGAAAGAGGCCCTGGTGTTCGAGCAGGACCAAGACTTCGAGCAACGCCTCACTCGGGCGGTCACCGCCCGGCCGCCGCAGGAGCCGCTCATCCCTGCGCTGCGCCGCGAGATCCAGGCCCTGGTGCGCCACTGCACGGCGGACAGCGCCGCCCCGATCTGGCACATGATCGACGAATCACCTGCCCTGCGGGAGTACGAGGAGTCGATGAGACTGCGCCATGCAGAGTCGCTGGCAACGGCCATCGCCGCCGATCCCGACCTGTCACAGACCACAACGGCCTGCCGGACGATCGCGAGGTTCGTGATCGACGCCTATTCGCTGGCCCGTGAGGCGGCCGATCCGGAGGCCGCGTTGGACGAGATCTTCCGGATGATCGAGGCGGCCTGGGAGGTCGCCTGCCCTTCTCGACATGGGCAAGGGACTGTTCCTTCAGGTGGGGCAGGCGCCGGTCGGGCTGTTCCGAGTCCCTGAACGCTCAGTCAGGGACTGGGCGCCGTTGAGCTTTCCGCTCTGCCGCCGGACCAGGAACACAACGAGGGTTGCCGCCACGGCACAGGATTCGCCGGTTTCGCCGGTGGGGCGCGAAGACCTCCGTGTGGTGTGTTCCTGGACAGCTCCACCGCACCGGAGGTCTTCGCCGTCGATCAAGCCCCATGCCTTGATCGAGCCCCGTGTGTCGACACGCTCGTGATCGACGCACCTGGCCGAGGAGCGGCAGAATGTCGCGGGGATTCTCGGTTTCGACGACGTGGTCGGCGACGGTGCGCGCGTCGGCCGTGGCATTGAAGGGCGATGGACTTCCCTGCGGCGCAAAAGAGTGGGATGCCGGAGCGTGAGTCGCCCACGACGGCGACTTCGTGGAGTGCCATGCCCTCCTGGGACCGGCACCACTGTTCCACGAAGGCGAGTTTGCCGTCCTCGTCGGTGTGCTGGGCGGCCTCCCCGGACAGCGCACCGTCCGCCACGGCATTGCCCGCGCCGGAGGCAGCGGCGAACCACGGGCGGTATTCCAGTTCCTCGGCCGCGAACTGCCGGGCCGGCGTGGCCGGCAGCAGGATGCAGCCGCCGTCGGCGAGCGCGGTCAGGGTCTCCTTCACTCCGCCGATCCACGGTGCGTCGCGCAGGTGGGCGCGGATCTGTGCGGGGGTGGCGCCGGTGAACAGCGCCGCTTCCCGGCTCGCGGATTCGTGGTTTGTCGATCTGACGGAGATGGAGTGTGTAGCGTTGGCCCCGACCCATGACTGAGGTCGTGCACCGGCATCGGTCCGAGGAAGGAAGCTCTTGCCCACCAAGACAGTGCAGATTCCCACCGCGGACGGCCGGGCCGACGCCTTCGCCGCCTTCCCCGACCGTGGCGAGCGGCACCCGGGGGTGCTGCTGTACATGGACGTCTTCGGCGTGCGGCCCGTGCTGGAGGAGATGGCCCGTGAACTGGCCGGGCACGGGTACTACGTGCTCGTCCCCAACGTCTTCTACCGGCACGGCCCGGCACCGGTGGTCGAACTTCCCGAGCACATCGGAGCAGAGGTCCGCCCCGCGGTCTTCGCCCAGTTGATGCCCTTGCTGGAGGCGCACACCGCCGAACTCGCCCTGCGCGACGCAGACGCCTACCTCAGGTTCCTCACCGCCCAGCCCGAGGTCGGCGCCGGGCCGGTCGCCACGATCGGCTACTGCATGGGCGCCGTCCTGGCGATGCGCACCGCAACGGCCCACCCCGGCCAAGTGGCCGCGGTCGCCGGATTCCACCCGGGCCGCCTGGTCACCGACGCGCCCGACAGCCCGCACCGCCTCATCCCCGGGCTCACCGCCCAGGTCCACCTCGGCCTCGCCGAGAACGACATGTCGTCCGAGGCCATCAGCGAGCTCAACCAGGCCCTGGACACCGCAGGTGTCGACTACACCACCGAGATCTACCCCGGCACCGTCCACGGCTTCACCATGTCCGACACCGGCGCCTTCAACCCCTCCGCACTCCAGCACCACTGGGACCGGCTGCTCCCCCTCCTCGACCGCACCCTGGCCGACAACTGACGCTCCGGGCTCAATTTCTCGACGGAAGTGCTCGATCGGCGCCCGGTGCGGTCGCGGCTCAGGACTCCCGGATGTCCGGCAGCGGTGAGATCGACGCACCGGCCGCCAGCAGTTTCTCCGCCAGCGCCCGGCAACGCCTCCCGAGCTCCGGAGGGTCGAGTACCTCGAAGTCGTGCCCCAGCAGGAGTACGTGCATGAGCAAGGCGTCGAGGCTGGCGGCGCCGCTGAGCACCTCGCAGCGCTCGCTCCCGCGCTGTCGCACGACGGCCGCCGACGCCGGAATCTGCGCGCGCACCGTGTCGGCCGGCGCGTGCACGAGGAAGCACGCCTGGTGCGGGTAGACCCGGCTCGCCACTCCCTCCTGCACGTACGTTGCCGCGTCGGGCGCCTCGCGCGGGCAGAAGCGCCAGGTCCGTGCGGACACCTCGGTCATCCGGTCGACGCGGAAGCTGCGCCAGTCGTCGCGATCGAGGTCGTAGGCGAGGAGGTACCAGCGCCGATCGGAGGCGACCAGGCGGTAGGGCTCGACCCGCCGCCGTCGCACCTCGTTCCCGGACGGGTAGTCGAAGCCGGCCTCGACCTCGTCGCGGCAGGCTCGGGCCAGCGTCATGAGCATCTCGGGGTCGACCGGCGTGCGGCCCCCGCCGAAGGACTCCACCGAGCCGGAGAGCGCGCGCACCTCGTGCCGCAGCCGAGTGGGCAGCACCTGGTCGAGCTTGGTCAGCGCCCGCAGTGCGGCGTCGCCGGCTCCGGCGACCGCACCGCCACCTGCGCCGCCCGTGCCACCTGCGCCGCCCGCGCCTCCCGCGCCGACGAGCAGCGAGACCGCGGTGGCAATCGCCTCTTCGTCGTCGAGAAGCAGCGGCGGCAGCTCCTGCCCCGGGCCGAGCCGGTAACCGCCGCCGACACCCTGGCCGGCATGCACCGGATAGCCGAGCGTGCGCAGCCGCTCGACATCACGTCGTACCGTGCGCGGGGTGACCCCGAGCCGTTCGGCGAGCTCCGGACCGGTCCAGACCTGGCGCTGCTGCAACAGCCCGAGCAGGGTGAGCACCCGCTCCGTCGTGCCCCGCTCGACACCCTTTGCCACGTCCATGGCGCCCACCCTGCCAGAGATAGCGGACCGATTCTGTCCGCCTGCGGTGTCAGGGTGGCCCCATGGACGCAGACGAACTCGACTGGAACCAAACGCTGCGCGAGCAGTGGGAGTTCCACTGGAACCATCAGCTCCGAGACCGGCTCGACGGTCTCACCGACGACGAGTACTTCTGGTCGCCGGTACCGGACGCCTGGAACGTGTGGCCGCGCGGCAGCTCGACGGCTCCCGTGCAGGCCGGTACCGGGGACTTCACGATCGACTTCGCCTTCCCGCAGCCGGTCCCGGCGCCCTTCACCACGATCGCCTGGCGACTCGGTCATGTCATCGTCGGCGTGCTCGCCGCGCGCAACGCGGCGCACTTCGGCGCGCCTCCGGCGTCGTACGAGAGCTGGGAGTACGCCGGTGACGCGGCCACCGCGCTCGACCAGCTCCGGACCCAGCTCGACCTCTGGCTGGCGGGGGTGCGCAGCCTCGGCGACGCCGGACTCCGGGTCCCGGTCGGTGAGAAGGAGCCCTTCCCCGAGGCGCCCACGGCCGATCTGGTGCTGCACATCCACCGCGAGCTGATCCACCATCTGTCCGAGGTCTGTCTGATGCGCGACCTCTACCGGCACATGAATCCCACTACGAACGGAGCCACCCGATGAGCCGCCACATCCAGATCACCTTCGACGCCCATGACCCGCGGGCGCTGTCGTCCTTCTGGCGTGACGTACTGGGCTACGTCCACCCCGGCCCGCCCGGGGTCGATCTGCCCGAGGGCGCCGATCCGCTGGCGGCGTGGGACGACTTCCTCGTTCGGATCGGCGTACCGGAGGAAGAGCGCAACTCGAAGTCGGCCATCGAGGATCCGGACCGGCACGGCCCACGGGTGTTCTTCCAGCAGGTGCCGGAGGACAAGGCCGGCAAGAACCGCGTGCACCTCGACGTCCGTGCGGCTCCCGGACTGCGGGGAGAGGAGCGGATGGCGGCACTGGAGGCCGAGTGCGACCGGCTCGTCGCGCTGGGAGCGAAGCGGGTACGTCGCGACGAGCCCGCTCCCCCGCTGAGGGCCGGCTTCATCGTGATGACGGACCCCGAAGGCAACGAGTTCTGCCTGGACTGACGCAGCACTGCTGCGTGTACGACATCCCACGAGTTCCCCCGAGCCTTTCCTGGCCCCTGTCCCGTGGCCCCCTTGTCCCAGTGGCCGGGGGGCTCATCACCGCACCGACGGGCGCAGGTGTGTGGCCCGGGATTCGGCGGCGGTGCTGCCGAGCAGCACCAGGTCGTGATGGCTGCCGGCGAAGAACTCATGCTGGCGGAGCCGTCCCTCCTCGACGAAGCCCAACCTGCGGTAGAGGGTGAGGGAGGCGTCACTGGAGATCAGCGCCCCGACACACGACCGCCGAGGAGGAGGGCAACACACGGCCCCCCGAGGGCCGATCAAGCCCCGGTGCTGGATCCCGTACATGGCCTGCGTCAACAGCGCCTTGAGACCGGTCCGGTGAGGTGTCGGCTGCTCCGGACGGGGGTCGGCGTCAGTGCGCGATGCCGTCGATCAGCTCGCGTGCGCCTTGGCGCAGCAGGCTGACGGCGACGGAGGTGCCGAGGGTGGCGGGGTCGAGGGGGCCGGCCCATTCGTGGGCGTTGAGGACGGTCTTGCCGTCGGGTGTGAAGACCTTGGCCCGTAGGGACAGTTCACCATTGCCTTCGACCTTGGCGTATCCCGCGATGGGGCTGTTGCAGTGGCCTTGGAGGACGTGGAGGAACATCCGCTCGGCGGTGGTCTCGCGGTAGGTGGCGGGGTCGCCCAGTGGGCTGACGGCGTCGATCAGGGCGGTGTCGCCTTCGCGGCACTGCAGGGCCAGGATTCCGGCTCCGATCGGCGGGCACATCACTTCGACCGACAGGATCTCGGTGATCACGTCGGTGCGGTCGATGCGTTCGAGTCCGGAGGCGGCCAGGAGCAGGGCGTCGGCCTCGCCCGCGGCGAGCTTCTCCAGGCGGCGGTTGGCGTTGCCCCGCATCGGTACGCACTCCAGGTGCGGGTGGGATGCGGCCAGCTGGGCGATGCGTCGTACGGAGGAGGTGCCGATCCGGGTGCCGGCCGGGAGCTGGTCGAGCCGCAGGCCGTCCGGGTGGATGAGTGCGTCGCGGATGTCGTCACGTTCGAGGAAGGCGGCGAAGGTGGTCCCGGCGGGCAGGGGCCGGTCGGCGGGGACGTCCTTGACGCAGTGCACCGCGAGGTCTGCTTCCCCGGCGAGCAGCGCCTGGTCGACCTCCTTGGTGAACGCGCCCTTCCCCTCGACGAGGGAGAGGTCGCCCATCCATTTGTCACCTGTCGTCTTGACCGGGACGACTTCGGTCGCGGTGGCGGGGTGGAGCGCGGCCAGCTCGGCACGGACGCGCTCCACCTGGGCGAGGGCCATGGGCGAGTCGCGGGACACGATACGGATCAGCTCAGGGGCGGACATACCGCTCATGATAGACCGTCAGGTACGGGTTCCGGCGTGCGCCCCGGGCGCCCATGTCGCGGAAGTGGCGGGCAAGTTGGCCTGATCGGGCAGCTGTGCGAGGAAAACGTCGGCGCGGGCCCGTTGGCAGCTCGGCCGTGCGGGTTGTGGCAGCAGCCCTCGGCGACGTAGCGGCCGGACAGCAACCCGGCGCCGCTCAGCAGTCGATCGCGCGTCCGCGCACCAGGGGCAGGAAGACCTCGTCCACGATCTCCGTCAGCACCTCGTCGGGGACCTCGGGCAGGCCGCGCAGGGCGTATTCGCCGCGCAGCAGCATCATCGGCACCGACGCCACGCGCGGATGCACCGCACCGGCCGGCGCTTCGCCCCGGGCCACGGCGCGCTCAAGCAGCGTCAGCCAGGCCGCGTCCGTGCTGCTCCCACCGGCCTGCTCCCGGAGCAGCGTGAGCAGGCCGGGGTCGTCGGCCGCTGCCGCGAGCAGATCGCGCAGCACGGCCCCCTGCGGTGACGACCACGTTGCGTTCGCCGCGCGCAGCAGCGCCAGCGTGTCGCCGCGCAGCGTCCCGGTGTCCGGGATCCGCAACTCCGCGTCGGCCAGGTGGCAGTAAGCCGCGACGCCCAGCGCCGCGCGCGCCGGCCAGCGCCGGTAGATCGCGTTCTTGTTGGTGCCGGCGCGCTGCGCTACACGGTCCATCGTCATGCTCGCGTAGCCGGCGGTCCGCAGTTCCTCGGCCGCCGCCCGCAGGATCGCGTCCTCCAGCGCCGCGCCCCGGCGCCGGGTCGCGCCGCGCTGCTGGTCGGGTGCCATCGTGGCCCCTCCTCCTATCCATAGGGTACGGTCAGTACCCTAAAGTCGATTACGGATCAGACGGATCGGAGCAGCGATGCGTGCCTTCGGCATCAACTACGACACCGGTTTCACCTCCGGCGGGACCACGACTCACGAACCGTTTCTCCCGGACATTGTCCAGCGTGAGATGCGGGTGATCCGCGAGGACCTGCACTGCGACGCGGTCCGCATCACCGGCGGCCACGCCGACCGCCTGGAGACCGCCGCGCGCGCCGCCGCCGACGCGGGTCTGGAGGTCTGGTACTCGCCCTTCACGAACGGCCTGACCCAGGACGGACTCCTGGCGTTCCTCACCGACGCCGCCGAACGCGCCGAGCGCCTGCGCCGTGACGGCGCGCGCATCGTGTTCCTCACCGGTTCCGAGGTCACCTTGTTCACCGACGGCTTCCTGCCGGGCGACACGTTCCAGGAGCGGGCGGCGAACCTGGCCGACCCGGCCGCGTTCCGGGCCCTGCTCCCCCGGCTGCACGCCACGTTCAACGCGTTCCTCGCCCGCGTCGTCACCGAGGTCCGTGCCCGCTTCGGCGGACCGATCGGTTACGCGTCCGTCGCCTTCGAGGGCGTGGACTGGACACCGTTCGACGTCGCCGCCACCGATGCCGGGTATCGCGACGCGACCAACGCCGACACGTTCTCGGACGCGCTGCGCGCACAGGTGGAGCAGGGCAAGCCGTTCGGCGTCACCGAATTCGGCTGTGGGACCTTTCGCGGCGCCGCCGACCTGGGTGGACACGGGGACTCGGTCGTCGAGTGGAGCGAGCACGCGCGGCCGGTGAGGATGGCCGCCGGGACGGTGCGCGACGAGCAGGAGCAGGCCACTTACGTCCGGGAGCTGCTCGACGTCTACGACGCGGCGGGCGTCGACGCCGCGTTCGTCTACACCTTCTCCCGCCGGGACCTGGCGACCACGGCCCGCCACGATCCGGAGCGCGACTTCGACGCCGCCAGCTTCGGCGTGGTCAGGGTCCTGCCGCCCGGCGCAGCCGAAGGACCGTATGCGGAGCTGGGGTGGGAGCCCAAGGCCGCCTTCCACGTCATGGCGGAGTTCGGCGGCCGGGCCCGTAGGAAGAAGACGGCCGAGGTCTGACCCCGCGGCACTGTCACGTGCCGCGGGGCCCACAGCTCGGTTTGCGTCAGGTCGCCGATGTCGATGTCGAGACCGACCGGCGAAACGCAAAGGCGCCGAGTGCAGCGGTCATGCGTCGAATGATCACGACTGACTCATCGGTCGGGGCTGAACGAGGTCACGCGGGCCTGCGCAGACAGCAGACGTCAGTTCCCCGTGCGGGCCACTGTGCCGGAGCGCGTGCATCGTGGTTGTCAGGCTTCACCGGCGGCGAGTTCGAGGAGCCGGCGGGTGGTGCCGACGGGATCGACGATCTGGTGCAGATGCGCGCCGGGCAGGTGGGCGGTCCGCCATCCGCGTTCCCGCGCGTCGGTGGCCATGTCCTCGTACGGAGGGCCGAACAGCAGGTAGGAGCAGGGGTGGTCGTCCCAGCCGTCGGGGACGGGAATCCGCTGTTCGTAGTAGGACAGTGGCAGCCTGGGCTGCTCGGCGATGACCTTCTGTCGCATCGTCGGATCGGAGAACATGGGCGCGACGTCGGCCTCGTCCCACCAGTCGGTCCAGCGCGGCAGCGTGCCGTCCACCGCCATGGGGCGGAGGAACTCCAGGAGTTCGGGCCGGGCCACGGGGGTCGGTCCGGTGCGGGCCGGTAGCGCGGCATCGACGAAGACCGAGCCGGTCACCCGACGGTCGAGCGCTGCGCGGATCGACGGGAGGAAGAGTCCCGCGTTGCTGTGTGCCACCAGAATGAGCGGTTGATCCCCCGGGATGCTCCCGACGCCGTCGCGGACGGCATCGGCGATCCGGGGCCAGAACGGCGGTTCGCCGGCGCCCACTTCCAGCAGGGACGGCACGCGCACCTGGTATCCCGCGGCGATCAGCTCTTCGGCTACCGGGTGCCAGGTGGAGGGTCCCACCGACGGACTGTGTACGAGAACGAAGATCGGCTGCACAGGCGGCACAGGTTGCATCGGCTCCATGCGAGCATCCTGTCCCCGCACCACCGGCGGTCGCGACCGCGTCGGCTGACGGCGAACACCACGGGGGCAGCTCGTCCGCGGGGACCGGCCCGTGATGATTGCGTGCGCTACTCGACCCGGCGGCGGATTGCCGAGAGGAGGCGCCGCATGCCGACCGCGTGGCCGCCGGTCCCGATGACGAGCCTTCGGTAGATGCCGCCGGCCAGGCCGGGAGAGACGGCTCGGCTCTCGGCGCGTAGCCGTGATCGACCCGGATCGATGTGTTCGAGGCGGAAGACCAGGGTGTACGACGAGAAGAAATGGCGCCCTTCGAGGGCCGGCTCACGTCCCGGGACCGCGGCGACCACGCGGAACCCGGGAAACGTCGAGCCCGTGGCAAGGGCCGCGGCCCGGGTGCCGTGCAGGAGGGGGATCCGACCAGTCTCGCTCAGCCGGCCGTACCAGGACGTGAGAACGACCGGTCCAGTGTTTCGCCCAGACTGCGCCAGACGTCGTCGGCCCCCGCCGCAACGACCGTCACGTGCTCATCGATGTACGGCAACGAAGCGCTCTGCATCACAGCCTCCCTGAGGTCCGATCGCGGTCGTCTATGGCACGACGGCAAGGGCGAGGGACGCAACAGCCAGACCCAGATAGCCGCCAGGAAACCCGATGTTGTGGTAGACGCGAGTACGGATATGTGCGGCGACCGCACCGATGAAGAACAGCACGAGTCCCGCCGCGGCGGCAACGCCGATGGCCGTGACACCCAGGAGCCCTAGCAGGAGTCCGGCGGCTCCTGCGGCCTTGAGCGCGGCGAGCCACGGGAGCCAGTTCTGTGGGAGACCCACTTCGGTCGAGTTGGCGACGACGAACTCGGCCCGCAGGAAGTCCGCCACGGCGATCCCGGCGTTGGCCAGGATCGTGATGACGGTGATGATCAGGTAGGCGGTGAACATGTGCCGCTCCTTCCGTTCTTCCAGCCGAGCGCGTCGTGCGGTCGGCGATCCCCGCGCGCTCGCTGCGGTATGCCTTGAGCCTTCCTCAGCCGCGGAATGACTTCCAATACCTGCGTCTATAACCTGGCGGCATGGATGTGGACACTCGGCTGCTGCGCTATTTCGTCGCCGTCGCGGAGGAGGGGTCCCTCACCCGCGCCGCGGAGCGACTCTTCGTGTCCCAGCCGGCGCTCACGAAACAGATCAAACAGCTGGAGGCCCAGCTGGGAGTGCGGCTGTTCACGCGGTCCCGCACCGGCATGGCTCTCACCGAACCGGGCCGGGCCCTGGGAGAGCGGGTGCCCACCCTGCTGGCCGGGTGGGACCGGGTGCTGCGGGAGACCAGGAGCGCCGCCGACCGCGCGGCCCGCGTGCTGCGGGTCGGCTTCATGGCCAGTGCCGCCAACGAGGCGACTCCGCGCATCATCGCGGAGTTCGCCCGCCGCCGACCGGGCTGGCGGGTGGACATGCGGCAGGCCGCCTGGTCACGTCCGAGCGCCGGGCTGGCCGACGCGGACGTCGATGTCGCCCTGCTGCGACTGCCCTTCCCCGGCCAGGACGCCCTGCGGACGAAAGTGCTGTTCACCGAGCCACGCTGGGTCGCCCTCCCCGCCGGACATCCTTTCGCCGCACGTGAGGTGATCCCCTTCCGGGATCTGTGGGACGAGCCGTTCGTGGCCGCCCCGCCCGAATCGGGCCCGTGGCGCGAGTACTGGCTGGCCACCGACGAACGCGACGGCCGGCCGGTCCGCATCGGCGCTGTCACCGACCGGCCGGACGACTGGCTCAGCGCAATCGCCAATGGCTACGGCATGGCCCTGGCCCCCGCATCCGCCGCCCGTTTCTACGCCCGCCCGGGGATCGTCTACCGCCCCGTCAGCGGCGTCAGCCCCAGCCAGGTCGGCGTCGTCTGGGCCTGCGCCGACGACACCGATCCCGTCGTCCAGGACTTCGTCCGCTGCTGCGTCGACAACGTCCCGCGGCCGGAGGAAACCGCCATTTGATCCCCCGCAACGCGTGATCGCGGCAGACGGCAGTTCGACGACCGGGCCTAGAAGTCGATCCGCATCACCGTGCGCCGGACAGTGGGGCGGGCGACCTCCGTCAGTCCGGCCTCCTCGAAGACCTGCTGGGCGCCCACATGGAGTTCGCCCCAGGTGATCTGCTTGCCGGGGTGGGTGATCATCGGGTAGGCCTCAAGAGCCCGAGCGCCGCGGTCGCGGGCGTGAGCGATGGCGGCCTGGGCGAGGGGGTAGGTCAGACCTCTGCCCCGGTAGCCCTTGCGGACCACGAGACAGGTCACCGCCCAGACCCCGTCGTCGTCCTTGTCCTCGTCCCGTCCGGCCCACACCACGCGCGAGGTGCGCAGTTTGGGGTAGGCGGTACGGGGCTGAACCGCGGCCCAGCCTGCGGGGTCGTCGTCGACGTACGCCACCAGGCCCGAGGTGTCAGCGGCGTCCGGGATGCCGCAGGCCGTCTGGGCCCCGAGCATCTCGGTTCGCTCCTGCTGGGTGGTGTCACGCCAGATCCAGCCGACGACTTTGAACCGCTGACACTGGCAGCGGCCCGCGTCGGTGGTGCCGAATACGGCGGCGATGTCGTCCCAGGAGGCCTCGTTGGCCGGGACGATGGTCAACTGCTCAGGCGATACGGGTACTTGGGACGTCACCGTGAACTCCTCGGATCCTGCGGCGGGTCCCGTGGCGAGCAGATCGGGCCGGTTGCCCTGGCCCGCTCCGGCCCGGCGGACCAGGTGCCGCAAAAATCCGCCGGGGCGATCATGCCTGGCTCCGGCGCCGCCGCACAATCCGGTTCGGCTCAGGGCCCCGCACCGGTTCCCACCGTGGGGTGTTGCCGTGCGGCGGTCAGCCGAGCCAGCGGCCGTCGCGCATGAGGGCGCGTCCCGGCAACTCGTTCGCCTCCCGCCAGGCGTGGATGCGCCGCGGCCGGATCAGGAAGTACTGGTAGGGCTCGTCGAGCTCGCGCGGGTCGAAACCGGTCCTGGTCGCGAATGCGTCGCCCCTCTCCGGGCCGAGGCCGGCGGTGTCCACCGGCTCGGCGGTGCCGTCGATGACGACGACGTCGCGTGTCGGCCCGAGGCCGAGTCGCACCCGGCCGTCCGCCAGCAGGTTGCGGCCGGTGACCGAGGCGCGTGGCGTCGCGATGAGGAACGCGGTCCCGTCCCAGAGGTACGAGAGCGGGATGAGGTGGGCGCCGCCCGGGAAGCCCGATGTCGCGACCCAGATGTCGACATCGCTCTCCAGTTTCGCCCGGGTCTCCCGCAGCCTCTCCTCAAGTCCACGCGGCGGCGCGCCCGTCATCGCGTGGGCACCGGCGATGCGGCCTCCCACGCAAACCCGTCCGGGTCGGTGAAGGGGCCGGCGTCGCCGCCGATCACGAGCCCGTGCGATCCGGTGCCGTCGGGGGAGACGCCGACATCCTTGGCAAGGGCACGGCGCCTGTACAGCGCCAGCTTGACGGGGCTCGCCCCGGCGGCGAACTCGACGTACACGCGGCTGAAGCTCTTCGCCACGGCAAGACCCTGGCCGACGTAGAACCGCTTGCTCGCGACCACGTCCTCGACTCCCAGCAGGAGCACGATCTCGTCGATCTGCCGGGTGGCGGGGCCGGTGTCCTTCTTCGCCGAGGTCGCGACCTTCCAGATCGTCCCGTCCGGGGCTTGTACGACGCCGCCGTAGCCCCAGAAAGACTTCGCGGCGGGCTTCAGCGACGTGGCGCCTGCGTCGAGGGCGGCGCCGATGAGGCTGTCGACGGTGCTCGGCTGGGACACCGTGAGCGCGAGCGTGAACCCACGGAAGCCGGTTGTGGCCGCCTCCGAGGCCCGCAGGCGCACCTGGGCGTCCAGGCCGAAGGCGGTGGTGCAGAAGTGGTGGGCGGCCGTGGGGTCGGCCACCTCCAGGGTGACGGTTTCGATGGATGCCATGTCCGTCACGCTAGTTGCGGCCCGGCGACCGGTGCTTCTCGATTCCTGATCGGTCCTGCCACCTGTTCCGCCGCACCCGACGGCGTGCCGATCACGCCGAGCCGCTGCCGAACGGCTCAGCGAAGTTCCTGGATGCGGACCAGGTTGCCCGCGGGGTCGCGGAAGGCGCAGTCGCGGATGCCGTACGGCTGCTCGGTCGGCTCCTGGACGACCTCGGCGCCGCCGGCCTGCACCTGGCCGAAGGTGCCGTCGAGGTCCCGGGTGGCCAGCAGGATCCAGCCGTAGGTGCCCTTGGCCATCATCTCGGCGATGGTGCGGCGCTCGTCCTCGGTGACCCCGGGGTCGGAGACCGGCGGTGCCAGAAGGATGGACGTGCTGGGCTGACCGGCCGGGCCGACCGTGATCCAGCGCATCTTGCCCTGCCCGACATCGCTGCGGACCTCGAAGCCGAGGACGTCGCGGTAGAAGACCAGGGACGCGTCCGGGTCGTCGTGCGGGAGGAAACTCGTGTGAATGGTGATGTCCATAACGATCATGCTAGGCGCGGTCCCGCGACCCGCACTTCGCGCGACCCGCTCGGCAATTGCGCCCCCGACCCCTTGACCTCAAGTTGACTTGAGGTCCCAGAGTGATCTCCATGAACACCGAAACCGCGGACATCAAAGCCATCGAGCACGTCGTGGCCACCGTCGAACGCGCTCAGCGCGCCAAGGACGTCGAGGGGTTCCTCGCGCTCTTCCATCCCGATGCCCTCTGGACGACCGCCCACGGCAAGGTCCTCATCGGCTTCGACGCAATCGCCGAATTCACCCGTACCGTCCTTCCCGCCGCGAGCTGGGCCGGCGAGGTGACGTACGAGGCAGTGCACATACAGTTCCTGCGGCCCGATGTGGCGGCCGTCAAGATCCGGCAGGTCTACCACTCGGCGGAAAACGACACGGAGAGCGACGCGGAGGGCTCCCCGCTGTACGTCATGACCAAGCAGGGGGACGGTACCTGGCTGCTGCACGCCGGCCAGAACACCGAAGTGCGGGCCGTCTGAGGGTCCGTCCGAGTGACCGTGTGCGGGGCTGGACGTACGCGAACGCGCTCCGGAGCAGGGAGGCGCTGCCGGGGGTTTCGCGGTCGGCGGTCTTGCGGTCGGAGGCGTTGTGGTCGAACAGGGCGAGGGCGGCGGTGATTCCGGCACCGGCGGCGGAGCCGGTGTGCCCGAGGCCGGTTCCGGCACGGGCTCAGGCATTCGGGCCGCATCGGGCCCGGTGTCGGGGTCGGGGTCGGGGTCCTTGACCGGCAAGGCCGTGACGAGGTCGCCCAAAGCGGCGGGAACACCGGCCCGCACCCGGCCCGGCGGCTCCGGGACGGTGTTCAGGTGTGCGGCCATCAGCGCGACCGGGTCGGTGGACCGGAAAGGAGCGCTTCTGGTGAGGAGCTCGGCGGTGGACACCTCGGGTACGCGATCGGCCATCCACGACGATCGGCCGATCCGGTGGGCCGTCCGTCAGCAGGGACGCCGCTCTCGCCCGGCTTGAGGCCACCACCGGTGGTGAACCAGCGGATGGAGCCGTCCGCCTCGTTCCGGGCAGAGCACAGCAGCAGACGATCAGCGCTGTCCAGCACCACCACGCGGGCCCTCGGGCGCGGGCGGCGACTGCGCAGGGTTCTCGGTCAGCAGGGGGAACAGTCTGGTGACCGCGGCCACGGCCATGGTGCCTGCCGGGCGCGCGGCGGGGCGCTGGTCCCGTTCGCGGTATCCGGCCAGCAGGAGGCGGACGGAGGCGGCGAGTTCGGTCATCTCCGCCGGCGTGAGGTGGACGACGGCGCTGAAGGATTCGTCGTGCTGCCACTCGGCCGGCGCCTGGTCCCGGTGGGCCAGCCAGTGCTGGTAGCTCTCGTCCTCCAGCCCGCGTGCGAGCGCGTCGAACTGCTCCGGCGCTTCCTGATCGGACGGCTGGGGGGACTCCCAACGGAGCCGCCACGGTCGTGCCCGGCCGCCTTTGTGCGGTGCTTCTTCGATGAGGCCGTGCCGGGCGAGCTGGCGCAGGTGAAATGAGCAGAGGCCGGAGCTGTGGCCGAGACGGGCGGCGGCCTGCGTGGACGTGACGGTGCCGACCTCGGCGAGGAGGTCCAGCAGGGCGACGCGTACGGGATGGTCCGGGAGTGACTGCCGGGCACGTTGCGACGGCGGTCCCGCGGATGCTGTTTGACGGTTTTCATCGCTCACTTTGCAAAGGGTGCTACTTTGCAAAGCGTTCGGTCAAGCCGGGCCGCCGCCGGCCGGGGGTCGGCCCCGGTCGGCTCAGGCATGTGCGGAAGGCGTTGACAATCCATGGCTGTTCGGTTCGGTGACACCTCTCACGACCGCCGGGTACGTGTGCAGGGCGAACCCGTCGAGTCCTATCCGCGGCTCGCGCCGGAGGTGGAACGGGGTGCGGTGCGCCGTATCACCGTCGTCGGGGAGGAGATTCTGCGCCGCCGGTGCCGGGAGGTCACCCGGTTCGGTACGCCGGAGCTCTCGCGGCTGATCGACGACATGTTCGCCACGAACCAGGTGGCGGAGGGCGCGGGTCTGGCCGCCAACCAGGTCGACGTGGATCTGCAGTTGTTCGTGTGGGACATCACGGACGATTGGGGAGTGCGTCATGTCGGGCACCTCGCCAATCCCGTCCTGGACGAGGTGCCGGCCGAGCATCGCAGGCTGGTCGAAGAATCCGAAGGGTGTCTGTCCGTTCCCGGCCCGTACCGTGTGGTGCCCCGCCTCGACCGTGCCGTCGTACGGGGCCGCGACAAGGACGGCGTGCCACTGGTGATCGAGGGCAGGGGCTACTTCGCCCGGTGCCTCCAGCACGAGACGGACCACCTGCGCGGTCATCTCTATCTGGACCGGCTTGCCCAGCGGGAACGGAAAGCGGCCCTGCGCGAGATGGCCGAGTCCAAGGACGAGACGTTCGCCCGGCGTGCCGCCCTGGCCACGAAGCTGGGCAAGTGACTCCCCCGCCGGCCACCTCCGTACGGTCCGATCACGACTCGACGACGCGGTCCCCCATGCGCACCTGGCGTACATAAGCGCAGGTCGGAGGGGCGCACTTGTGCATGCATGATCGGCCATCAGCGCATGACGGCCAGTCGTCCCGTACGGCGTCCCCGAGGGCCCATGGTTGGTTCACGGCGCCCCGCACTGCACGGTTCCCGCGGCTCGTCCCGGGACCGCTGGAGTCC
Source organism: Streptomyces sp. NPDC059832 (assembly GCF_042731715.1). Classification (NCBI taxonomy): domain Bacteria; kingdom Bacillati; phylum Actinomycetota; class Actinomycetes; order Kitasatosporales; family Streptomycetaceae; genus Streptomyces; species Streptomyces sp. NPDC059832. The sequence continues at coordinate 364,591 of NZ_JBHWIY010000001.1, read as the reverse complement.
GGGAAGACGCTCCGGGCTCCCGGGGCATGCCGGCTTCACCGACCCTCGAAGGAGTGACCACCCATGTCTGCGACCTCTCCCCTGCGTGCCCGTGCCGCTGTCATCGGCCTGAGTGCCATGGCCCTGGTGACCATTGCCGCCGCCACCGCCCCGAGCGGTCAGGCGGCTCCCGCGGCCGGCAGCCGTCCGGCTGCCGGCGCCGCCGTCACCACCCTGAAGTTCGTACGGAACGCCGGTGACCCTCAGAACTCGCGTCTGATGGTGGTACGCAACAACAAGACGCAGGCCGTCTTCCGCGCCGGCTCCGGGCTCGGCCGCGATCACGCCAAGGGACGCGACGAGTGCGCCTCGGGCAAGGGATGGCTGCCCGCCGGCACGTACACCGTCGGTGCCCGCCAGACCCGCTACAACGGCAACTTCATCAAGGGCTACGCCATCCCCCTGAGCAACAAGACGTGCAAGAACGGCCGGACCACGCGTACGGAACTCTTCATCCACAGCGAGATGACCCGCACCGGAGAGCAGGGCAGCACCGAGAGCCGGCGCTGGGACGGCGTGGGCGACTACAAGTCCGCGGGCTGCATCAAGCTCGCCCCGCAGGACATCAAGAAGCTGTTCCGCAACCTCAGCCGGGGCTCCGCCCCCAACCGTCTCGTCGTCGTCTGACACCGGGAGCGGTGGTGCCCCGGGCCACGGCTCGGGGCACCACCCGGGGCACGGCCGCCACACCGGTCCTCCCTGCCGGGGCGGGCGTTCACTCGTCGGCTGTCGGCGCCCCGGCCGCGTCTCCCGCAGGCGGTCGAAGACGATGTCGCAGTGCACTGCACCGCACCCGCACCCGCACCCGCCTCCGGCGCACGAGCAGCGCGCCGTGCGGCCGTTGGTCGTAGTGCGATGTCGCCGTGCGGGGGAGCCGGTTCCGCCCGCCGGGTGATGGCCGGTGCCCGGCGGCCGGGATCTTCGGATCCGTGCCGCTCGGCGGGCGGCCCACGAGCCCGTCGCCGGGGCGTACCCCGTCGCCGGCATCGGGGCCTCGGTCGTCGTTCTCGTAGCCGCCGTTCTGTTCCCCGTCTCCGAGATCAGGGGCACCACGATCGAGGGCGGTGACCTGCCGGCCGGTTCCCCGAGCCTGGCCGAGGGCTGGGAGGTCGCCTGGTACTACGCCTGCCACGTACCGGGGAGACCCAGGTCACTTCCGCCCGTGTCACAGAGGGTCGGGCTGCCTCGTCATAGGGGTGTAGCCACTGACGACCACGGAGGAGCACACCATGGACGCGCGACTGAACTACTTCGCCAGCCCGACCGCCGGCAAGGCCTTCAAGCACCTCATGTCGGCGGGCAAGGCGATCAAGGACTCACCGCTGCCAGCCGCGACGCAGGAGCTGGTGGCGTTGCGCGTGAGCCAGATCAACGGCTGCGCCTTCTGCATCGACATGCACACCAAGGACGCCGCCGCGGCCGGCGAGACCTCGGTGCGGCTGCACCTGGTGGCGGCGTGGCGGGAGGCCACGGTCTTCACCGAGGCCGAGCGTGCCGCGCTGGAGCTCGCGGAGCAGGGGACCCGGATCGCGGACGGGGCCGGCGGGGTCAGCGACGAGGTGTGGGCCTCTGCCGCCAAGCACTACGACGAGGAGCAGCTCACCGCCCTGGTGGTCCTGGTCTCCTTCATGAACACGGCGAACCGGCTCAACGTCATCGCCCAGCAGCCGGCCGGCAGCTACGAACCCGGGCAGTTCCACTGAGCGGCGTCAGCCACCGGCCCGGGGCCCGGCTGCGGGCCACCGGGCCCTGGGTTCGCGGGCATTACTCTGAGCTGCCGGTGGTCCGGCCGGTCACCGGACCCGGTCACGGAAAGCTGCCTGCGCCGACGAGCACGGCCCAAGTGGGAGAGCATCAGGGGGAGCTGAGTCGGTGTGAGCAAGGTCGAGGACTTCGAGGAGCTGCGGCCGCTGCTGTTTTCGATCGCCTACCGGATTCTGGGCAGCGTGAGCGAGGCCGAGGACGCGGTGCAGGAGACTTGGCTGCGCTTCGACGGTTCGACGACCCGGCCCACGTCGACCAAGGCCTTTCTGTCGGCCGCGGTGACCCGGATCTCGATCGATGTGCTGCGCTCCGCGCGGGTGCGGCGGGAGGAATACGTCGGGCCGTGGTTCCCTGAGCCGTTGCTGAGCGATCCGTATCAGGATCCGGCGCGGTCGGTGGAGCTGGCCGACTCGGTGTCGATGGCGGCGCTGTTGCTGCTGGAGCGGCTCAGTCCGTTGGAGCGGGCGGTTTTCCTGCTGCGGGAGGTGTTCGCCTTCGGGTTCGACGAGGTCGCCGCGGCGGTGGGACGTTCCGAGGCGGCGTGCCGGCAGCTGCTGGTGCGGGCGCGGCGGCATATGGAGGCCGGGCGACCGCGGTTCGCGGCGGACTCCCAGGAGCGGCGGGAGCTGGCGACGCGGTTCTTCGACGCGCTGAAGAACGGCGACGTGGGCGGGCTGCAGAATCTGCTGGCCGCCGACGTGCAGCTGGTCGGGGACGGCGGGGGCAAGGCCCCGCAGCTGGCGAAGGCCGTCATGGGCGCGGAGAACGTGGCCCGGGTGCTGGGCACGGCCTTCCCCTGGCTGCTCCGGATCGACGTGACGTTCGAGCCGCACGAGGTCAACGGCCAGCCCGGTGCGATCTTCCGCGACCGGGACGGCAAGATCCTGCACGCCATGGTCCTCGAAGTGCTCGACGGGAGGATTCAGACCGTCCGCGGGGTGATCAACCCCGACAAGCTCGGCCACCTCGGGCCGGTCGCCGACGCCTGGGCCGTCGACCGCGAGGTGAAGCGGGCCCGTCGACAGATGAACTGACCTCGACTGCGGCAGCGGCAGCGGCAGCGGCAGCGGCAGCGGCAGCGAACGAAGCCATCCGGCGTCCGCCGCCCGGCGTCCCCGCGCAATCAGCATTCGCACACAAGAATGTTCATTCGAACTCAAGCATGGTAGAAATTGAGGCATGGGTGTCGCCAATCGTTTGGACCTGACCCTGCGATTGGTGCAGGGCTCCGACCGGGTCTCCGTGTCGGAGCTCTCCCATCGCCTGGGCGTCTCGGAGATGACCGTGCGCAGGGACCTCGACGCGCTGGAGCAACAGGGCCTGGTGCGCAGGGTGCACGGTGGCGCCGTCGCCACCCGCCCGCGCGACGAGGACACGGGCTTCGCCGCGCGGGAGCCGTGGCAGGCAGCCACCAAGGACCGTCTGGGTGCGGCCGTGGCCGCGCTGGTGGAGCCGGGATCGCGTGTACTGCTCGACGCCGGGACCACGACCGTGCACGTCGCCGAGCACCTCGCCGCCCGTGCCCCGTTGACGGTCGCCGTGCTCAGCCTGCAGGCAGCGCTGAGCCTGGCCGACCGGCCCGGGATCGACCTGCTGGTGGTCGGCGGCCGCTCCCGTCCCGCCGAGCGCTCCCTCGTCGGCCCGCTGGCGCTGCGCACCCTGGAGTCCCTGGCCTTCGACTGCTTCGTGATGTCCATCGGCGGTGTGCACGCCGAGCACGGCTGGTCGGAGTTCTCGCTGGACGACGCGGCCGTCAAGCAGGTCGGACTCACCCGGGCCACCCGCACCGTCGCGGTGGCGGACGCGACCAAGCTGGGGGTCCGCGCGTTCAGCCGGGTCGCCCCGCTCGGCGCGGTACACCGCTTCGTCACCGACAAGGCAGCCGAGGACGCCGCCACACACCCCGGCGGCCCGGAGACCCTGGACGCCCTGCGGGACGCGGGCGTCGACAGCCTCCTGGTCTGAATCCGCCCATGCCCATGCCCATGCCCAAGGAGTCAACGGTCATGACCAGCGTTCCACGCGCACAGATGATTCTCGTCGCGGGCCCCTACCGGTCGGGCACCGGCGACGACCCCCGCGAACTCGAAGCCAACGTACGGGCGATGAACGAAGCCGCGCTCGTCCTGTTCCGCGCCGGGCACCTGCCCGTCACCGGCGAGGCGCTCGCCCTGCCGCTCCTGGAGACAGCCGGCAGCACGAGTCCTGGCGACACTCTCTTCCAGGAGATCTTCCACCCCGTCGCCGAGCGGCTGCTCTCCCGCTGCGACGCGGTCCTGCGGATCGGCGGCCCCTCCGAGGGGGCGGACCGGATGGTCGACCAGGCCCGTGCGCAGGGCAAGGACGTCTACGCCGGCCTCGCCGCCGTGCCGGCCGCCCGATGACCGCCGGCCTCGACACCCCCGACCGGCGCGGCCGCACCGGCCTGGACCAGCACGGCCTCGACCTCACCGGCAACCCGCGCGTGCGGATCCGCGAGGTGGAGCTGCTCTCCAGCGACTGGTACGTCCTGCGGAAGACCACCTTCGACTACCAACACAGTGACGGACACTGGAGCCGCGAGCAGCGCGAGACCTACGACCGCGGTGACGGGGCGACCATCCTGCTCCACAACACCGACCGGCGCACCGTGCTGCTGACCCGTCAGTTCCGCCTCCCCGCCTATGTCAACGAGCACCCCGACGGCATGCTGCTCGAAACCGCTGCCGGGCTCCTGGACGGCGACAGCCCGGAGGAAGCCATCCGCCGGGAGGCCGCCGAGGAGACCGGACACACCGTCGGCACCGTCGAGCACGTCTTCGACGTCTATATGAGCCCCGGCTCGGTCACCGAGCGCCTGCATTTCTTCGCCGCCCCCTACGACACGGCCGGCACCCCCGCCTCCGCCGGTGGAATCGCCGCCGAGGGCGAAGACATCACCACCGTGGAACTTCCGTTCACCGAGGCGCTCGACCGGATCCGCAACGGCACGATCGCCGACGCCAAGACCATCATGCTGCTCCAATGGGCCGCCCTCGACGGGCCGTTCGCATAATGAGGGCGAGGGTACGGACGCGCCGCCGTCGGAGTATCGTCCGGACAGCGGGCCGACCTGGTCGTGCGCGGCTTCGAAGCGGGGTCGGGCTTCACGGCCCCCGGGTGCGGGCGGCATGCTGCTGGCCTACGTACCGAACGCTCGTCACGTACCCAAGGATGAGGTATCCGTGTTCACTCTGCCGCTCGGCGACACTGCTCAGCTCCGCCCCCTGGAGCCTTGGCACGCTCAGGAGTTCCTCGCCCATATCGACCGCGCGCGGCCCTATGTGGACCCTTGGATACCCTGGGCGACGTTCAGTACCGACCTCGCCTCCGCCACGGCCGTCCTCCGGCGTTACGCCGACAAACAGGCCGAGGACACCGCCCGGATCTACGGGATCTGGCTGGACGGCACACTGGTCGGCGGCGTCATGTTCACGCGCTTCGACAGCGCCTCCGGAGTGTGTGAGATCGGCTGCTGGCTGGAGGCCGCCGGGGAAGGCCGGGGGCTGGTGACCCGGGCCTGCCGGGCGTTGATCGACTGGGCTTTCGCGGAGCGCGGGATGCACCGGGTCGAGTGGTGGGTCGCGGCGGGCAACACCCGCAGCATCGAGGTCGCGCGCCGGCTCGGGATGACCCATGACGGTGTGCTGCGGCAGCGCTCCGCGTACCGGGGCGTGCGGCGCGACAGCGAGGTCTGGTCGGTCCTCTCCGGGGAGTGGCCACCCGTGAGCGAAGTGCCTGCGGGCGAAGCGTCGGTGTCCGACGTCGAGGCCGAGCTCGACCGGCTGATGCGCGCCTTCCTGGGCGCGTTCGCCAACACCGGCGGCAGCGGGCCGAACCTCGACGTCGTCCGTGAGGTGTTCATCCCGCAAGGGATGATCATCTCGAACGTCGGGGACGAGCCCGTGATCTACGACCTCGACTCATTCATCGAGCCCCGGGAGAAAGTGCTCACCGACGGGACGCTGACAGAGTTCTCCGAATGGGAGGTCGCCGCGCGGACCGAGGTCTTCGGGGCCATCGCGCACCGGTTCAGCGAGTACCGGAAGTCCGGTGTCCTCGACGGCGAGTGGTTCGAGGGCGCGGGCCGCAAGACCACCCAGTTCGTACGGACGCCCGGCGGCTGGCGGATGAGCTCGATGGCCTGGGACGACGAGTAGGAGCGCCCGGCCCCGCCGACCGCCCCGGATGCTGCGGGCGGCCGGTGGGCGGAGCGACGGGCGAGCGAGGTCCCGTCGCGCAGCCAGGGCGTTCGGATCACACGGCGGGGAGCGCGTAGAGCCGCTTCCCGTGCATCACGGCCAGCCGGTCGCCCGCCGCCGCCACGTACCACTGCTGGATGTCGCCGGTTCTGTCGTTGTAGGTCCAGCGCAGCTTTCCGGTCGCCGCGTCGAAGGCGTGCACGCCGCCGTCCTCGTCGAACTCGGTCGCGCCGTACAAGGTGCCGTTCACCTTGGCGAACTGCCACGCCTGCGTAGCCGAGTCCCGCAGGTCGTCGTTGTGCCAGATCTGCTTGCCCGTACCGGGGTCCACCGCCCACATGCCGCGCGCACTGTCGGCCGCGTAGAGCACCCCGTCCAGGACATGCGGGTCGTTGAACGAGCTGAACTCCTCCGTCCGAAGCGACCAGCGTTCCTTGCCGTCGGCCAGGTCGAACGCGCGCAGCCGCCGGCCGTCCGCCACGATCACCAGGCCCTCGTGCACGGCGAAGCGTCGGTTGTTGGACCGGCTGATCTTCTTCGTCCACAGCTGTCGGCCGGTCGTCGTGTCCCGGACCGTCACGTTCTCCCGGTAGTCCGTGTAGACCAGGCGTCCGCCGACGGCCGCGGCGGTGATGCCGTACTCCTCTGTCCCCGCATCGCGCTGTTCACGCCAGGCGATCTTGCCCGAGGTGGTGTCGATCGCGGCGATCACGTTGTTCGGCGTCGTGTAGTCCTTCTCCAGGATTCCGGCGAGGACATACACATGGCGTTCGTCGGCCGCGATCGGGCGCGGCTGCTCGTACTTCTTGCCCAGGCGGCTGCGCCAGGTCTCCTTGCCCGTGGCCGGATCCAGACCCACCACGTCACCGTCGTACTCGGCGCTGGCGAGGTAGAGCGTGCCGCCGCCGACGATCAGTTTGGCGCCGGGCGTGGTGACGCCCTTGCGCGACCACTTCTCCTTACCGCTGACCGTGTCCCGTCCCACCAGCGGATCGCCCGACACCAGGGCCACGTCCCCGATCACCGCGAGCGCGTCGATGCCGGCCAGGCTGGTGTTCGCGGCAGCCGCCTTCCACAGCGGCTCGGGCGCGGTGCCCGGCGGCGGGGTGGTGAAAGTGTCACCGTTCTTCTCCCCGCCCGGCTTCGCGCTGCCGCCCGGTGCGACCGCCTCCTCCTCGGGGCCGCACCCCACGACCCCGGCCCCGAACACGGCCAGCCCCAGTCCCGTCCCGGCCAGCCTGAATATTTGCCTGCGCGACACCATGTGCCCGACACGACCGCCCATGCCTGTTTCCCACTTCCGTCCGACTGTTCCGACGTCCCCCAGGGACACCTTGAGCGCCGCCAGGCTAACCAGCGATTTTCGGCCGACCGCCGGATGGCACACAGTCGGGACATGGCCGTGAAGATCCCGTCACAGGGCAACCGTCGCGACCACCCGCTCGGGCCGGGGGCGCTCCGAGGTCTGTGCGGATGCGAATTCCGGGCCACTGCGCGGAGTTGGCCGTCCAGGGGAAGCGCGGGATCAGGTGTCCGAGCTCGGGGACGCTGAGCGGGACGGGTTCGGAGCGGCTGGTCGGGCACCCGGCGCGTGAGCACGCCGAGCACCGCCCCTGGCACCGGGCCGACCGCCGGCACCGGGTCCTGACCCGCCGCCACGTCACCCGGCCCAAGGAGATTGCCTCCTACATCGCATACGCACCGGCTCACCGCGCCGGGGTGCGAAGGTCATGCCGTGGTCCGCCGCAGCCCCGTCGCCCAGCCCGTGAGTGTGCCGAAGTCGTCCGGCCGCAGCCCGACGCGCGCGCTCACCCGGTGCAGAAGGGCGGGAGCGCCGTGGTGGCCGGCGATCCATTCCCTGTCCTGGGGCCCCAGTTCGTCGTCCACCCAGGCGAACGGGCGCCCGGCGGCGTACTCGGCCAGGGTGCGCGTTTTCCAGTGCAGCCCGGATTCGCCCTGCTGGGCGGTGGTCGGCCAGTTGACGACGGGGAGCTTCGGCAGACCCAGGTGAGGGCCTATCCAGTCGTTCGCCTCGTCCTGCCAGGTAGTGGCCCACACCAGGTCGTACGGAAGAGCGAGCAGCTGGTCGCCATGGCCGTGGTTGAGCCAGACCCGCAACGGCTTGTTCCACGGGTGGTCCCAGCCCGTCGGTCGCATGCGGTGGGTGCTGTACCCCTCGGGGCGTTTGTGCGGGGGCGCGTCATAAGGGTTCAGTGGGCCGTCCACGTCGAGGAAGAGCAAAGGGCGTCGGGTCTCGCTGTCCGGCATGATCCCTCTCGTCCTGGCAGTCGCCTGCAAGGGTCGTTGTTCATCAGTCGGGTCAGGGCTTGTTCAGGTAGGTGAGGACGGCGAGCACTCGGCGGTTGTTGTCGTCGCCATCGGTGATGCCCAGTTTGCCGAACATGGAGGTCGTGTACTTGCTGATGGCGCTTTCGCTGAGGAAGAGCCGCCGGCCGATGGCCTGGTTGGACATTCCCTCGGCCATGAGGCCGAGCACGGAGTGTTCGCGTTCGGTGAGCTGCTCCAACCGCCGGTTCGAGGAGCCGCTGGACAGCAGTTTGGCGATGACGGCCGGATCCATGGCGGTCCCGCCGCCGGCGACGCGCTCCAGCGCGTCGATGAACTGGTCGGCGTCGAACACGCTCTCCTTGAGGAAATAGCCGATGCCACCGGAACCGTCGGCCAAGAGCTCGCGGGCGTACAGCTGTTCAACGTACTGGGAGAGAATCAGGACCGGCAGTCCGGGCAGTTCGCCGCGCGCGGCCAGGGCCGCCCGCAGGCCCTCGTCCGACTGGGTCGGCGGCATGCGGACGTCGACGACGGCTACGTCCGGCCGCCACTTCAGCAGCGCATCGAGCGTCTCGGGTCCGGTGGTCGCCGTGGCCACCACCTGGTGTCCGTACGCCTCGATGAGGCGGACCATCCCGTCGCGCAGGAGGTAGAGATCTTCGGCTACAACGATTCGCATGGCACCACTATCCTCGCGCGGGTCGGGCCGCCTGCCGGGCTGGTGATCTCCAGGGTGCCGTCGAAGGCCGCGAGGCGGCGGCGCAGCCCCGCGAGTCCGCCGTCGGCGCGCACGCGGGCTCCGCCCCGGCCGTCGTCCTCGACGTCGACGACGAGGCCGGTGTCGTCCCGGGTCAGGGTGATCCGCGCCCGGGTCGCGCGGGCGTGCTTGACCGCGTTGGTCACCAGTTCGACGATCCCGAAGTAGACGGCGGACTCGACCGGCGGGTCCAGGCGCAGCTGGAGGTCGGTGGTGACGGCCGCTTCGAGCGGGCTGTCCAGGGCGAAGGCGCGAACGGCTTCGACGAGCCCCCGGTCGTTCAGCACCGGCGGGTTGATTCCCCTGACCAGGTCGCGGAGTTCGGTCAGTGAGGTGGCGGCACCGGCCCGTGCTTCCCGCATCAGGGCCTTGGCCCGCTCGGGGTCGGTTTCCATCAGCTTCTCCGCCGTGGCCAGGGAAAGTCCGAGCACGACCAGGCGGGCCTGCGCCCCGTCGTGGAGGTCCCGCTCGATCCGGCGGATCTCGGCGGCCTGCGCGACCGTCGTGTCCGCGCGCTGGGCCGTCAGCTCGTCCACCTGGTCCGCCAGCGCCATCGCGGGCGACGCCCGCAGAAAGCGGACGGCCACCGGCTCGACGGTCCGCCAGGCGTACGGGGCGCCGGCGACGGCCACGACCAGGCCGAGCACCCCGGCGGCGCGCGCGACGGGCCCCGACTCCCCGAGCCCGAGGACCGCCGCGGCCACCCCGGCCGGCGGGAGGGACGCGACCACGCCCGCGGTGAACGGCGCGATGGCCGTGAACCGCAGGTCACGCCAGTTGGCGGGGTCCTTCCACCGAACTCGCCACTTCTGGTCCATGAGGGCGTCGCGGCTGGTGCGTTCGTAGCTGAAGCCGTTCCACCAGTACCCGGTGGACATCCGCGTCACCGGCCCGGCCTGCCGGTATCCGGCGGGGATGAAGGTGGCGGTCCACCTCGCGACAAGGAAGCGGACCATCCGGCAGACCGGGCGGGAGAGGGCGAGCGTACCCACGCACACCAGCACGAACGGCGCCACCCACGACCACGGGTTTCCCGCCCCCCACCGGATCCCCAGCGCCACCGCAGCGGCCCACACCGCCGGAACCAGCACGCTGACGACCACCACAACGCACGCCCGTACGAACCCCACGCAGGCGCTTGCCACCCACGGCACCAGCTGTCGCATGACCGTCCCTTCTCACTTCGTGACTCCGGCCGCGGCACTCGCGTGTCCTGCACTGCGCGCCGATCCGGCCGGTACGGCTCGGTGTCTCACTCTGCACGGTACGGAGCCCGGTTCCCGCCGGATCGGCACCGGAGTAGGTCTGGCCCCACCCACCCGTACGGCCAGGCCCATACCGCGCCACCCGTGCGCTTCCTGACGTCGGCACCGCACCAGGAAGCACAGGAGAAGGAAGCGACAGGGAAAATCGCGCTGAGCGGGCTGCCGCCCGTGCGACCGGAGGCTGACACCGGTAGGTCTCACGGTTGAGGTGAGCGCGTCGGGGATTACGGATCGCGGCTGATGGGCCGGAGGGGACGGCCATGAAGGATGGACCACGTCACGACGGACCACCAACTCCCAGGAGAACACGGTGATTTCACTGTCCCCCCGCAAGACGATGGCCGTACTCGTCGCGCTCGCCGCCTGCCTGCCCCTCAGCGGCGCCTCGGTCGCTTCTGCCTCTCCTCCCTCGCCTGCCTCCTCCCCCTCTTCTCCCTTGTCCGCCTCGTCCGCCTCGTCCGCCTCGTCCGCATCTTCTGCCGGGCAGCGTGCGGGGAAGCCGGCGTACGCAAGTGTCACCGGAAGCGCGGAGTTCGTCCTGCCCTACTACAAGGACGACGACATCCGCTCGTTCAGCTTCGACGCGCACGCTGCCCCGTACAGCCGACCACTGCCCGGGATACCCACGGGTCTGCCGACCGATGCCCGGGGAACGATCAAGGTCTCCCACTACTCGGCCGAGCGGAACACCACCTACACGTCCGAAGGGCGGGTGGACTGCCTGGTCACGGGCCCCCGCACGGCGACGCTGACGGCGATCATCACCAAGGTCGGCCCCGGTGGGCCGCCCGACGTCGGGCGTCGGCTCGGATTCAGCGTCTACGACGGCGGCAGGGACCAGGGGCACTCCGACGACCGCGTGGGCTTCTCCTGGAACGGCGTGAATTTGATGCCGAACGGCGATGCCGCTCCCGAGGATGCCCCGGTCGGCACCTGCATGGCGCCCGCGCCGTACGCCCCGGTGACCAAGGGCGGCTACACGGTCGAGCACGCCGAACTGCCGCCGGTACCGAAGTCCTGAGGTCCCGTGCGGGACGCAGGCCGTGCGGCCGAACCAGGACCGGCGGGGCAACAGTTGGTGGTTGGCCCGCCGGTCGTTGTGTTGTTGAACGAGTGCTTCAGCCGACGGGGCATCCCGGATGCTTCATACGTGGAGAACTTGTTCCGCCATGTCCCGGATGGCGTTGGCCAGTGTGTCAGGAGCGGTGAGGTGGGCGATGTGTCCCTGGTCGGCGAGCGTGACGGTCCGCGCGTTCGGCAGGGTTGCCGCCAGATCGGCCAGGCGCTCGCGCAAGTGGGCGGGGCTGAGGTCTCCCTCGATCAGGCTCGTCGGCGTTTCGATGTTCGCGAAGCGATCGATACCGACGCCGAGTGCGTCGATTGCCTCGTCGTCCGCGATCTGGGCCGGCGCGTAGGCGGCGAACGCCGCTTGCACTTGCCGGTCGGCGAACATCGCATCGACCGTGTTCGCAGGCATGCGGACGATGTCGCGCATGTGGATACGCATCGCCTCGACCGGGTCGCCCGCGTCGAGCGCGGCACGCGCACGTGCTCCCGCCTCCCCGGCGAGCAACTCCCGGGTGGGCATGGGAGGTTCATAGAGGAACAGTCCGGCGAACGCCGTCGGGGCGAGCAACGCTGCTTCCAGCGCGGCGACGGCGCCCGAGGAATGCCCCACGAGAAGCACCGGTGAGTCGAGGAGTTCCGCGACCGCGACGATGTCGGCTGCCTCGACGGCCATCGAGTGGGGTAGTGCGATCTCTGCTCCGGGAGCGTAGATCCGTCGGTGGATCCTGACGACGCGATAGTCGTCGGCCAGGTGGCGGGTGACACTGTTCCAGGTGGTCGCGTCCCCACCACCCGGGTGGACCACCAGCAGGTTCGGCCCGGATCCGTCGTCGAAAGCGGTGATGGGGCGGAGGTCATCGGACGATGCGAGAAGCTCAGTCATGCGCACAAGCGTGCACCTGTCTGCCGACACAGCACCGACAGGCTGCCGACGCCCCGTGCTGCCGACGCCCCGTGCTGCCGACAGCGGTCGGCCGCCCCGGCGGCTGCCTTTCTCGCTGCGGCCGGCCGGATCCGGTGGCGGCCTGCCGGATCCGGTGGCGGCCTGCCGGGCGGCGTTGTCAGTCCGGTTTCCGGGCGAAGTCGACGGCGGGCTCGGTGGCGTAACGGCTCATCACCTGAATGCTCGCCTGTGGGGTCGGCGCCCGGCCACCGGCGAACATCTCCTGCAGGTCCCGGAAGTACTGCACGTACAGGTCCGGCGTGAAGGTGCTCAGCATGACGGCCGGCTGGTCGGTCGTGTTGGCGAAGGTGTGCGGGGCTCCGGGCGGGACCATCACGAGCGTGCCCGCGGTCGCGTCGTAGTCCTTGTCGCCGACCGTGAAGCGCACCGTGCCGGAGATGATGTAGAAGCCCTCGTCGTGCTGGGCGTGGCGGTGCTGGGGTGGTCCGGGCGTGTGCGGCGCGAGGACGGACTCGGCGAGGCCGAGACGGTGCCCGGTGTTGCTGCCGTCTTCCAGGACACGCATGCGCGTGCTGCCCAGGAGGATCGTCTCGCCGTCGCCCGGACCGACCACCGATACGGCGGGGTCGGCCATCGGCTCGCTGGTCTTCGGTTCGTCAGTCATGCGTCGATTCCACCGCCGGGGCAACCCGGAAGTCCAAGACCCATTCCGTGGAGTCGATACCGTACGGGTATCGTCGCACCATGGAGCTACGCACGCTGCGCTACTTCGTCGCGGTCGCCGAGGAGCTCCACTTCGGCCGGGCCGCCGCCCGGCTGCACATGAGCCAGCCGCCGCTGAGCCGGGCGATCAAGCAGTTGGAGACCGAAGTCGGCGCCGTGCTGTTCGACCGATCGTCCGCCGGTGTCACGCTGACTCCGGTGGGGGCGGTACTGCTCGATGAGGCGCGCTCCCTGCTCGACCAGGCCGACCGGGTACGCGTACGCGTGGCCGCGGCGGCCGGCGCCGCGACCCTCACCGTCGGCTTCCTGGGCGACAGCACCGACCCGGGCGCATCCCGGCTGGCCCGCGCCTACCACCGGCTGCACCCGCACGTTGAGGTCCGCATCCGCGAGGCCGATCTGACCGATCCCACCTGCGGGCTGCACGCGGGACTGGTCGACGTCGCCCTGACCCGCGGCCCCTTCGACGAGACCGGCCTGACCGTGCACGCGCTGCGCGCCGACCCGGTGGGAGCACTGCTGCGCGCCGACGATCCGCTGGCCCGCCGCGGCAGCTTGAAGCCGGCCGACCTGGCCGATCGCCGCTGGTTCCTGTTTCCGGAGGGCACCGACCCCATCTGGCAGTCGTACTGGAACGGCGGGGAACCTCGCGAGGGCCCGGTGGTGCGTACCGTCCAGGAGTGTCGGCAAGCCGTTCTCTGGAACGGCACGGTCGGCATGACCCTCCTGAACCACGAGCCGACAGCGGGGCTCACCGTGGTGCCACTGATCGACATGCCGCCAAGCCGCGTGGTTGCGGCATGGAACGAGGACGACAGGAATCCCCTGATCCGCTCGTTCGTCCAGACCGCAATCGCCGCCTACCACGGCTGAGATCCTCACCGCCGGTACCGAACACAACCTGTACGACACGCCCCGATCCCCAGGCCCAGGGCGCTACGGGCTCATAGGAACCTCCGCTGCCGAGCAGGTCGAAAGACCGGACCGTGCCCCATTTTCGCTACGGTCTGCCGCACGCCTTTACCGCCGCCGGCCTCGCGGGGCCGCCTGGGCATAGGAATCGTGGCCGTGGCGCCTCCAGGACTGCCTGGCCCTGTTTCCCCCTCGGGACGTCGTCCTCGTCGGTGTGCGTTGCCCCCTGCCGGAGCTGGAGCGCCGGGAGCGGGCGCGCGGTGATCGTCCGGCGGGGCTGGCTGCCCGCCAGTTCGACCGGGTCCATGCGCACGGCGTCTATGACATCGAGTGCGACACCGGCGAATCGAGCCCGGCCGAGTGTGCCCGGGACATCGAGGAGTTCCTTCGCCGGCGGACGACCCCCACCGCGTTCGAACGCATGAGACCGGAAGGCCCGGAAGCCGGAGGGGAGTGGTGCGGAAGGGCGTTGAGCGGAAGGCCGTAGGTGCGGTGCCTGAACTGCCCGCTCGGCCCAGGCCGCCTGGTCCGGTACGTACGCCCCCGCTCCGTACGCAAGTCGGCAGTGTGGCGGGCCGGAGAGCTGCCGGACATCTCACAAGAAGGTGCGGCCCGGCCGGTGGCAGGATTCCGTGCATGCGCGATGTCCAGGAAGTGACCTGCCCCCCGTTCCGGAAACGCCCCTTGTGGTTCCTTGTCGGGCTCGGGGGTGCCGGGGCGTGCCTGGCCGTGGTGCGCCTGGCGTACCGGGGCGGGCTCCTGGACGTGTGGCTGAGCGTCGGTCTGCTGCCCGCGCTGTTGGGTGTCCTGGCGCTGAGCATGGTCACCACCCGGGTGAGCGCCGACGCGTACGGCGTGCACACCCGGACGCTGCTGCGCCGCCGGAGTGTGCCGTGGCGCGACATCGCCGGTCTGCGGATCCTCCTGAAGCACGAGAACAACTCCCGGGTGCCGGAATCCCGGCGCGTCGGTCTGGCGCTGCGCGACGGGCGCAGGCGGCTCCTGCCCCTGCCGCAGAGCTGGTCGCCCGACGACCGTGCGGAGTTCGACGCGGAGCTGGAGGCGCTCCGCGCGCTGCACGCTCGCCATGGCGCCCCGGAGTCGGACCACATCCCCGTCATCTCGCGCCGCACTGCCGGGCGCCCTTCGGCCGGTCCGCTGAGCCTGTGCGTGCTGCTGCTCGCGGTGGCGGCCGCGACCGCGTGGTTCCTGCCGAACACCTCCTCGTACGCACGGGCGTGGCAGTCGGCCGTCCCGTGCACGACCGCCGGGACGACCGCAGGAGCGACCGCGACGGAGCGCCGCGACTGTCTGACCACCGTGCCCGCCGTGATCGCGAGGACCGAGGTCCGCCGGCCCAAGAGGCCCAGCTGGCTGTACTTCGCCGACCGCCGCCCACTGGAGCGGCTCGCGGTCTCGCAGGAGGGCGCCCAGGGCTTCGGGCCGGGCGACAGCGTCGAGGTCACCCTCTGGCGCGGCGAGGTGATGAAGGTCGCCGGAGAGCATCACGAATGGCGCGAGCACGTGACCGCCGCCGGGGATACAGCCGCCCTCGTGGCCGCGTTGGCCCTGGCCGCGGGCTACCCCGGGGCCAGGGTGCTGCTGCGGCTGCGCGGGCGCCGGCTGCCCGACGACGAGGTGCTTCCCTCGGCGCTTCCCTTCGCGGGCGTGCTCGTCGGTACGGCCCTGTGGCTGCTGCCGCTCTGCTACCGGTACCCCACGAACCTGCTCACCTCCCCTGCGGCGGTCACCTGGGCGGTCGTGGGGTCGGCGGGCACGCTGGGTCTGTTCGCCCTGGCCTGGCGGGCCACCCGGGTGCGTACGCCCCGAGCGGCGGCGGGATCCGCCGCGGCGGAGGGGAAGGAGAGGGAGGCGGGGGAGGTGTTCGTGCCCGCCCGTTTCCTGGAGCAGACCGACTACAACCCGCACCTCTTCGGTACCCACATCGTCCTCGGTGACGGCCCGCCCGCGGTGACGCCCCACCCCGGCCCCGGCCGCTTCGCGGCGAAACCGATCCCGGTGGACCGGCTCACCGTCAAGGGTGTGCGGCGGGTCCGGGGCGGCGACGGCGACACCGTCCCCGGCAGCTGGCACATCGCCGAACTCGACGACGGGGGCAGACCGGTCCGCCTCGCGGCCGCGCCGGCCGACCTGACCCGCATCATCCGCGAGCTGCGCCCCGCGGCGGGGTGAGGTCCGGGGGCGGCGCCTCGGTGGACGGTGCCTCGGTGGGGAACAGGATCGGGCTGAGCAGGTGTCGGGTGCGTTCCGGTGACGGGGCATGGCTCATCCGGGCCACGATCACCTCGCGCAACTCGCCGATCATCTCGATGAGTTCGTCGCGACTGAGCCAGAGCGTGTGCTGGCGGAAGCCCACCAGGTCGGCGGTCGGATCGGCGTCCTCGCGGTCGAGGTACGCGTTGAATTCGGCCAGCAGGGTGGCCATGGCCACGGCGAAGCCCCGGCGGTAGTCCTCCGGCGACATCGCCGCGATCGTGCCGGGGTCGATCACCGCCCGGGTGCGGTGCAGCCGGTACCGGCGCTCGACCGAGCCACGCACCCGCTGCTCCCCCTCCACCGCGAGCAGCCCCCCGTCGGCCAGCAGGCCGACATGCCGGTAGACGGTGGCCTTCGAGACGTCGGGCAGCAGGGCGCAGAGTTCGGTGGTCGTACGCGTCCGCCCGTCGTGCATGGCGTGCACAAGGCGCATCCGCACCGGGTGCAGAAGCAGATCAACCGTATCCATGGACGAATGTTCTCACCTTCGATACTTTTCTCAAAGATGAGAACAGTGAGAGTGAGGACACCGGTCATGCCCCATCCGTCGCCCGAAGTCGGCTCGGCCGGCCCCGAGGAAACGTGCTCCCGGCCCCCGCTGGGTCGCCTGTACGCCGCTGCCGGACGGAAGTTGATGCTGCACCGCTCCGGCAGCGGGGGCCCGGCCGTGGTGTTCCTGCCGGGAGCCGGGCAGGTCGGCCTGGACTATCTCAACACCCACGACCGGGTGGCGGAGTCGACCACCAGCGTGCTCTACGACCGTGCCGGTACCGGCTGGAGCGAGCCGGCCGACCTGCCCCGCACCGCCGCCGAGGTCGCCGGCGAGCTCCACGATCTGCTGCACGCCGCCGACGTACCCGCCCCGTATCTGCTGGTGGGCCATTCACTGGGCGGCGCCTACGCGCGTCGCTACGCGCAGCTCTTCCCCGACGAGGTGTCCGGGCTGCTCCTGCTGGACCCCTTCCACGAGGATCTCCACGCGCACGGACCTGAGGAAGCGCGGGAGAAGCTGGCGCGGCTGCACAGCCGGGACATACCGGAGCTGACACAGGAACAGCTCCGGCAGGCCCGCGACCAGGCCGCGCCGCTCTTCGCGAACTGGCCGGAACCCGTACGCGAGCCGCTCGTCGAACACCACGCCACCACCGCGTGGCGGGCCGGTCTGCACGAGGACCGCAACCTCTACGACGTGGTCGCAGACGAGCTCCGCACCGGACCGGAGCTCCCGGACGTCCCGCTGATCGTCCTCACCGTCCTGGGCCACGACGACGTGCAGGCCCAGCTGTGGTCCGCGGCGGTGCTGCGGCGGATCAACGACGCCAAGACCGCGCTGCACGCCGGGCTGGCCGCTTCGGTCCGGGACGGTGAGCACCGGATCCTGGCTGACGCCGGGCACGGCTGGCTGCACGAGGAGCGCCAGGACGCCGTGCTCCGGGCGATCGACGACCTGCTCCGCAAGGCGGACCGACACCCCCGGCGGAGCCGGGAACCCGCCTTCAGGGACCGGTCGGTGGCCGTGCCGCCGTGACCAGTCCGCTCTCGTACGCGACGATCACCAACTGGGCGCGATCACGGCAGCCGAGCTTGGTGAGCAGATGGCTGACGTGGGTCTTCACGGTGGCGATGCCGAGGTACAGCCGTTCGGCGATCTCGGTGTTGGACAGGCCCCGGGCGATGAGCGCGAGGACTTCGCGCTCGCGTCCGGTCACACCGTCCAGGGTGCGCGACAGCGGTTGCGAGGGCTCCGGGCGGTGGGCGAACTCCGCGATCAGCCGCCGCGTCACGGCCGGTGCCAGCAGCGCATCGCCTCCGGCGACGATCCGTATCGCCGCGATCAGCTCGGCGGGCGGTGTGTCCTTGAGCAGGAAGCCACTGGCGCCGGCCCGCAGCGCGGCGTAGACGTACTCGTCCAGGTCGAACATCGTCAGGATCAGCACCTTGACGTTCGCGGTGCCGGGAGAGCCGCAGATCTGCCGGGTCGCCTCGATGCCGTCCGTTCCCGGCATCCGTACGTCCATCAGGACCACGTCCGGCGGGTCCTGCCGGGCGCAGCGCACCGCCTCCGTGCCGTTCGCCGCCTCCGACGTGGTCACCAGGCCGGGCTCGGCATCGACGAGCACCCGAAGGCTGCCGCGCAGCAGCGCCTGGTCGTCGGCGATGAGGACCCGGACCGGATCGCCGGAGTCGGTGGGCGGGATCATGTGCTCTCCTCGTAGGGCAGGGACGCGTGCACCGCGAAGCCGCCCTCCGGACGCGGTCCGGCGGTGAAGGTGCCGCCGTACAGGGCGACGCGTTCGCGCATGCCGACGATGCCATGACCGCCGGTCGTCTCCGTCGGGGGTACCCGGCCGCCGCCGTCGTCGGTGATGTCGATCCGGACGTCGCGGCCGTTCGCGGCGACCTCCACCCGGCAACGAGGTTCCGGGCCGGCGTGCTTGGCGACGTTGGTGAGCCCCTCCTGAACTATCCGGTAGACGGCCAGCGCGACTCCTTCGGGCAGGTTCTCGACACCGCGCGCCGTCAGCTGCGCACCGGCCTGCCCGACGAGTTCGGGAAGTGCGACCGCGCCGGGAACCGGTCCGAGCGACGCCGGCTGCCGCTCGCCGTCGGGGGTGCGCAGCACACCGAGCATCCGGCGCATGTCGTTCAGCGCGGTGCGGCTCGTGCGTTCGATGACCTGCAGAGCGTCGTGCGCCTCCTGCGGCCTGACGTGCAGGACGTGGTTGGCGACGCCGGCCTTGACCGCGATCAGGCCCATGCTGTGGGTGACGACGTCGTGCAGTTCGCGGGCGACCCGCAGGCGTTCCTCCGTGACGGCCCGCTGAGCGAGCTGCTCCGCCGCCCGGACGGCGAACGCCCGCCGCTGCCGCGCGGAGCGCCCCAGTTGCCAGGCGCCGAGCAGCGCGGTGGAGCCGAGCAGCAGCAGCCCCGGGCCGCCGCGCCACCAGTACGCGTCGCCCGCGTGCGTCGCTCCGGCGGCGCCGGCCAGGGCCAGGGCCGCCAACGACAGTCCGGGCAGCCATCGTTGCCACCAACGGTGCGACGGCATCGTGAGGGCGACGGTGTACATGGCGTACGCCGCCGACAGGAACGGATCCCACGTGGCGTCCCGTACGACGGCGACGACGGTCACCGCCAGCACGGACAGGAACACGGGCAACGGCCGGATCCTTCGTACGGCGACGGGCACGGTGGCCGCGGCGATGAGCACGAGCCGCTCCCACGGCACCGGGGCCGGGGTGGCCGTCGCGGACGACGGCGCGTCGGCTGTCGATCCGGTCAGCAGCAGCGCGACCGCGTAGCCGAACACGAACGCACAGTCCAGGCCGATCAGTTGGCGTCGGCTCAGCCGCCGGGCCAGGATCGGATGATCGTCCGCGTCCACCTCAGTACCTGCTCGCACCGCTCGACCCTATCCAGGCGCACGGCGCGCCACCTCCGTCCGGCGGTTGTCCCGGGCGCTCCCCCCGTGGTCGGACGCGCGGCCTCCTGCGACGGCCCGTCTCCACCCGTGGGTGGAGAAAGAGCGGTCGGCCCCGGGCCTGATGCGGCGGGGGCTTCGCGTCGCGGACCATCGCCGACATGATCGAAGTGACCAACCTGACCAAGCGCTACGGGAACACCACCGCGGTGGAAGGGCTCGGCTTCCGGGTACGGCCCGGTCTGGTGACCGGGTTCCTGGGCCCCAACGGCGCCGGAAAGTCGACCACGATGCGGATGATGCTGGGCCTGGACCGGCCGACGGCCGGCGAAGTGCGCATCGACGGCGCACCGTACCGGCGGCTGCGTGATCCGCTGCGTACGGTGGGCGCGCTGCTCGACGCCGGGGCCGTGCATCCCGGCCGGACCGCGCTCAACCACCTGCGGTGCCTGGCCCGGAGCAACCGGATCCCGGCCCGCCGGGTCCATGAGGTGATCGAGCTGGCCGGGCTGGCGGGCGCCGCGCACCGGCGGACGGGGACGTTCTCGCTGGGCATGGGCCAACGGCTGGGAATCGCCGCGGCGTTGCTCGGCGACCCGGCCGTCCTGGTGCTCGACGAGCCGGTCAACGGGCTCGATCCGGAAGGTGTCCGGTGGATCCGGCACCTCCTGCGGGACCTGGCGGCCGAGGGGCGCACCGTCCTGATCTCCAGTCACCTGATGAGCGAGGCGGCACTCACCGTGGACCACCTCGTCGTGATCGGCCGCGGCCGGCTCCTCGCGGACACCGGAATGGCCGCGTTCATCGACAGGCACACGGAAGCGGGGGTGCGGGTGCGCACGCCGGAACCGCAGCGGCTGCGCGAGGTGCTGGCCGGTGCGGGGATCGAGGTCACCGACTGCGCCGACGGGACCCTGAGCGCGGCCGCCGGCGCGGAGCGGATCGGCGCGCTCGTCGCGGCACACGCGGTGCCGGTGCACGAGGTGACACGGAGCACCACGTCTCTGGAGGAGGCGTTCATGCGGCTGACCGCCGACGCGGTGGAGTACCGGGCGGAGCAGCCGGGAGGAGCACAGCGATGAGCAGCAACTCGCCCCGGGCGGTTCTCGCCGCCGAATGGACCAAGGTGTGGACCGTGCGCTCGACCGGTTTCACCCTGCTGCTGGCCTTCGTGCTCAGCACCGGTATCGGCACCCTCGTCGCGTTCAACTGGCGCGGCGACATCGAGCATGTCGCCAACTTCGATCCGCTGGTCGCCGCCCTGTACAGCGTGACGCTCGGGCAGCTCGCCCTCGTCGTGCTCGGCGCCCTGCTCGTCGGTTCCGAGTACGCGTCCGGATCGATCCGGACCTCGCTGTCCGCGGTGCCGGGGCGCGGTCTGCTCTACTGCGGCAAGGTGCTGGCCGGCACGGTGACCGCCCTCGCCGGCTCGACGGTGACCGTCCTCGCCACCTTCCTCGCGGCACAGGCGGCGCTCGGCCCGTACGGCACGAAGCTCACCGCGGACGGAGTCCCGGCCGCGCTCGCCGGGGCGGTGGTCTATCTGACGTTGATCTGTACCTTCTCCATGGGCATCGCGACCGTCGTGCGCAGTTCGGCGATCTCGATGGGCATTCTGCTGCCGCTGCTGTTCCTCGGCTCCCAGGGGCTCGGCAACGTCCCCGCGCTGAAGCCCGTCCTGCGGTATCTGCCCGACCAGGCCGGTCTGCAACTGATGCACATCGCCGGGCCGTCCGGCGACGGACGCTTCGGCCCCGGCTACGGGACCGGGGCGGCTCTCGCCATTCTGCTGGCCTGGACGGCCGCCGCCCTGATCGGCGGCTATCTGGTCCTGCGCGGGCGGGACGCCTGACGGCCGGGTCAGGCCGTCGAGTGCGGCGAGTACGTGCGTCAGCGGTACGTCAGCCGGACGTCATCGGAACGACAGCGCGGAGGTCAAAGCTATGAGCGGACCGGCTACCGCACCCGGCGGCAGGCACCGACCGCATCGCACACGGGAAGCCCCACCTGCGTACCGCCATCCGCCGCCCCACGGGGCGAGTCGGCACACAGGCAGCAGCGCCCCGGAACACTCCCCCGTTTCCGGGGCGCTGCGACATCGTGAGCGGCGTCAGGTCCGCGGCGCCGGCATGCCGCCGCCCGTCCGGGGACGGTACGTCCTGCGGGGCCGGAAGGGCCCGTCCCAGGCGGGCGAGCGGGACTGGGCCATCAGGGCGACGGCACCGCCCGACCTGGTGGCGGCACTCGACGTGGATCCCGGGGCCGGGAAGGCATTCGAGGCTCTCGGCAGGTCGGAGCGCTACCAGCTGATCCTGCCGTTGCTGCAGGCGCTCACCCCGGAGACCCGGAAGGCCCGGCTCGACAAGGTCCTGCACCGGCTCGTCGGCGGCGACCCGGCGGGATGAGCCGAGGGCGGTGTCCGGTCGCGGAGCGGCGTCGCGGATGATGGCGGGATGTTGGTCCGGACAGAGGCGGTGCGGCAGGCCCCGTCGGGGCCCGCGACGGTCCGGGTGCGCTCCGCGGTGGGCACCGCCGTCGTGCTCTGGCACGGCGCCCCCGAGGAAGTGGGCCACGAACACCATGTCGAGTGGACCGTCGACGAGGACATCGCCTGGTCGCGGAACACCTGGCCGGCCGCTTCCGCCACCCCGGGATTCCGGGAGGACGGCGACCGCATCGTCTTCCGGGGGCGGCTGGGTCTCACCGGGGACGGCATGGCGCTGCTGGACGTGGGCGGCGCGCCGCTCCTGTTCGAACTCGGGGTTCCGCCACCGCCGGACAGCGCCGATGCGATCTGGGTCGAGGTCCGCGTCGGAGGGGAGAGCGTCGGTGTGTGGCCCTGTCGGCTCTGAGGTGATCCGGCGCGACCGGGGCGAAACCCGGTGTCCATGGCCAGGGCGAAACTCGGTGTCCATGGCCGGCCCGTCGGCGTTAGCGTGCGCCGCATGACTGAAACCGATCTTCCGCCGCGTCTGACCCGGCTCACATTCCACGGCCCCTTGTCCGAGGCGCGGGCCGCGCGGATCGTCGACCGGCTCGGCCGGGCCGCCCCGGCACGTGTTCTGGACATCGGTTGTGGCTGGGGGGAGTTGATGCTCCGCGTCCTCGACGCGGTGCCGGGAGCGACCGGGACCGGAATCGACCTCAACGGCGAGGACATCGCCCGGGGACGCGTGAACGCCGAGGCCCGTGCGCTGACCGGACGCGTGAAGTTCGTCGAGGGGGCCGCCGAGGAGGCGTCGCACGGGTCCGCCGACCTCGTCCTGTGTCTCGGGGCCAGTCACGCCCTCAGCGACGCGGAACCGCCCGAGCACAGTGCGGGCGCGCTGCGTGCGCTGCGCCGGATCGTCGCGCCCGGCGGGCGGGTCCTGCTCGCCGAGGGCTTCTGGCAGCGCTCCCCCACCTCCGCCGAACTGGCCGCGATGTGGCCGGACGCCCGCGCCGACGAATTCCATGACCTGGCAGGACTCGTCGACGTCGCGGTGTCCGCCGGGTTCCGGCCCGTCTGGATCGAGACGGCCGGCGACGACGAGTGGGAGGACTTCGAGTCCGGCTATCAGTCGGACGTGGAGGAGTGGCTGGCCACTCACCCGGACCACCCGCTGGCAGAGGAGACACGCGAGCGCGTCGACCGGCACCGGTCGAGCTGGCTGAAGGGCTACCGGGGAGTGCTCGGGATGGCCTACCTCACGCTCGTTCCTGTGGGCTGAACGACTCCGGAGCACCTGCCGCCCCGACGGCAGCGCGCGATCACTCCCATCTCGCGGACTCCGGGTCGACGCCTCGCGCCCCGGCGTTCGCGAGGATCACCTCGCGCAGCCAGACGGTCAGGCCCGGCGCGAGGGCGTCGTAGTGCTCGGCGTACCCGGGCTCGTCGACGTACATCCGCCCGATGCACACATGCATCGCGGGTGTGCAGTCGAAGTGCGCCGAGATCATGGCACGGTGCCGCTCCGCGAGGGCGTTCGCCGCAGCGGAGCCCGGTGCGACTCCGGCACGCCTCGCGGCGGCGAGGTCGGCGTCCAGGGCCTCGGTCGCGGACGCGGTCTCCTTCCAGTCCTCCGGTGTCATCGCGGCGGCCCGCTCCGCGTACTGGGCCCACTGTTCGCTGTCGCCCCAGCGGTCCTCGGCCTCCTCGACCCAGGCGGGCCGCCAGTCGGCGCCGAAGATCTCGACCTGTTCCTCGGGCGTCAGCCGCATCCCGGGTTTCGACGCCTCCATCATGCGGTCGACGGCGCCCACCATCCTCTGGAGACGGGCGATGCGTTCCACGAGCTGTGACCGCTGCCGGCGCAGGTGGTCGTGCGCGTCGACGTCCGGGGCGTCGAGGATCCGGCCGATCTCGGCGAGCGGGAAGCCGAGCTCCTTGTAGACGAGGACGCGGTGGATCCGGGCGATGTCGTCGCCCGAGTACACCCGGTGCCCGGCCCAGGTGCGTCCGCCGGGGCGCGCGAGACCGATGGCGTCCCAGTGGTGCAGCGTCTTCACGCTGACTCCGACGAGCGCGGCCGCCCGTCCGACGGCAAGGCCGCCGGCGCCGGGCGCCCCGGCTCCCGCCTCGGTGGTGGCCGGTTCCTGCTCGGGAACGTCACTGGTCATCCGCCCAGTGTCGCCGAGCTCGCCGGGGCGGGGGCTTCGGGGCCCGCTGTTCCGGGAGGCCCCTCGGTCGCCGCCCCGGTGGGCACGCCCGCGTTCGCGAGGATGTCGTGCGCGGGCAGCGCGGTGCTCCGGGCCGCGGTCAGGCCGGAGGCCGCCAGGTGGGCATCGACGATCCGGAGACCGGCCGCGTATCCGGCGAAGTCCGGCAGTCCGACGGGCTGCTGCCCCATCAGTCGCGCGGTGGCGTCGCCGTACACGTACGCGGGCAGGTTCTGCATCCCCGCCACGTCGATCCCGGCCACGATCTTCCTGTGGGCATCGTCCAGTTCCGTGCCGGACAGCGCCGTCGCCCAGGGCCCCATGGCCCGCTCACCCGCCAGTTCCCGTACGAACGCCTCGGCCAGGCCTTCGGCCACGACCTGCTCGCCGACCGTGACCGTCATGGGGTTCCAGGCCACATTGGCGTAGCGCACGTTGTGGTGGAGCTCGTGCGCGGCGGCGTGGCCGATCTTCGCCAGGCTGGTCCCGGTGGGCCACATCGTCAGCTGGATCGCGCCCGGGATTCCGCCCATGCCGAAGTAGCCGGCGTTGCGGACCGTCAGGTGGTCGTCGTCGGGGTCGCCGAGCACCAGGACGACATGGACGGTCCCGGCGCTCCTGGCTTCGGGCACGGCACCGCTCAGCCGCTCCCACGCGGCGGCGAGGCAGTGCTCGATCCGGTCCCACACTCCCGCGTCCCGCATCTGTCGCAGGGCTGTCAGATAGCGCGGGTCCTCACGGTCGATCCGGAAGCCACTGCCCGTCGTGTGCATCTGGAACGTGTCGATATCACCCACCGTGGACATCACGCTCTGCAGCGGGCCGAGCATGTCCCGCAGGGCGTCGGGCCGTTCCTCCAACGGGCTGTGCAGGAGATCGAACATGGCGGACGCCGTGTCATGAACAACAATCTTCATGCCATGGGAACGTAGGACCTCCTGTTGCAGGAGGGGCAAGCCGTGCGGCGGCGGAACGCACGTCTACGCGGCGAAGCCGATGTTGGTGACGTACTCGTACTGCCCCCACTGCGACCCCAGGTCGACGATCGTGTCCTCCCAGGCGTCGTCCAGGCCCTGTTGGTCGCCGGACGCCCAGGCCTCGACGATGCGGTCCCAGCGGCGGACGTTCATCGTGCGGTACTCCACCACCCGCTGGAGCGGGCGCGGTACCTGCGACTGGTTCAGCGGGTGGATCTCGACCCGCGTGCCGCCGCGGGCATTCAGGCGTCGCAGGAGATGCCGGGCGACGTTCTGGCGGCGCACCTGGCGATAGGCGGCGTCGATGCGCTCCAGGTTGGCCTTCGACGGTCGGCGCCTCTCCTCCAGCCACGCCTTCAGCGTACGGTCGGTCACCGTCAGCCCGGCGTCCCTGGCCGCCCTGCGGCTGTGGTCCGTCCTGGTCAGGTAGTGCAGGCGCGCCATCAGACCACGCTTCACGGTCACCGGAGTGACGATGCCGCCCGACAGCTCGTCGAGTTTGCGTGCGACGGCGTCGCTGCCCTTGATGCCCCGGGCGCCGAACTTCCCGAAGTCGATGGTCCTCTCGGGCATCTACTCCTCCTCCCCCGACATGTCCTCGGTGTCGCCGCTGCCCGCGGTGTAGGTGTCCTTCATCTTGACCTCGGTCACGCCACGGCCTTCGGGAAAGACACGGTGCCAGTCGCCGATGACGTGGAGCTCGTCGGTGCCCATCGCGCGTACGACGGTGAGGCCCTCGTCGTGGGCCTTGAGGGCTTTCATCCAGAGGTTGGCGAACGCCTGGCTGCGGATGATGTGCATCCAGTCCGGGCGGTAGAGCTCCCGGTTGTAGTTCGACTCCCCCATCGTGGAGACGAACTTCGAGTACATCGCCTTCACGTACTCCAGGGTCACCTCGTCGTCCTCGGTGATCGCCGTGTCCCGGGCGTCCTTGAGGGCGACGCGGAACTTCTCCAGCAGGTTCTCCGTCGCGCCGGACGTGTAGGACTCATGGATCTCCGGGGGTGCGCACAGGGCGTGCTTCGGGCCGGAGAGGCGCAGCAGGAGGCGCAGGGTCGGCTCGGTGACCCACAGCGGGCCGGGCTCGTCCCGGTTGCCGATCGGGTTGGGCAGCACCGCCCCGTGTTCCCATTCGGGCGGGGTGATCAGGTGGACACCGGCGCGGCGGCGGTCATGGGCGAAGCCCGTGGTGTGTTCCAGCTGGCCGAGCGGAAGGTGGGTCTTCAGGGCAGAGAGGTAGGCGCCGTTGACATCGAGCGCGGTCACCTCGTGGCGGCCGGGCGGCAGTTCGTGACGGGTCCACTTCGGACGCGCCTCCCAGATTTGGTCCGCGCCCTTGGAGGTCTGCTTGCGCAGGATGTCCGGGATCCACGGGTGCGCCACGATGTCGTACCGCGCCCCCTTGCGGGTCTCGTCCAGCAGCCGCATCGCGTCCGGGATCGCCCGCTTCAGCAGGGCCGCGAGGGCCGCGTCGACGTCGCCCCGGTGCTCGGCGAGCGCCGCCCGGACCGTCCGGCCGATCAGGTCCCCGGGCCCGGACTCCTCCTGGAACGCCCGCTTGGCCGGGCCCCGGGAGCGCTGCGCGGGGCGCGCGGCGGCCCGGGACGGCGCCGCCCCGGGGGCCGGGGGCTCGGGGGTCCGAGAGGCCGGGGGCTCGGGCGACGTGGCGGTGGGTGACGTGGCGGTGGGCAGTGTGGCGGTGGCGGGTCGGCAGTCGACCGGGTCCAGGTGCTGGGCGAAGCCCGCCACCCGGTGGCCGGCCGGTGATCCGCACAGCACGCACGGCTCGGGGGCGGCGAGGAACTCCACCTCGTCCCCGGCGTCGTCCGCCGTGTCGTCCCCGATCTCGTCCCCGGCGTCATCCCCGGCCTCGTTCTCCCCGGTCACCGGAGACGGCGGGGAGACATCGGGCGCCGAGGACGCCGAGGACGCCCCTTCCCGCTCCGTCCCGGTGGTGAACTTGGCGGCCAGCCCGTCCAGCAGATACGCGTACTTGGCGCGGATCTCGTCCGCCGGGTCGCGGCCGCTCTCCCACCCGCCGACCGTGCTGGGACTCACGCCGAGCGTACGGGCCACCTGGGCCTTGGAGAGCCTGGCCCGCTCCCGCAGCTCCCGGCGGACGTCCGCCGGCGGGAGTGCGGCCTGCGGGCCGACGGCCGCGAGCAGCGCGTCGATGGCGTCGAAGTCACTCACCGGAGCGCTCCCTTCGCGGTGTCGCCGCGGCCTGTTTGGACACGCGGGGCGGCTGGAGTGTCATGAGGCCCGTCAGATGTAGGTGACGGGGTTACGGGACAGATGCGGGCTCCTGGTGGGGCGGCCGACGCGGGGGTCGTCACGCAGGAGTTCGCCTTCGAGAGCGTAACGGTCACCGTGCTTGGAGATGCCGATGATCCTCGCGACCGCGAGAACCGTGCCTTCGGTGTTGATGATCTGCACCTCGTCCTGCGACAGGGCCCGGTCGGCGTTGAACTTCCAGATGCCGCGGCCTGCTTCCCATGCCTCGTCCTCGCTCATGCCCCGGCGCCACCCGAGGGTGGTCCGCATCAGGCGGTCGTCCGCGTCCGCCGCGCGCTCGGGGCCGATCTGGATCTGCAGCACCCGTCCACCTCCCGGGGAGTACTGTCCAACTTGTTGCGAAGTTACCACTCGCATAACTTCGCAACAAGTTGGACAGTATCCGGTCCGCCGGGGGGACCCCGGGGCGACCGCGTCGGTGATGCCCCGTCAGGGAGCCACGGGCACGCCGTCGGAGTGGGGCGCGGCGGGCTGCGGTGAGCCCTTCGGCGCGTCACGAAGGAGCCGGACCACCACCCGGAGAAACTCTCACCATGACCGACGCACCGAAAGTAGTACTCGAAGGCGGCCCGGACGATCTCCCCGACCGGATCGTCCCCCTCACCGCACCTGGGCCCGACATCAAGATCTCGTTCCGTGGCGGGTACGAACACTTCAGGGCCACGTCGCGCCACCAGGAGACAGCCGAGGGGACGTTGCCCGTCTACGAATGGTGGGAGCGTACGGAAGTCCCCGGGTGAAGACGTTCCCGCCCCGGTTCTCCCGCCCTGCAGTTCTTCGACACGGCCTTCGCCCGGCCCCGCGCTCCGGCCGGCGAGGCACTTGACCCAGGCGAGACCACTCGGCGAGACCACCCGGCGACATCGCGGTGGTCGAGTCGGCCGAAGGCCCGCTCGACCACTCGACGCCACCCGACGCCACGGGATGCCCCGGTGGCACCAGAGCCCCACCCAGATGGCGCCACGATGACATCGCATGGCGCCACCCCAAGCCGCGCCCCCATTCGAGCGGCGCCAAGTCGCACCAGAATTTCAGAGAAGTCCCAGCTCAGAGGCGTATGCGCCACGAAAGAGCCAACATGGCTCGTCATGGCGCCATTCGTGTGCCATGATGGCGTCATGGACCTCACGCCCTACGTCGACAACCTCCGCCAAGAACTCGCCGTCGCGGCGGACGCCGGCGGTGACGAAGCCCGCGCCCTGGCCGAGCGGCTCACCGCCCCCCTGGAGTCCGCCACCCGGCTCACCTTGCTCAACGCGCTGTCCGCAGCCATGGGCGAGGTCACCCGGGAGCTGGCGCCCGGCTCGGTCGATGTGCGGCTGCGCGGGCTCGACCCCGAGTTCGTGGTGACGCCGCCGCCCGCGCCCGAGCCGTTCCAGGAGACGCAGACGTCGGCCACGGCCCCCGTCGCACCCACGCCGCCCGCGGACACCGACGACGGCGCGATGGCGCGGATCAATTTCCGCCTCCCCGCCCACCTCAAGGGCCGCGCCGAGAACGCCGCGGCGGCGGAGGGCCTGTCGGTCAACGCCTGGCTGGTGCGGGCCGTGTCCACCGCCCTCGTCGGCGGGGAGCGCGCAACCCCGCCGGGCCGCGGCAAGGACTCGGGCGGGCGGGGCTTCACCGGCTGGGTCCGCTAGGGCCTTCCGTTCGGACCAGGCCGGATCAGGGTCGTACAGACCTTGGGGCCCCGGCCCGGCCCACCCCACTTTCACCGGCGGATCGCCGATCCGGCCGACGTAACTCTTCACCCGCCCCACCGGCGGGATCACTCAACCAAGCCACGAGGACGGGACAGCCATGCCTGCTTTCGAGACCCCCGAACCGATCTCCGCCACCTTCGAACTGGAGGTCGGCACCGCCCGCATCACCGCGGGCAAGCGCACCGACACGGTCGTGGAGGTGCTGCCGCGCAACGGATCCGACGACAACGACGTACGCGCCGTGCAGCAGACCCAGGTCACCTGCTCGGGCGGCCGTCTCACGGTCAGGACACCCAAGAAGCGGTCCCTGTTCGGCAAGCCGGGCGCCATCGAGGTGAGCGTCGAACTGCCCGCGGGGTCGGATCTGCGGGGCACCACGGCCATGGGCGGCTTCTTCTGCGATGGCCGCTTCGGGGAGGTCACGCTCAAGACCTCGCTCGGCGACCTCCAGGTGGACCAGGTGGCGGGCGCCGACCTCAAGACCGACCACGGCGACATCCGCCTGGCCCGCTCGACCGGGGACGTCGAGGTCATCGGCTCGGGCCGGATCGAGGTCGGCACGGTGGCCGGCGCGGCGACCGTCAAGAACGGCAACGGCGCGACCGAGATCGACGAGGTCACCGGCGGCCTGAAGACCAACGCGGCCAACGGCGACATCTCCGTGGGCATCGCGCACGGCAGCGTCGCCGCCAAGTCCGCGAACGGCCGGATCGAGGTCGGCGTCGCCCACGCCGGGGTCGACGCGATGTCCTCCAACGGCCGCATCCGCGTCGGCGACGTGACCCGCGGCCGCATCGATCTGCGCACCTCCGTCGGCGACCTCGAAGTGGGCATCCACGAGGGCACCGCCGCCTGGCTCGACCTGAACGCCAAGTACGGCACCGTACGCAGTTCGCTCGACTCCGCCGCCGGCCCCGAGGGCTCCGACGAGACCGTCGAGGTGCACGCCCGTACGTCGGTCGGCGACATCGTCATCCACCGTGCCTGACCCCGCTTACCCCCAACTCCCCGCCCTCGAAAGGAAAGCGGCATGACCACCACCCAGACATCCGCGCCGACCGCCAAGAACGCGACGGCGTCGGCGATCACCGCCACCGGACTGCGCAAGTCCTACGGCGACAAGGTCGTACTCGACGGCATCGACCTGAACATCGCCGAGGGCACCGTTTTCGCCCTGCTCGGGCCCAACGGCGCCGGCAAGACCACCACCGTGGAGATCCTCTCCACGCTCATCGACGCCGACGCGGGCGAGGCCCGGGTCGCGGGTCACCATCTGACCGGCGCCGCCGACGCGGTGCGCTCCGTGATCGGCGTCACCGGCCAGTTCTCGGCCGTCGACAATCTGCTGACCGCCGAGGAGAACCTGCTCCTCATGGCGGATCTGCACCACCTCGACCGGCGCGAGGGCAAACGGCGGGCCAAGGAACTGCTGCGCCGCTTCGACCTGACCGAGGTGGCGGGCAAGACCGCCGTCACCTTCTCCGGCGGCATGCGGCGCAAGCTGGATCTGTCGATGACCCTGGTCGGCGATCCGCGGGTCATCTTCCTCGACGAGCCCACCACCGGACTCGACCCGCGCAGCCGACGCACCATGTGGGAGATCATCCGGAGCCTCGTCGCCGACGACGGCGTGACCATCTTCCTGACCACCCAGTACCTCGACGAGGCCGACCAACTCGCCGACCGCATAGCCGTGTTGGACCACGGCAGACTGATCGCCGAAGGCACCCCCGACGAGCTGAAGCAGCGCATCCCCGGCGGCTACATCCGACTGCGGTTCGCCGACGCCCAGGAGCTGGACACCGCCGCGGAGATCTTCGGCATCGCCACGCGCGACGAGGAATCCCTCACCCTGCAGGTCCCCAGCGACGGTTCCGTCCCCACCCTGCGTGCCGTCCTCGACACCCTGGAGTCCACCGACGTCCGGGCCGAGTCGCTCACCGTGCACACCCCCGACCTCGACGACGTCTTCCTGACCCTCACCGGTCAGCCCCGCCCCGCCGACACCACCGCATCGCCCGAGGAGAACGTCTGATGGCCA
The DNA here is from genome assembly GCF_042731715.1 of Streptomyces sp. NPDC059832. Lineage (NCBI taxonomy): Bacteria > Bacillati > Actinomycetota > Actinomycetes > Kitasatosporales > Streptomycetaceae > Streptomyces > Streptomyces sp. NPDC059832. The sequence continues at coordinate 333,298 of NZ_JBHWIY010000001.1, read as the reverse complement.
CCATGTCCTACGCCGCCAGGGACTCCCGGACGATGCTGCGGCGCAACCTCAAGAAGGCCCTGCGCTACCCGTCCCTGACGCTCACCGTCGTCATCATGCCCATCATGATGCTGCTGCTGTTCAACTACGTGTTCGGCCGCGCCCTGGGCACCGGCATCAGCGGACTGCCCACCGGCAGCGGCGAGTACATCGACTACCTGGCGCCCGGCATCATCCTGATGGCCGCCACCTCCGGCGCCCTGACCTCCGCGATCAGCGTGTGCGTCGACAAGACCGAGGGCATCGTCAATCGCTTCCGCACGATGCCGATCTCCCCGGCCTCGTTCCTGACCGGCCATGTCGTCGGGGGCGTGATCCAGACGATGACCAGCATCGCGCTCGTCATCGGCGTCGCCCTCCTGATGGGCTTCCGCCCCAGCGCGACACCCGTCGAGTGGGTCGCCGCCATCGGTCTGCTCGCCCTGCTCACGCTCGGACTCACCTGGCTGTCCGCGGGCATCGGTCTGATCGCCAAGAACGTGGAGAGCGCCAGCAACATCCCGATGCCGTTGACGTTCCTGCCGTTCCTCGGCAGCGCCATCGTACCGACGGACTCCATGCCCACCGGCCTGCGCTGGTTCGCCGAGTACCAGCCCTTCACTCCGATCATCGAGACGCTGCGCGGCCTGTGGCTCGGCACCGAGACCGGCTCCAGCGCGATCATCGGCCTCGCCTGGTGCGTGGGGCTCTCCCTGGTCGGTTACGTGTGGGCGCGCCGCGCCTTCAGGACCATCGGCAAGCGGTAGCCTCCGCTCCTTCGAAGCCCGACGCCGAGCGGTAACCCCCGCTCCTCTCAGGCCACTTCACCGATCCGCCCCAGCCGCACCTCGCCCCACGACCACGGAAGGACCCCATGTCGTACGACCCGACGGCCGCCGGCACCACCGCCGACGACATCACCGCCGAAGAGCCGCCCACCCTGCCCACCGACCGGCGCACCGGCTGCCCCTTCGACCCGCCCGCCGAACTCACCGCCCTGAGCGACGAGCCGATGCGCCGCATGCGCTACGCCGACGGACACGTGGGCCGGCTGGTCACCGGCCATGCCGCGGCCCGCGCGATCCTGGCCGACCCGCGCTTCAGCTCACGCTACGAACTCCTGCACCTGCCGATGCCGATAACGGGCGTGACGGGCGAGCTGCCGCCGGCGCCGGTCGGCGACATCATCGGCCTCGACGCCCCCGAGCACACCCGCTACCGGCGCCTGCTCACCGGCAAGTTCACCGTCCGCAGGATGCGCCGACTCACCGAGCGCGTCGAGCAGTTAACGATCGAGTGTCTGGACGCCATGGAGCAGGCCGGGCCCGCGGTCGACCTGGTGGAGGCGTTCGCGCAGCCCCTGCCCGCGCTCATGATCTGCGAGCTGCTCGGCGTGCCGTACACCGACCGGAAGCGCTTCCAGAGCCATGTGGCGACCCTCTTCGACCAGACGGCGGATGTCGAGTCGAAGGGCGAGGCCTATATGGCGCTGCTCCAGTTCCTGGGAGAACTGGTCCTCGCCAAGCGCGCCGAGCCCACCGACGACCTGCTCAGCGATCTGACCACCTCCGACCTCACCGACGAGGAGCTGGCCGGAATCGGCGGGCTGCTCCTCGCCGCCGGACTCGACACCACCGCGAACATGCTCGCCCTCGGCACCTTCGCCCTGCTCAGCAATCCCGACCAGCTGGACGCGCTGCGAGCCGACCCGGGCCTCGCCGAGCAGACCGTGGAGGAGCTGCTGCGCTACCTCAGCGTGGCCGACCCGCTGCTGCGGTCGGCGCTCGACGACATCGAGGTGGAGGGCCAACTCATCGGAGCGGGCGAGACGGTGACCGTTTCCGTGCAGGCCGCCAACCGCGACCCGGACAAGTTCCCCGACCCCGACCGGCTCGACATCCACCGCAAGGCCACCGGACACCTGGCCTTCGGCCACGGCGTCCACCAATGCCTGGGCCAGCAGCTCGCCCGCGTCGAGATGACCGTCGCGCTCCCGGCGCTCTTCGCCCGCTTCCCCACCCTGCGCCTCGCGGTGCCGCCGCAGGAGGTGCCGCTGCGCGACCGCTCCAACATCTACGGTGTGATCAGCCTGCCCGTCACCTGGGACAAGGAGTAGACCCATGAGCGACCCACGAGATCTGTTGCGTCTCAGCGTCGACCGTGACCGCTGCGCCGGTGCCGGTATGTGCGCCCTGACCGCTCCCGAGGTCTTCGACCAGGACGACGAGGAAGGCCTGGTGGTGCTCCTGCACCCCGCGCCGGCCCCCGAGCACCGGGCCGCCGCCCGGATGGCCGTCGGCCTCTGCCCCGCCGGAGCCATCACCCTCGACGCCCCGGACTCCACGGGCTCGTAGCGACCGTGGCACCGCCCGGACCGGGAACCCCGGCCGAGACCCCGGACCGAGAACCCCGCACCGCGCACCGGTGGGGGGCTCTCGCGTGTGCGGACCCGTCGTTCGGGAGCAGATACCGATGGACACCTGCGCCACCGCCGGACGGTCAGTTCGGGACACCGGCCCATCCGCGGCCCTGCAGTCTCAGGCAGTGCGCCAGGCAGCCCAGGGCGGCGGTGCACAGCAGGGTGCGCATGATGTTGGTCGTTTCCCAGACCCCCTTGAACTTGTCGACGAGCGACAGGTCGCGGGCCTTCGCCGGATCACCGATCGCGGCGAGCTCGTTGTTCAGGGGGATGTTGACGGAGAACGTGACCAGCAGCGCCACCACGTAGAGCGCGGCGGCGACACCCGCCCACAGGGCGACCGTACGGCGTCCCTTGCGGTACTCGATGACGGCAACGGCCACCGTCACGGCGAGCGCGCCGAGGAAGATCAGCACGAACAGGCCGCTGGTGTCTATCACCTGGTTGAAGTTCTGCATGGCCTCCGCGTACAGGCGGTCGTCGGTACGGGCGAGGCCGGGCATGACCGACACGTCGAAGGCGAAGAACAGACCGGCCATCAGACCGACGGTGATGACGGACATCACCAGCAGAATGCCCGCGGCTCTGCTCGGCCGGGACGACGGCGCCTGCGGCGTGTGCGACGCGTGCGGCACATGGAGGCCGGGAGCGCTGTGGGAATGGAGGGAATCGGTGGTCATCGGAGCGTCCTCACTGTGAAATTCGGTCGTTCGCCCGGCGCGCGAGCGCGGGAATCATGGCGGGAATCATGGGTGGCTGCCGACCGGAGCGGTCCGGCTCGTTCGGCTCGTTCAGCTCGTCCGGCGAGGTGTGACGCGTGCGGCCCGGACCGTCAGCCGCCCAGCACCACCGTCCGGGACGGTGTCGCCGGGGGCAGGACGATCTGCGAGGCGCCGCTCCTCCGGTACTCCTGCGGACTGACTCCCCGCACCCTCTTGAAGGCCGAACTCAGCGCGAACGCACTGCTGTAGCCGACCTGGTGGGCGACCGCGGCCACCGTGGCGTCCGGTTCACGCAGCAGGTCGGCGGCCAGGGTGAGACGCCAGGTGGCCAGGTAGGTCATCGGCGGCTCCCCCACGACCTCGGCGAAGCGGCGGGCGAGGCCCGCCCGGGAGACGCCGACCTTGCGGGCCAGCGACTCCACCGTCCACGCGTGGGCCGGATGTTCGTGCAGAAGACGCAGTGCGGGCCCCACCCTGGGGTCGGACCGGGCGCGGTACCAGGCCGGCGCGCCGGCGTCCGGCTCGGCGAGCCAGGCGCGCAGCACACTGACGAAAAGCAGGTCGAGAAGGCGGTCGAGGACCAGTTCCTGGCCCGGCTCGTCGCGGTCGATCTCCTCGGCCAGCAGAGGTACGAGCGGGGAGTCGCCGAGGGCGGCGGGCCGCACCAGGAGGGCGGGCAGGGCACCCAGCAGACGGCGGCCGATCTCGCCGGGCCCCTGGTACGTGCCGCTGAGCATGACGGACGAGCCCTGGCCGATCGGGTCCCCCCAGGTGCGCACCCCCAGAGCCATGCTGTCGGTGACGTCCTCGCCGTCGTCGGTGCCGCAGCGCTGATCCGGGCCGACGGTGATCTGGACGGGGGTGTCCTGCGCGTCGGCGATCGTGTACGGGTCGGGGCCCCGCAGTACGGCGACGTCGCCGGGGCCTATGCGGGCCGGGACTCCGCGGTCGGGCATCACCCAGGCCTCGCCGTGGACCATGGTGGCCAGGGAGATCGGGGCGCGGTCCTCGACGCGGAGCGACCAGGGCGGGTTGAAGACGGACTTGAGCAGGAAGGCGCCACGCGCCTTGGGCCCGTCCAGGAGCCCGGTGAGCACGTCCATGTGGTGATCCCCATTCGGCTAGAGGGCGTGGTGCCGGGTCGAATCCGTATCAGAAGTCCCCGGACGTCCCCCGACGTCCCTCAGACGCTGTCAGACGTTGCCGGGCGTTGTCAGACGTTCCAGATGCCGGTGGCGGCGGCATCCTTGGCGAAGGCGGAGAAGTCACGCGGCTCGCGGCCGAGGGCCTCCTCCACACCGTGGACGACGCGGGCGTTGCGCCCGTCGAGGATCAGGCCGAACAGGTCGGCGAACTCGACCGGCAGCCCGTTCTCCCGCAGGACCGCCCGGTAGTCGTCGAGGGTGACCGGGATGTACGTGATCTCCCGGCCGGTGACCTGCGACAGCTCGGCGGCCACATCGCGGAAGCTGAGCGACCGGGGCCCGGACAGCTCGTAGGTCCTGCCGATGTGCTTGTCGTCGGTGAGGGCCGCGGTGACGACGTCGGCGATGTCGTCGGCGTCCACGAACGGCTCCACGGCCTCGGCGGTCGGCAGCGCGAGCTCACCGGCCAGGACCGGCTCCAGGAAGAAGCTCTCGTTGAAGTTCTGGTTGAACCAGCTGGCCCGTACGACGGTCCAGTCGGCGCCCGACTCCTTGAGCCTGTTCTCGCTGATGACCGCTCCCGGTTCACCGCGTCCGGAAAGCAGCACCAGGCGGCGGGCGCCCTTCTTCACGGCGAGCTCGGAGAAGGCCCCGACGGCCTCGGCGGCCCCCGGGAACCCGAGGTCGGGGTAGTAGGTGACGTAGACGGCTCCGATGCCCTCGACCGCCGCCTCCCAGGTGCTGGGGTCCTCCCACACGAAGGGCGGTTCGCCGCTGCGGGATCCCACACGCACCGGCAGCCCCTGTGCGGTGAGCCGCTCGGCCACACGGCGCCCGGTCTTGCCGGTACCACCGATCACCAGGGTCGTCCTCGTTCCGTTCTGCTGAACGTTCGGCTGGTTGTTCTGCTGGTTGTTCTGCTGGTTGTTCTGCTGGCTGTTCTGCTGGCTGTTCTGTGTGTTCGTCATGCCGATCAGTCAACTGCCGCCCGGCGAGACGAACCATAGCCACAACGCTCAACTCCATACGCGTGCGTCTACCGGAGGATCGGGCTGCTGCGCGATCAGGCGTCTTCCCTGAGCCGGTCGCGCTGGATCCGGTGTGCGAGGGCGCGGCGCGCGGAGGCCGATGCGGTGGCGGTGGCGGTGGTCTTCGGGGGGACGTCGAGGCCGCGGCTGATCCTGTCGTACGCGTCCTGGTAGCCGGCGGGCATCGTCGCCCGGTGCAGCCTCAGGTCCTCCTCGACGAGGCGGCGCAACTCGTCGACGTTCTCGGGCGTGAAGCGCTTCCTCCCCCGGGCGATGGCGTCGACGCAGCGGGTGCAGCGGGCGGTGTCGCGGAGGGTCTCCGAGATCTCCTCGGCAAGGGCCCACAGTCGTCCTTCGAGCCACGGGACGTCCTGCTGGTCCAGGGAGAGCTCCATCGGAGGCGGCGGGTCGTCCATCCGGTACTTCGCCACCTGCTTGGACACGGCGGGCTGACTCATGGCCGCGAGCCGGGCAATCCTCTCCTGTGTCCAGCCGAGGCCGATGAACAGCTTGATCATTTCGGCGCGCAGCCTCCGCATCTCCTCACCTGCGCGGATGACTTCGTTCATGCCGGCGAGCATCCGCCCGGCCTGTTCCTCGGTCAGCGCTTCGGCCGGCTCCTCGCCGATCCGGTGCGCGCTCTCTTCGCCTGCCATGAATCGGTTATATACCTCCGGGCCCTGTCAGTCATAACCAGGTTGTACAACCCAGTTATGACTGACAGGATGCATGCCATGCCCACCTTCTTCGCACCTGACGGAACCCGGCTCGCCTACCGCGTACACGGCGACGGGGACGGCGACCCGCTCGTCTGCGTCCCCGGAGGCCCTGCGGACTCCCGCTACCTCGGTGACCTCGGCGGCCTGTCGGCGCACCGCCGGCTGATCGTCCTGGACCTTCGCGGCACCGGGCGGTCCGCGATCCCCGAGGACGCCTCCTCCTACCGCTGCGACCGCCTCGTCGAGGATGTCGAGGCCTTGCGCACACACCTCGGACTCCCCCGGATCGACCTGCTCGGCCACTCCGCCGGAGCGAACCTCGCGACGCAGTACGCGGCGCGTCACCCGAAGAACGTCGGCAGGCTCGCCCTGATCGCCCCCGGCACCCGGGCCCTCGGAATCGCGATCACCGGGGAGATGCGACGTGAGCTCGCACAGCTCCGCAGGAACGAGCCGTGGTTCCCGGCGGCGTTCGCCGCCCTGGAGGCGATCACCGAGGGCACCGGCAGCGACTGGGAGGCCATCAGCCCCTTCTTCTGCGGCCGTTGGGATGCCACGGCGCAGCAGCACCGAGCGGCGAGCCGACCGGACAACGAGGAGGCTGCCGCCCTCTTCGCGGCCGAAGGGGCCTTCACGCCGGATGCCACTCGTGCGGCGCTCGCGGGCTTCGAGGCCCCCGTCCTGCTGCTCGCCGGTGCGTTCGACGTGAACAGCCCCCCTCGGTCGGTGGCCGAGGCCGCCGAACTGTTCCCCGATGCCGTACTCACCGTTCAGCCAGGGGCCGGTCACTGCCCCTGGGTCGACGACGCGGACCGGTTCGTGGCAACCGTTGGCGCGTTCCTGGGGTGAAGCCCGTACTGCTGCGTCCCACGGCTTCGCGAAGCTACTGCCGCGCGAAGCGCTCGAACGCCGCGTACACCGCCGCGCTCATGGCGGCACTGCCCTTGTGTCCCGAGTCCTCGATGACCACGAGTTCCGCGCCGGGCCAGGCGTGGGCGAGTTCCCAGGCCGTGCCGAGCGGTCCGCTGATGTCGAGGCGGCCGTGGATCAGGACGCCGGGGATGCCTGCCAGGCGTCCCGCATCGCGGATCAGCCGGCCCTCCTCCAGCCAGGCCCCATGGGCGAAGTAGTGCGAGCAGATCCGTACGAACCCCAGCATGGCCCGGGGCGGCCTGTCGCCGTACGGGTTGGGCGAGCCGTTCGGCTCCGCGGAGAGGACCGCGTCCTCCCAGGCGCACCAGTCGGTCGCGGCCTTGGCCCGTACGTCCGGGTCGGGGTGCTCCATGAGGCGCGCGTACGCCCCGACGAGGTCGCCGTCCCGGTCCGCCTCGGGGACACCGTCCCGGAATCGCTCCCATGCTTCCGGGAAGAACCGGCCCGCGCCCCGGTAGAGCCAGTCGATCTCGTAGCGACGGGTGCTGGTGACCGCGGCGAGAACGATCTCGGACACCCGCTCCGGGTACCGCTCGGCGTACGCGAGGCTGAGCGTGGAGCCCCAGGAGCCGCCGAACAGCAACCATCGGTCGACACCGAGGTGTTCGCGCAGTCGCTCCATGTCGGCGATCAGATGCTCGGTGGTGTTGAGCTTCATGTCGGTGGTGGGGTCGGCGGCATGGGGCGTACTCCGGCCGCATCCGCGCTGGTCGAAGAGGATGATCCGGTAGCGCTCCGGGTCGAAGGACTTGCGCGGGCCCGTCGAGCAGCCCGAACCGGGGCCGCCGTGGACGACGAGAGCGGGCTTGCCGTCGGGGTTTCCGCAGGTCTCCCAGTAGATGAGGTTTCCGTCGCCGGTGTCGAGCATGCCGTGGTCGTAGGGATCGATCGGCGGGTACGGGGCTGCCATGTCCGGTTCTCCTTCATCGAGTTCGTCTCAGGCACAGGCCGAACACCCTACGCGCGGATCGCATGCGTCACCTGTCTGACCGGTGACGTCAGCGGTGCGACGCTCGTATCGGCCCAGCGCCACGGCGCGATCCGCGACCGACAAACCATCAAGCGGAGGTTGACCGTGAGCATCAAGAACACCGTCAACATCGAGAACGCCTAGAACGCCGAGAAGACGACGGACAGTGCCGCAGCGGCCCGGCACGAGCGGTTCGGGAAGCTGCCGAGCGCGTCCCCTACCAGGACATGGTCGAGGTGAAGCCCGCCTCGCCGAAGGAGTCCGCAAGGGACGCATACGCCCCGGAGGGCTCGTGGATGTCCTTCTCCTGCCCGGCCGCCGACCTCGGCCTGTAGGGCCTTTCCGACTCTGATCCGCCTAACAGGCCCCGGGGCCTGTTAGGCTCGCGAAAGCATTGATCACATATCGAGTCGATCATGCATTGAGGAGACCAGACATGGTGGGTGACGACGACATCTCGGGGTGATACCCCGATCTGTCAGGCCACCGGCGGATGCCCAGGAGCATCGCCGTCGTGGCCGTTCCGTCGTCCCCTTCTTCCATGCCCCGGGCACCAGTCTCTGTCTGCCCGTATCTCATTCGAGGTCTCTCCATGTCCGACGCCTCCGTCATCTGCTCCAACCTGTCCTTCGCCTGGCCCGACGACACCCCGGTCTTCGAGGACCTGTCCTTCACGCTGGGCAGCGGCCGGACGGGCCTGGTCGCGCCCAACGGCTCCGGCAAGAGCACCCTGCTCAAGCTGATCGCCGGTGAGCTGCGGCCCGGCACCGGGTCCGTGTCCGTGGGCGGCACGCTCGGCCATCTCCCGCAGACCCTTCCCCTGACCGGTGATCTCTCGGTGGCCGAGGTCCTGGGCGTCGCCGCGGTGATCCGGGCCCTGGACGCCGTGGAGTCCGGGGACGTGAGCGAGGAACACTTCACGGCCATCGGTGACGACTGGGACATCGAGGAACGCACCCGGGCCCAGCTGGACCGGCTCGGCCTCGCCGATCTCACCCTCGACCGGAGCCTGAGCACGCTCAGCGGCGGCCAGGTCATCTCGCTCGGTCTGGCGGCCCAGCTGCTGAAGCGGCCCGACGTACTGCTGCTCGACGAGCCGACCAACAACCTCGACCTCGACGCCCGTCACAAGCTCTACGACGTACTGGAGGACTTCAGCGGCTGCCTCCTGCTGGTCAGCCACGACCGGGCGCTGCTCGACCGCATGGAACGCATCGCCGAGCTCGAACGCGGCGAACTGCGCTTCTACGGCGGCAACTTCACCGAGTACGAAGAGGCCGTGCAGGCCGAGCAGGAGGTCGCCGAGAAGAACATCCGCAACGCCGAACAGGAACTGAAGCGGGAGAAGCGGGAGATGCAGCAGGCCCGCGAACGCGCCGAGCGCCGCGCGAGCAATGCCGCTCGCAACCTCAAGAGCGCGGGCCTGCCACGCATCTTCGCCGGGAACATGAAGCGAGGCGCCCAGGAGTCCGCGGGCCGGTCGGGGCAGCTGCACGCCTCCCGGGTCAGCGAGGCCAGGGCCCGGCTGGACGAGGCGGGGCGCGCCCTGCGCGACGAGCAGCGCATCACGCTGGATCTGCCGGACACCGATGTGCCCGCCGGACGCACGCTCGTCCTCGGCGAACACATGCAGGTCCGCCACGGCGGACGGGCCGTGTTCGCCGAGCCGGGCGTCGACCTGACCGTCCGGGGCCCCGAACGCATCGCGCTGACCGGTCCCAACGGCTCCGGCAAGACCACACTGCTGCGGCTGCTCAACGGCGAACTCGGCCTGGACAGCGGGCAGATCAAGCGGGCCGACGGTCGGATCGCCTACCTCTCGCAGCGGCTGGACCTGCTGGACCCGGACCGTACCGTCGCCGAGAACTTCACCGCGTTCGCGCCGCACCGGCCGGAGGCGGAGCGGATGAACCTGCTCGCCCGCTTCCTCTTCCGGGGTCCCCGGGCCCATCTGCCCGTCGAGGTGCTGTCCGGCGGCGAGCGGCTGCGCGCCACCCTGGCCTGTGTTCTGTGCGCCGAACCCGCTCCGCAGCTGCTGCTCCTGGACGAGCCGACGAACAACCTCGACCTGGTCGGCGCGGGCCAGCTGGAGAGCGCGCTGGGCTCGTACCGGGGGGCGTTCGTGGTGGTCAGCCACGACGAGCGTTTTCTGGCCCGGATCGGTGTGGCCCGGTGGCTGCGGCTGGCCGGCGGTGAGCTGGCGGAGACGGGGGCGCCCGAGGTGTGAGCCGCTGACGTGCCGACCGGGCCCGCGCCCGAGGTGGGTCACCACCCGGCGGGCCGAACACTGATCACGTCAGGTGGACCACCATGTCTCGACCGGCCCTGCTCGCATCCGACCTCGTCCGCACCCTGGGGAGCAAACGGGTCCTCGACGGCGTCTCCCTCACTGCCTCCCCCGGCCACCGCATCGGGCTGATCGGGGAGAACGGCGTCGGCAAGTCGACGCTGCTGCGCCTGCTCGCCGGCGTGGACGAACCCGATGCCGGGACCGTCACGCGCCCGGCCGACCTGGGCTTCCTGCACCAGGAGATGCCGTTCGACGACACGTCGACGATCGCCGACGTGCTGGACGAAGCGCTGCGCGAGGCCCGCGACGATCTGGCCGAGCTCGAACGTCTCACCGAGCGGCTCGCCCACGTCCCGCAGGACTCCCCCGGCTACGCCGAGCTGCTCGACGCGTACGGCCGGCGGCTCGAACAGGCCCAGGAGCGGGAGGTCTGGGACGCGGACCGGCGTGCCGCGATCGTGCTCGACGGGCTCGGCCTCGGTGCGTTCCGGCACGACCGGGCGCTCGGTTCTCTCTCCGGCGGGCAGCGCGGTCGCCTGGCGCTGGCCGCTCTGCTGGTCCGGCGCCCTTCGGCACTGCTGCTGGACGAGCCGACCAACCATCTCGACGACGGCGCCGCCGCGTTCCTGGAGGAGCAGGTGCGCGGCCTGCCCGGGGTCGTCGTGGTGGCCAGCCACGACCGGGCCTTCCTCGACGCCGTGTGCACGGATCTGATCGACCTCGATCCGGCCATGGACGGCCCGGTCCGCCACGGCGGCAACTACAGCGCCTACCTGGCCGAGAAGCGCGCCGAGCGGGAACGCTGGGAACGGCGGTACGCCGAGGAGCAGGAGGAGCTGGCGGCGCTGCGCCACTCGGCCGGGGTGACCGCGCACCGCGTAGCGCCCGACCGGGAGCGGCGCGACAACGAGAAGATGGGATATGGCCACCGGGGCGGCCGGGTGCAGAGCCAGATCTCCCGGCGGGTGCGCAATGTCACCCGCAGGCTGGACGGACTGGAGCGCAGGCGGGTCGGTGAGCCGCCGCAGCCGCTGCGTTTCCACGGCACCGTGCTGGCCGTCACCGCGCTCGGCGGGAAGCCGCTCAACGGGGAGCCGGTGGGCGGGGAGCCGGTGGACGACGCTCTCGTCTCCCTGCGCGATGTGCGGGTGCCGGGCCGGCTGGCCGTCGCGTGCCTGGACGTACCGGCGACCGAGCGCCTCCTCGTCACGGGAGGCAACGGTGCGGGCAAATCGACCCTGCTGTCCGTGCTCGCCGGGCGGCTCGCGGCCGAGGGCGACGTAAGGCGGCGGCCGGGGCTGACGGTGGGTCTGCTGGCCCAGGACACCGTGTTCGGCCGGCCCGACCGGACCGGGCGCGAGACCTACGCGCGCTCGCTCGGCGCCGAGCGGGCGGAGGCGGTCCCACTGGGCTCGCTGGGTCTGCTGCACGAGGCGGATCTGGACAAGCCGGTCGGACGGCTGTCGGTCGGTCAGCGCCGTCGGCTCGCGCTGGCGCTCCTGGTGGCGCGTCCACCGGAGCTGCTGCTGCTCGACGAGCCCACGAACCACTTGTCCCCGCGACTGTGCGACGAGCTGGAGGCCGCCCTGGGCACCGGGCCCGGCGCGATCGTCCTGGCCAGCCACGACCGCTGGCTGCGCAGCCGCTGGCAGGGCCGCGAGATCCGGCTGCGCTCCGGCCGGGAGCACACGGGGGAGCCTTGCTGACGCGATAGTCACCTGCCGGATTGGTGATGTGAATCTGGATCATGTCTTCGTATGCGGAAACCCGGCGCTCGACTTCGCCGCGACACTCCGGGCACGGCGCTCGGTGCGGTTCGACATGTTCGTGACGCCGGAACGGCTGCGGGCGTGGTACCTGGAATCCGGCATCGTCGACGCGGTCTCCCCCCGGCGACCAGGCCGACGTCGATCGCACGAAGGCCGTACGGGAGGCCGTCTACGTACTGGTCACGGCCCGTCGACTCGGTGAGGAGTACGCCGACGAGGCACTGGAAGTGCTGAACGGCGCGGCGCGCAAGCCGCCCGCGGCACCCCTGCTCACCGCCTCGGGAGCGCTGGACGGAAGCGACGCCGGACGAGGCCCTGTCCACCGTGGCGCGCCATGCGGTCGAGCTCCTGAGCGGGCCGGACGTACCCCTGCTCAAGGAGTGCGGCAATCCCGAGTGCACCCGTATCTACATCGATCGCTCCCGGGGCATGCGGCGGCAGTGGTGCGGCATGGAGTCCTGCGGCAACAAGATCAAGGCGGCCGCTACCGCGCACGCAAGAAGAGCGCTCACGCCGCGGCCGTCGCACAGTAGGGGCGGCCGGAGCGGAGCGGGCGCGGCCGCCCGCACCCTCCTCCGTGCCGGTCCGCACTCCGGTCCGTGCTCCGGTCCACACTCCGATGCGTGCGGGCCTCAGACGGCGAGGGCGGCGGGCACCTCCCGGGGCTGGGCGATCGGGAGCACCCGAGGGGCGGCAAGTCTCAGATAGTCGGCCGTGGCCAGGGCCGCCGAGCGGTCGAGGCGGGCGGCGTTGAAGTAGATCTCGTCGTGGGCCAGGAGGGCCGGGTCGGCGAGCAGTTCGAGCTCCGGGTGGAAGGCGAACGGGATGACGGTCCCGCTCACGCTGCCGGCCAGGTCCTCGGCGACATCGCGGGCGGCGAAGGACGCCTCGATGCCGCCGTACAGATCGCGCAGGCCGTCGAGGTCGACCCTGCGGTCGCCGGGTATCACGGCCAGCACGTAGCGGCGCGCCTTGCGGCCCAGGGCCACCCGTACGACCAGGCACTTGGCCGCCTGGGCGAGGGGATGGCGGCGGAGCACGCTGGCCGGGCCGGTGCGGCCCTCGGGGGCGTGGTCGATGAGGCGGTAGCGGGCGTGGCTCTCGCCCAGCAGGTCGATCAGCCTCTGGTAGGTCGTGGTGGTCATGGCCACTGAGTGTGTGAGGGTGCGCTCAGCTCGCGGTGGTGACCAGCTCGGGACGTCGGCTCACCGTTATCCGGACACTCCCGGTCCGGCGTAACCGCCCGCCGCCCCCTCTCCTCCCTCTCCCTTCTCTCCTCCCACTCCCCTCCTCCCTCTCCCCCTCTCCTCCTGGTCTCGAACGCTGCTCCAGCGTTTCCTGAGACCGTGCCGTGGTCATTGGGTCCAGGTACCACGGGAGGCAGTTCATGTCCGCGTCTGTGTCCGAGTCCCCGCTGGAGGTGCCGGTCGCCACGCCGACGGAACCCGGCCGGCGGCCCAGGTCCGGGCCCAGGCCCAGGCCCGGACTCGCGCTCGCCGTCATCGCCGGCTGCAACGCGATGATCCAGCTCGACGACCCCATCATGAACATCGCGCTGCCGGGGATCCGGGCCGATCTGGGACTGTCGGCGCTTGTCTCGTCCTGGGTGATCGGCGCCTATCTGCTGAGCTTCGGCGGACTGTTGCTGCTCGGTGGCCGGGCCGGAGACATCCTCGGGCGGCGCCGGATGTTCGTCGCGGGCGTGGGCCTGTTCACGGCCGCGGCCGCCGCACGGGCCGGGGTCACCGGGGGCGAGATGCTCATCGCCGTACGCGTGGTGGAGGGGGCGGGGGCCGCGTTCGCCGCGGCCAATGGCTTCGTACTGATGCTCGCCACGTTCCCCGAAGGTCCCGCCCGTAAGCGGGCAATCGCTCTCTGCACGGCGGTCGGCGCGTCCTCCACGGCCGGCGGCCTGCTGCTGGCGGGTGCGCTGGGCTCGGTCGGCTCCTGGCGCTGGCTGGTGCTGCTGAACGTGCCGGTGGGGCTGGCGATCGTGCTGCTCGCACCGCGCGTCATCGCGGAGACGGAGCGGGTCCGTGGACGCTTCGACCTGCGCGGCACACTGCTTTCCGCAGCGGGTTTGGGCGCGGTGGTGTACGGACTGTCGCAGGCCGGCGAACACCCATGGAGTTCCGCGCGGGTGGCGGGGCCGCTGCTGGCCGGTCTGGCGCTGCTGTCGTTGTTCATCGGTTCGCAGCGGCGTACGGATCAGCCCATCGTGCGGCTCGCTCTGTTCAAGGACCGGAACCGGGCGCTGGCGTTCGGCAGCATGCTGGTGCTGCCCGGCGCCCTGATCGGCGCGTATTTCTTCCTCAGCCAGTTCTTCCAGCAGCACCACGGCTGGTCGGCGCTCACGGCCGCCTTCGCGCTGCTGCCGGTACCGCTGGCGATGGCCGCCACCGCGGCGTCGGCCCCGCGGATCGAGCGGGCCCTGGGACCGAAGCCGATGATGGCCATCGGGGCCACCGCGCTCGCCGTCGAGAACCTGTGGCTGGCGCAGCTGCGGTACGAGGATCCGTATCTGACGGGTGTGCTGCCCTCGTTGGTCCTGCTCGGCGCCGGTATGACGTTCTGTGTGGTTCCGGCGACCGTGCTGGCCACCTCCGGGCTGCGGCCCCAGGAGCTCGGTTCGGCAGGCAGCGTCCTCAACGCGCTCCAGGCCATCGGCGGTTCGCTGTGCATCGCGCTGCTGGTCACCGCGTCCGCGGGGTACGCCGACTTCGCCGACACCATGTCCGCCGGGTTCACCACCGGCGCCGGGTTCGCGGCAACGGGGCTCCTGATCGCCCTCGCCCTGCGTCCCGGCCCCACGAAGCCCTCGGGGCGGTCCAGGGCTTCGCGCGTGTCCCGGTGACAGATGGCGCGCGGCAGAAGCGAAAGCAGCGGGGGAAGCGGGGACTGCTGCGGCCCCCCCGCCCCCCCTTTCCCCCCACCCGCCCAGCGCAGTGTCCGCCGTTCCACCCCCCCCCCCAACCGGGACGAACCAAGAACGGCTGACAC